>CALBBQ010000005.1 GCA_937926785.1 uncultured Bacteroidales bacterium | reverse complement strand
AACCATCCCATTGCTCTTGAGCTAATTTCAAAGTCAGGCTGTGTAATTGCTGCACCAAGCGCAAATAAGTTTGGAAGGGTTAGCCCCACACGTGCTGAGCATGTGTTAAAGCAGCTTCCTGATGTTGACTACATCCTGGATGGCGGTAAAACCATGGTAGGTATTGAGTCCACAGTAATTACCCTTGACGAGGAGGGGTTCATTATCCTCAGGCACGGCGCAATTACACATACCGATTTGGTAAGGGTTGTAAAGCCCTCCGGTGCACAAAAACCATTAAACGGGTTGGTTTCGCCCGGCTTGCTGAAATCGCACTATAGCCCAACTAAACCCCTTTTTATTGCCGGTGAAACCTCAAAGGAGTTTGACCCAACCCGCGCCGGGTATATTGCATTTGGGAGAAAACCAACGGGTGAATATAAACGGATAGAGTTTCTATCGGAGAGTGGCGATTTGGTTGAGGCTGCGGCTCATCTCTTCGAGAAACTTCATGCCTTTGAGGATTCAGATGTAGAGTACATCGTTGCAGATCCTGTTCCCGAAGTAGGAATTGGCATTGCCATAATGGACAGGCTGCGTAAAGCTGCCTACAGGTACAGGTAATCAGTTAGGAGTAGGGGGTTGATTTACATGAAATGACGGAGAATTTCGGCTTCACTGATTTTATGCCATGCCTTAATGTTTTTAGAATCAATATTCTTTGCCCAACACCACTATACATTTGAAGCATAGGCAAGCGTTGCAATGCTAACCTTAACATTTGTGGCTTCAAGTAAGGTTTGTGTGCATGTTTCCAGTGTGGCGCCGGTAGTAATAACATCATCAACCAGAAGGATGTGTCCATTGGATATCTTTTCCGGGTTAGAAACAGCAAAAACCCCCGACATGTTTTTCATTCGCTCAATTCGGGTTTTCCTGGTTTGGGTTTGGGTGTAAGAGGTTCTTAGCAAAACATCAGTGACAACGGGTACACCCATGCTTTCCGATAAGCCCTTAGCAATAACCTCGGCCTGGTTGTAGCCGCGTTCCCGCAAGCGTTTAGGGTGCAAGGGAACGGGTATGATACCGGTGATAGGTTTATAAAGATCACTTTTCAATAGTTCCATTCCGAACTGCTTACCAAGAAAAATCCCAATGTCATCGCGCCCCTGATACTTGAGCATGTGCAAGAGCTTTCGGTAACGGCTTCCTTTGCGAAAGAAAAAGAATGAGCAAGCATTTTCGACGTTTACCCTACCCCAGAATGTTTGTGAAACAGGATTATCGGGCCAATTCCAGAAACGGGTACGCGGTATATGATACAAGCAGGAGGTGCATAGCACCTCCTCATATTGTGTTAGCCCCTCGTGGCAAACCGTACAGATGTTTGGATAGAAGAGGTTGATGATATCTCTAAAAAAACCTACCCCATAGCAACGTTAATTACTCCGGGTCCATTCCACTTCTTTTCCAATAAATGAAAAGCCGATGTAGCCTTTCACATGGAGTTTGTTGTAGTTACCATCGTCGAACCACATGTAGCATTTGTAGGTTTTACCCTCCTTGGGGTTGTATATGGTTCCGTCAACCCACTGGTTGTCCTTGTAAACAAAACCATCCAACATTCGAAGCCCCATTATAGGCCTGCTCTGAAGTTTTGGATCGGGGTTTTTGTCATCAACCTTGGGTTTGCCGTCGCGGTTGGGTTCTTTTAACCAGGTAATTTCACCGTAAAATTTACCCTTGGCGTCCTTCTTAATGGTAACTTTTGAATCGCCATACTGTGTAAGCCAGGTGCCAAGAACTTTATCCTGGTGCTGCGCCATCACAGGCACCAGCAGCATAACGGCAAGTGCAAGCAATAATAACTTCTTCATACTAAAGTAGGTTGGTTAAGAATTTCAATATTAATGATTTTTTTAAAATTACCGAAGATCAACAATAAAACATCCTGGATACCTGGTTTGCCCGTTTTGCTTAGCTTTCTCTGCATCGGAACGTGAGCTGTAGGGGCCAATCAGAACCTTGAACAGCCGTTCGTTGCCAATGTTAACCACTTGAATGTTGACTTTTTTCCCAAACAGCTGTTGTGCTTCAGCAGATAGGCTAATTAGGTTTGCTTGCTCTTTAAAGCTGCCCAATTGGATAAAAAATCCTTTTGAACTGTACCGCTCAATTTGTATGGCGAATAGGTCAGCATTGTTCTCGCGAGTTGCAGATTGCTGATTGGTTTCAACTTTAGGCGGAGCCTTTTTTTCATTTGGTGTAGGTTTTTCGGTAACAGGGTTATTTTTGGGTGGGTAGTTCTCCGGTAGCGCAGATAAACTCTGATTATCCATAACCTCGATACGAACCCGAACAATTCCTTTTCCAATGAAACCCAAACGCTCAGCCACCGACTTTGAAACGTCTATAATCCTGTCGGGGACAAATGGGCCCCTATCATTTACCCGGGCAATCACGGTTTGGTTGTTCTCAAGGTTGGTGATTTTAACCATTGCCCCAAAAGGGATTGATACATGTGAACAGGTTGCTTTCAGGTGGCTGTAGCGTTCGCCCGATGCTGTAACCTTACCCTCAAAGCTATCGGCATAGTAGGAGGCATTTCCCTCCTGTACAAATCCAACCTGAGATTTCAGAAGGGTGGGGAGTAGGATGAGTATGCTTAGCAATAGCTCTTTCATGGTTTAATCAATTGCTTGGTTTAAAAACTTAATCAGGGGACTCATGATTTCAAATGTTCTGAGCACCTGAGTTTCAAAACCGGGCTGAATGACCTTGCTGTCAGGAAAATCGAGGGAAGGGGTGATGTGTTTAAGCCTCAGGTAAAAATCTAACTCCTTGTCGAATGAAAAGCCGGCAGGAGTTCTTTTGGCTTGCTCAACCCCATCAAAAGTGAGGGTGTCTTTAAAATTCTTACTTTCAACAATTTCCAAAAATTCCTTGCGATCATCTACCATTTTCTGACGAACGGCTTTCATAATCGTCGGAGGAGCCATGTAAAGCCCACCGGAAGCAAAGGAAGAAGAGGGTTGAATGTGGATGTAGTAACCACACAGGTTGCTTTTTCGGCCTCCCGGAGCGATGAATGCGCCAAAGTTCTCCTTGTAGGGTAGCTTGTTGGCCGAAAACCTCACATCGCGGTATATTCTAAATATGCAATCCTTGGGTTCTATCATTCCTATTGAACTATCGAACTGTCTGATTCCGGCAATCAGGTTAAAAACAAAGCTTTCGAAATCGGCCTTGGCTTCTTCAAACCATTCCCGGTGTGCCTGAAACCATCCGCGGTTGTTATTGTTTGATAGATCAACGAGAAAGTTGAGGGTGCTTTTCTTTATACCGGCCATGGTAAAGGAAACTTTTAATCAAATATAGGAAAAATTACGGATCAAATAAAAAAGCCACCTGTTAAGGTGGCTTAGTCGGTTCGGTGGGAATCGAACCCACGACCCCATGATTAAGAGTCACGTGCTCTACCAGCTGAGCTACGAACCGTCCAAATTTGTGGGTGCAAATTTAGCTACTTTTTTTCTTTGCGCAAAAATGAATGGCTTTTTTTATTTTCTTTACAAAAATTTTCAATACTCTTTAGCTGATGAGTAAACGAGTTATTTTAGTTACAGGTGGTGCCGGCTTCATAGGTTCACATGTGGTAAGGCGCTTTGTGAATCATTACCCCGATTACCTGATCATCAACTTTGATAAGCTTACTTACGCGGGAAATCTCCAGAACCTGAGCGACGTTGAGGCTAAGCCCAATTATAGGTTTGTTAAGGGTGATATTGCTGACGAGACCGATGTTGAGGCGGTATTCGGCAGGTTTACCATTGATGGCGTTATCCATTTAGCCGCCGAGTCGCATGTGGATAGGTCGATAACCGATCCCATGGCATTTATCCGCACCAACATAATTGGCACCACTGTGCTGCTGAATGCAGCCCGTAAGTTTTGGAGCGGGAATTTTGATGGTAAACTCTTTTACCACATATCAACCGATGAGGTATATGGGAGCTTGGGTAACCAGGGTTATTTTACCGAGGAGACACCTTACGATCCCCGAAGCCCGTATTCGGCATCCAAAGCTTCGTCGGATCATCTGGTGCGTGCCTACAATCATACCTATGGTTTGCCTGCAGTGGTATCGAACTGCTCAAACAACTATGGCCCAAACCAGTTCCCCGAGAAACTCATACCGCTCTCCATAAACAACATCAAAAACAGCAAGCCAATTCCCATTTATGGAAAAGGAGAGAATATTCGCGATTGGCTTTACGTGGAAGACCATGCGGCGGCCATTGACCTGATATTCCATAAGGCAAAGCCCGGTACCACATACAACATTGGGGGAAACAATGAGTGGAAAAACATTGACCTGATCAGGCTGCTATGCAAGATCATGGACAAGAAGCTGGGCAGAGCCGAGGGTGAATCGGAAAAGCTGATTACCTTTGTAAAGGACAGGGCAGGCCACGACCTGCGCTACGCCATTGATTCCAGTAAGATACAGCGCGAGCTGGGCTGGAAACCCTCCTTAACCTTCGATGTTGGTTTAGAGAAAACCGTAGAATGGTACCTGGCCAATGAGCAATGGCTTAATGCTGTGGCAAGCGGCGATTACCTAAAATACTACGAAGAGCAGTACTCAAACAGGTAGCAAACTGAAGAAAGAAATTGTGTTTGATTTCATATAGGTTTGTACTAACAAGCACTGAGTTTAGCAAGATTTTTTTACCCCGTCCATTAGGGCGGGGTTTCAAATAAATAATGAGTCAATTGGCTTTAGCCAAAACATAATGGACTAAAGGTTTACCTTAAAAACTTTCTGTTTTTCTTAGGATTATTTATCGTTTTGCGATGCAACGGGCATGGTTTTCTGTGAAATTTCATGCGTGTATCGCATTTTGATATAGCATTCGCTGCCTAAGGCTAAAGCCATGGGTTACTGATGTTATACCCTTTACGGAGCATAAAAGACATTCAATAACCGGTGTCCAAATGATATAATTGGCCGGACAGAACTGAATAAAAAAGAAAAAAGCACGCATAGTGGCGTGCATTTCTTTACTTTCAAGAACAGCTTACTTTGGCGAGGCAAAGCGGCCAATAAAGAGTATCGTATTGGTAGTTTTATGCCTGAGTATGAACATGAAGGGTCGGTTTGCATCGAACACATTGAAGTTAGGCATCGATTTCATGACTACCACTACGGCTGTTGCTGCAGCAGCAGTTGTTCCTTCCTCCGATACCTCGATGAAAGCCTTATGAAAGGCATCGGAGATTTTCAGATCCTTATTTCCGGAAATCCCGGTAAAATCAGCATTATCGCTAAATGGGATGGTTAGCCCCATTGGAGTAAGAATCTTTTTTAAGGCAAAACCATAATCAATGGTGAACTTGGGCACAAAAACCAAAACCTTTTGGGGTTGTAGGTTAGCGGTAATTTCTCGATATAACTCGTTTGTAAATCGCTTTTCGAATTCATCAATCGGGGTCGCTTCGTTTGGTAGGATTATGATTAGGGAAAGCTTGCTATCCTTGTAGTCCAGCTCAAGAGCCGTGTAATTATCACCTTTGGCAAGGCCAAAGGTCTTATCGGCTGTCATGAATGGGTGTTTTATTGGGTTGTCAGGGCTGGCATAAAAACTCCTTTCGCTGGTTTTGCCTGGGTCAAAGGGCTGTGCCCATTTCCCTTTAAAGTAGATGGCGTTGGTTAGCACCAATCGGGTAAGTTCAGATATGCTCCCCTGTGGCAGAAGTTCCTTGATGTGCCCCCTTGTATCGGCTTCAATGTCGAGGTTAATGGTTTGGCGCGAACCCTCTGGATTTTGAATAAAATCAACCTGATACATTTGCGCTTTGTAGCTTTTTTTCAGGTTTTTGCGGTAACCCGACAGGGTTTTGTAGTTTTTCTGGAGCCATACCTTGTTTGTGATAGTGATGATGACCGAATCGGTTGATGATTCCAAGATAGAGCGTTGCAGTCTTCCAATGGATTTGTGAAAATCCATACCCTTTTCAAAGTGGAACGTGCTGTTCAGCTGGTTAAGCGTCTCGCCTTTTGCCCCAAGGGTAACCATGCCAAAAGCAGGAGCAATGCTAAGCGGCGAGAACACAATGTTCTCTGACTTGTCGGTATTAACATTCCGATACAGGTCAACTGCAAACAGGTTGATGGCATCGGAAGCCTTTTGAGCATTTGCGATACCTGTAGCTAACAATGCCATTAGGCATGATGTAATCCTTCTCATTTCGGTGGGTTTTATATGATTTCATTCAAACATCATGCTAAAGTTACGAAATTGTTCGTTAACTTATTCCGAACTGCTTTTTTATGTGTTAAGGTTAATCAGCATCTGCAACCAATTTGCGTTATATTTGTTTTGGATTTGAGAAAAGCAATCGGTTAAAACCGGCATTATGAGTAAAGTTATTGTAGCAGTTACGGGGGCTAGTGGTTCGGTGTATGCCTTACGGTTTATACAAAAGCTACAGGAGGCAACGCCCCAACCCGATGAGGTTGCTTTAGTTTTCTCAGAAAACGGGGAAAAAGTTTGGCAATATGAGCTTCGCCGGGAGGCGTTTTTCCCTCATCCGGTTAAGGTTTACAAGCCAACCGATATGTTTGCCCCAATGGCATCGGGTTCTGCCGGGTATTCGGCGATGGTGGTTATTCCATGCAGTATGGGAACTCTAGCCCGAATTGCCACGGGTGTCAGCATCGACCTGATTGGCCGGGCAGCCGACGTTATGCTAAAGGAACGCCGAAGGCTAATTCTGGTTCCCCGCGAACTACCGTATAGCTTGATTCATCTGCGGAACATGATAAAGCTAACCGAGGCCGGAGCAATAGTGTTACCCGCAAGCCCATCATTCTATAACCAACCGAAAACTATTGACGACCTGGTCGATACGGTAGTCGATCGGGCGCTTGCCATGGCTGGTTTTGAGATCGAGATGCCCCGATGGGGCGAAAGTAAAGGTTTGTTTTAAGTTTTGAACCAAAGTTACCATTACTACTGCCGTGAGTCGATACATTGCAAATCTGATTTCGCAGGGCGAGGGGCTAACGCTTGATTTTAAGCACTCCATTAACGACTCCCGTAAGATTGCCCGATCGTTGGTTGCCTTTGCCAACACAAATGGGGGCACCCTTTTGATTGGGGTTAAGGATAACGGAAATGTTACTGGTGTAAATTCCGACGAAGAGTTCTACATGGTTGAAGCAGCATCACAGCTTTACTGCAAGCCCGAGGTACCCTTTGAGGTGGTGCGTTGGGAGATAAATGGTAAAGCTGTACTCGAGGTAAAGGTGAAACCATCGCGAAAAAAGCCGCACAAAGCACCCGATAAAACTGGCCACTTCAAGGCCTACGTCCGGGTAAACGACGAGAACGTTGTGGCCTCACCTATTCAGCTAAAAATATGGAAAGCAGAAAAAAACCGGAAACCAATAAATGTCATTTTTGGACCTGCAGAAAACACTCTAATCCAGTACCTAAAAGAGAATTCCGTTATAACCATTCCTCGGTTCAGCCGCTTAGGTTTTCTGTCGATGGTTGAGGCAGAAAAGATTTTAGTTTCACTCACTGCCTTGGGTTTGATTGACTATCGTTTTGAAAAGGAAGAGGATTTATTTTCGCTCCACCAGGGAGCATGATCGTGAAAACACCGGTAAAAGTTTATTGAATTACAAAAAGAACATTGTGCGACGATTAATCGTTTTAGTGTAAATTTTTTAGTTATTTTGTGAAAATTTTTGGTGATGGGTGAGCTGCGAAAACCAGAATGGTTAAAAATAAAGTTGCCCGGAGGTGAAGGATATGCACAGGTAAACGCCGTGGTAAAAAAGCACGGGCTGCATACCATATGCAGCAGTGGAATGTGTCCAAACATTGGAGAGTGCTGGGGGAACGGTGTAGCCACCCTGATGATTTTGGGCGATATTTGTACCCGTTCATGTAAGTTCTGCGCCACCGCTACAGGTAAACCGCTTCCACCCAATTCCCATGAACCCGCAAACGTAGCCCAAACCGTTAAGATCATGGGGCTTAGTTACTGTGTGATAACGTCGGTTGACCGCGATGACCTTCCCGACCATGGAGCAAAGCACTGGCGCGATACCATTAACGCCATCAGGCGCGAAAACCCTGAAACCACCATTGAGGTACTTATACCCGATTTTGATGGGAAACCTGAGCTGCTCGATCTTTTTCTTGAGTCAGCTCCCGATGTAGTTGGCCATAACCTGGAAACCGTAGAGCGGCTTACCCCTCAGGTTCGCACAAAAGCCAGCTACAGGCGTAGCTTGGCAGTTCTGGAACATATCGCCAAAAAGGGTTTTAGGGCAAAGTCAGGAATAATGCTTGGTTTAGGCGAAACACGCGAAGAAATTATTCAGACTTTAGACGACCTCTTGTCAGTGGGTTGCCGGATGGTAACCATTGGCCAGTACCTTCGTCCCCGCCCGGAAAACCTTCCGGTTCAACGCTATGTAACCCCGCAGGAGTTTGAGGAGTATAAGCAGATAGCCCTGCAGAAAGGATTTGAGTTTGCCGAGTCGGGTCCATTGGTACGCTCATCGTACCATGCCGATAAGGCTAAACACCTGGTTCGGGGTTGTTGCACATCAAACCATTAATGGTTTGCCCGGTATGCAAGTAAGAAAAAATAAATATAATGCAAAACGTAAAGTTTCATGATCTTGGAACGGTTGATTACAAGGAGGCATGGGATTATCAGGAAAAACTTTTTAACCAGGTAACTGAAAGTAAGCTAAAGGGCGATGGTAGCCTGCACTACCTGCTGTTCTGTGAACACCCGCATGTTTACACATTAGGGAAAAGTGGCGAGAACGCCAACCTGCTAATACCCGAGGAGATGCTGAAACGGATTAACGCATCATTCTACCACATCAACCGTGGGGGCGATATTACCTATCATGGCCCCGGACAAATTGTAGCCTACCCCATTCTGAACCTCGAGGCCTTTGGCCTAACGCTTAAATCGTATATCCACCTGCTTGAACAGGTGGTGATTGATTGCCTGAGCGATTACGGCATTAAAGCTGACCGGCTGGAGGGAGCTACCGGAGTGTGGCTCGATCCCGGTGTTATGGGTCGTGAACGAAAAATTTGCGCCATCGGCGTAAGGGCCAGCCGTTTTGTTACCATGCACGGGCTTGCATTTAATGTTAACACCAACCTGGACTACTTCAGGTACATCAACCCCTGTGGTTTTATCGATAAGGGCGTTACCTCCATGCAGGTAGAACTTAACGCTCAGCTGAATATTGATGAGGTTAAGGAGAGGCTCCTTGACCATTTTGCTCGTCGGTTCCATTTCACATGCGACCGTAAGCCATTACAGATCGCTTAACCTTTTAAAAAATGATGAAATGGAAAAACGATGGGTTTTCAAGGATCCGGGCGATCCTGCACAGGTTAGTGCTTTAGCCAGAGAAATTAACGTTACCGATACCATTGCATCGCTGCTCTTTCAACGCGGTGTTACCACTTTCGATGAGGCTAAGCGGTTTTTTCGCCCTTCGCTCAGCGATTTGTACGACCCGTTCCTGATGAAGGACATGGATATGGCCGTGAACCGGATTGACCAGGCAATCAGGCGTGGTGAATCAGTACTTTTTTACGGCGACTATGATGTTGACGGTACTACTGCCGTGGCGCTGATGTACTCCTTTTTCAGGAAACGCTACTCAAAGATTGGCTACTACATACCCGATAGGTACAACGAGGGTTACGGGGTTTCCTACAAAGGTATCGATTTCGCTTTTGAAAACGGGTACTCCCTCATTGTCGCCCTGGATTGCGGTATTAAAGCTGTTGAAAAAGTGAGCTATGCCACTCAGCGCCACATCGATTTCATTATCTGCGATCATCACCTTCCCGGCGAGCGGATACCCGATGCTGTGGCAGTTCTGGATCCCAAACGAGCCGATTGCAATTACCCATTTAAGGAGTTGTCGGGTTGCGGTGTTGGCTTTAAGCTGCTTCAGGGCTATTGCAGGAAAAACGGCATCCCGGAGGATGACCTTTACCAACATATCGACCTGGTGGCTGTGAGCATAGCTTCGGATATTGTTCCAATTGTGGACGAGAATAGGGTATTAGCCTACTTCGGCCTTGAAAAGCTTAACAACAATCCCAGTCGGGGGTTAAAATCCATCATACGCATTGCAGGTATCGATAACCAGAAGATAGCCATTGATGATATAGTTTTCCGTATAGGTCCCCGCATAAATGCCGCCGGGAGAATGGAATCGGGGAAAACCGCAGTTGACCTGCTTTGCGCAACCGATGACAGCGTGGCCTTTGAGGTAGGTGCGGTTATTGACTCCTGCAACAACGACCGCAAGAATGTGGACAGGAACATCACCCATGAGGCGCTAAGGATGATTGCTTCCGATACCCGTTTACAGCATAGCTTCTCCACCGTGCTGTTTAACCCAACATGGCACAAGGGGGTTGTGGGGATTGTGGCCTCGCGCCTGATTGAAACCTACTACCGGCCCACTGTGGTGCTCACCCAATCGGGTGATTTGGCCACGGGCTCAGCCCGTTCGGTTCAGGGGTATGACCTTTACCAGGCCATTGAGGCCTGCTCCGATCTGCTGGAAAATTTTGGGGGACATATGTATGCCGCAGGTTTAACCATGAAGGTTGATAGGGTTGAGGAGTTCCGCAGACGCTTTGAGGAACATGTAAGCCGAACCATCACCCCCGAGATGCTAACGCCACAAATTGATATCGACGCTCGCATCCGGCTCGACGATATTACTGATAGGTTTTTCTCCCTGATCAAGCAGTTTCAACCCTTTGGTCCAGGGAACATGTCGCCGGTTTTTGTCGCCGAAAATGTACGCGATAATGGTGAAGGCCGCTTGGTGGGAACCGACAAGGAGCACCTTAAGCTGACCCTGGTTCAGGATGGGAGCAATGCCAAGTTCAACGCCATAGCCTTTCAGATGGCAGAACACTACCGACCCATACATAATGGTCAACCCTTTGATGTGTGTTTCTCATTATATGAGAATGTTTTCCGTGGAGTTGCCACGGTTCAGTTTAGGGTTAAGGACATCAAGCTGAAGGAGTTTTAGGTTTTAAAGGAAGGGGATTATTCATCCTACGGATTACATTTTTTGCTAATTTTACCTAAATTGCATGGTGTTAAACTTCAACCGTTATGAGGCACATCAACTTAACTTTTGCTGCTGCGTTGCTTGTCTTGCTGGTGGTGGATGCCAGGGGTCAGAACCGCCCACCTCAAAATGTAAGGCGAGTAGCGGTTACCAGTAGGTATGAGATACAGGATGGCAAACGCACCATAAATAGCCGTGCAATCAAGCAGGAGATAAAGGACTCATTGGACAGGCTTCACACCATTCTCTACCGCGACTACGAAACCCAGGTAGTTTACAGGCACATCTGGCATACCTTTGAAGGTAAGCAGATAGTCAGAACCGATGAGTTTGCCAACGAGAAGCTTTTTCGCTTCAGCCTTTTTACCTACACCCCCGATTCTCTGGTGGCCACACAAAAGGTTTACATGGTATCGCCAGGCGATACGGTTCACTACGTAACGCTAACATTTAAGTATCAGAACAGATTACCTGTACAGGTTGAAGCCAGAAACAGTAAGGGAAAACGTGTGTACAGCACGCAATCGGTATACGATGCTCAGGGAACGGAGCTCACCCGTAGGGTTAAAGCCCAAAAAGGATATGTGCCGATCGACTCTATCATGAGCAAAACCTGTGTTCCCGTTTACAACCCGCAAAACCAGAAAATATCGGAAACGATAACCCTTTTGTATTCCGATGGACGCAAACAGGTTAACCAATTTCGTTACGAGTATAACAGCAAGGGATTGCTCAGCGTGGTGGAGGAACTTTCAGCCGAGGGCAACCTGATTACCCGAAAAACCTTGGAATACAACGAGAAGAACATGCTTAAGTTCATATCGCTGTACAATTCCGATGGGGTTTTAATTGACTACCAAGCAATTCGCTACGAACTTTACCCTACTTTGGATAGAACCAGAAGCAGGATCATAGAATACTAGGTTGAACACAGATAGCTGCACCGCGTGTTTCCCCGATTAAATATGGGGGAGGGGGAGTTGTTTGAGAACTCCGGGAAATTTACTTGCCGGGCTTATCGAGTGTAAAACTAAACGTTGTTCCCTGGTTGAGGTTGCTGCGTACCCCAATCACTTGCCGGTGCCCTTCAATAATGTGTTTCACAATGGCCAGTCCAAGGCCGGTTCCCCCTTGGTCGCGCGAGCGGCTTTTATCCACCCGGTAGAAGCGTTCGAAGATACGGGGTAGGTCCTTCTGGTCGATACCAATACCGTTATCGTTTACCTCAACCTGTATGCGCGTACCGATATCGGAGAACGAAACGGTGGTGGTTCCGTCAACCTTGCCATAGTTGATGGAGTTGATGATCAGGTTGTAAAGAACCTGGGAAATCCTTTTTTTATCGGCATACACCCAAACGGGCTTACCATACTCCTTGTCGAGTTTTAGGGTGATGTTTCGGCTTTTCGCACGCCTTTCCAGTGCATCAAAAGTTTCCTCCACCAATCCTACGATGTTGAAGCGCTCCAGGTTGAGCTGAAGTTCCCCGGCCTCCAGCTTAGTAATCACTTCCAAATCCTCAACTATGCCAATCAGCCTGTTTATGCTCTTTTCCGTTCGTTCAAGGTACAGGCGGTTGATGGAAGGATCCTCCAAGCCCCCATCGAGCAGCGTTAGCACATACCCTTGTATGTTAAATATGGGTGTTTTCAGCTCATGCGAAACGTTTCCCAGGAACTCCTTCCGGTACCTCTCCATCTGCTTCAGACGGTCAATCTCATCGGTTTTGGATTCAGCCCAAATCCTTAGGTCGTACTGCAACCGTTGCATCAATTGGTTTTGGTCAATCTCATCAATAATATCAGTATTTGCCGCATCAACACTATACAAAACTTTGTAAAGGGGTTTGATCTTTTTGGAGACAAAAAGGTTGACCAGCATCAGGCTGCAGAGGAAGGTGATGGTGAAAACAAAAAGGGTGAACGCTATTAGCACCAGTACACCCGGGTTACTGCCAACAGTGGTGAGAACCAGTAGGCCAATAACCGCTAAAAGGCTTACTATGGTTGCCAACAGTAGCGATAGGGTTCTTGGGGTCTCAACCAGCTTCTTGGTGATCATAGCTTAGCGGTTTCCTGTAAGCCGGTTCAGCTGTCCCGAGTCGAGGTATTGTTTAAGTATTTTGGTTATATACTTACCCACAATGTCGAACTCCAGGTTAACCACGGCACCCTTTTTAATTTCGTGAAAATTGGTGTGTTCGTAGGTGTAAGGGATAATGGCAACCTGAAACGAGTTTTCGCGGGAATTAACCACCGTTAAGCTTACACCGTTAACCGCAACGGAACCTTTTTCAACGGTGATGTTTCCTTTTGAGGGATCGTACTCAAAGGTATAGTACCAGCTGCCTTCTGCTTCTCGAACATCGGTGCATACTGCGGTTTGGTCAACATGCCCCTGAACCAGATGGCCATCGAGCAGGCTATCGATTTTCATGCTCCGTTCCAGGTTCACCTTGTCGCCTACCTTCAGAAGCCCAAGATTCGACTTTTCTAATGTTTCCTTGATGGCTGTCACGGTATATGTATCATCATCTTTCCGGACAACTGTCAGGCAAACCCCGTTGTGCGATATGCTTTGGTCAATCTTTAGCTCCTTTACAAAGGAACAGGTTAGGGTGATGTGCAGGTTTTCCTTTTCTTTGGTAAGAGCAACTACTTTGGCGGGTTCTTCAACTATTCCTGAAAACATGGCTTAACTTTTTGGTTTGTTGCAAAGATAAGGGTTAAAACGATTACTTTTCTTTGGAAATTGTGTAACCGATTGATTGTTTAGCGTGAATGAGATGAAGGGGAATGCGCATTTAATAGATGTTACGGCTCGTATCTGTTTTCCAGCAAAATGTTCAATACCACGTTGGCCTGCATGGCTGCACATATTCCTACTCGTGGCGAAAGGGGTGGCAGGTCATCGGCAATTTCCGATACGCCATCGCCGCAAACGTACAAGTTACCAAGCTGCTGCACCCGCATTTGGTTCGATTTACCCCAACCAGCCATTCCGTTCCCCATAACCAGTGGGATTTCAGGAAACTCGGTTTGAAAAACCTCAACGATAACTTCTTTCATTTCAGCTCTATCAAAGGCTTCAACCATCACATCGACTTTCTGAAAAATGCTTGTTATGCTTTGGGAATCAAGCCTTATGTCGTGAATTTCAAGTTGAAGCAGCGGATTGATGGCTAACAGGTTGGCTTTTAGGGCTACCACTTTTTTTATTCCCAGCTGATGCCTGAAGTAGAACTGGCGGTTGAGGTTGCTTTCCTGAACCACATCAAAATCGGCGATAATAAGTTTCCCAATTCCCACCCGGGTCAGGTGCATGGCAATATTGCTTCCAAGGCCTCCGGCACCTGCAATTCCAACTGTGTAGTGGCTTAATGTATGTTTAATCTGTTCAAAGGTCATGGGTTTTCTATATCCTTACTCTGGTTCTGCTTAAAGTATTCGTCGAGTAGTTTTTGTGCTGCGGCAAAGGAGCTCAACTTGTTGTGAACCACTTCATGTTCAATCCATTTAACCATGGTGCTGATGGAGCTACTATGGTAGAATCGGTTTTTCAGCTCCTCGTTAATGGTTTCGTACATCCAGTATTTGGCTTGTTGGCTTCGCCGACGGGTAAAGTATCCGTTTGCCTTTACGAGTGTAACGTATTCGTTTATGGCTTGCCATATTTCGGTTATTCCGGTTTTATAGAGCGAAGAGCAGGTAACGGCTTTGGGCACCCATCCCGATTCGGTGGCGGGGAAAAGGTGAAGGGCATTCTGGTACTCGGCCTGTGCCAGCTTTGCTTTTTCCACGTTATTACCATCGGCTTTGGTTATGGCAATCAGGTCGGCCATTTCCATGATGCCGCGTTTAATGCCCTGAAGCTCATCGCCGGCACCGGCTAGCATAAGCAGCAGGAAGAAATCGACCATGGAGTGGACTGCCACCTCGCTTTGTCCAACCCCAACCGTTTCAATGAAGACGGTATCGAAACCGGCCGCCTCGCACAGAATGACCGTTTCGCGTGTTTTACGGGCAACCCCCCCCAGCGATCCCGCCGAGGGCGAAGGCCTGATGAATGCGTTGGGGTCGGCGCTTAACGTTTCCATCCGGGTTTTATCGCCCAGTATGCTACCCTTGCTCCGTTCGCTGCTGGGATCAACAGCCAGAACGGCAAGCCTATGGCCCTGGTTGGTAATAGTGCTTCCGAGTGCTTCGATAAAGGTGCTCTTGCCAACGCCGGGAACACCGGTAATCCCAATTCTGATTGATTTGCCTGAATGGGGTAAGCAACGTTCTACCAGTTCCCTGGCCAATTCCTGGTGTTGGGGCAACGAGCTTTCAAGCAAAGTAATGGCCTGGCTCAGTATGGGAATATTCCCGTTTCGTATGCCATCCATATACTCGTCGATGCTAAGCGGCTTGCGCTTCTTCGCTTTGTAACGTTTTATGGCATCCTCGTTTACAATTGGCGGCTGTTCAATACCAGGATTAACTATCAGTGCACTTTTTTCATCTTTTTTATCCTTACTCTCCATGATCAAAAAATCAGCACTGCTAATTTATTCAACAATTCAGGAAAATACTACGGGTATAGTGAAAAAGTTCGACTGGCGGATACAATAATCTGAATGTTTATGGTTAAACTCTTGATTGCACTGGATCGGATAATGTATTGTTGTTACCCGAAAATACCTATCTTCGGGGTATGGATATCAACCTGGTAGCGTTCAACATACCATATCCTCCGAATTATGGAGGAGTAATAGACGTTTACTATAAAATCAAAACCCTCTCGGAGCTGGGAGTATCTGTTCATCTGCATTGTTTTGAGTATGGAGGCAGAGGTAGGTCTGCAGAGCTTGAAAGGTTCTGTGCCAGTGCACATTACTACCCCCGAAGGTTAAGCCCACTGTACTACCTTTCGTCGTTACCTTTTATAGTCAGGAGCAGAGCCAACAGTCAGCTCATTGTGAACCTCCGGAAAAACCCGTACCCGGTTTTGCTGGAAGGGTTGCATTGCACCTTCCCTCTTTATACCGGAGAACTTGGAGACCGGAAAATAGTTGTGCGTACGCACAATGTTGAGCATCACTATTACCGGGGATTGGCACATACCGAAAGGAATGTTTTTAAAAAACGTTTTTTCTCCACCGAGGTCGATAAGCTGGCTAAGTACGAGAGCGTAATGTGGAAAGCCTCTGCTATTGCAGCCATTTCCGAAAACGACAGGCATTACTTCTCACGCTACGGGATACCGGTTGAGCTGGTTACACCCTTTCATCCCTTCCGTGAAGTTCAGATAGATGGCGGAAAGGGTTCCTACATTCTGATACAGACCGATTTATCGGTGGCCGAAAACGTATCGAGTGTGCAATGGCTTTTAAGCACCATTGTTAACAGGCTACCGCACAGGGTGATTATTGCAGGGAAAAACCCAAGCAACAAGATTCTAAAATTCTCTAAAAATCTGCCTAACGTGAGCATTGTGGCTAACCCTGACCTTGCTCAAATGGATAATCTTATTGCGAATGCCCATATCAACCTAATGCATTCCCTATATCCCCAAGGTTTTAAGTTAAAACTGCTGTACTCGCTGTACAGAGGTCGTTTCTGTATTTGTAACTCACCTATGGTTCAGGGAACGGGTCTGGAGGTTTTATGTAGGGTTGCTGATGGACCTGAAGGGTTTATTGAACTCATAAACCAAACAATGAAAGAGCCCTTTGAGGCTAAAGAGTTAGAGATTCGAAAGAGAATCCTCCAAAACTACTCGAACGAACAACAAGCAAGAAAATTGATAAGATTAATGCGATAGATAACCATTGTACCCGATATATCCTTATCAGCTAAGGATAATAAATACATAAATGCTTTATCTTTACCCTGATATAATACAAAATTCTGTTTTATGGAGAAAAGTGATATTTTAACCCGGAAAGTTTTAAGCGGAGTTGAGTTTGACCGAATGCTTGCCTTCTGGAATTTCAAGAATCGTTCAGTAGTAGCCCTTTACGGAACGTTCGATGTTTTCCATCCCTCTGTGTTCAACCTGATTACCTTTGCTGCCGAGCAAGGGCAGGAGGTGGTGGTTGGCATTAAGGCTGA
Organism: uncultured Bacteroidales bacterium; assembly: GCA_937926785.1. Lineage (GTDB taxonomy): Bacteria > Bacteroidota > Bacteroidia > Bacteroidales > Tenuifilaceae > Tenuifilum. The sequence goes on along the minus strand of CALBBQ010000005.1, from coordinate 228,867 downwards.
TTCCGAGGTGAAGAAAGAAAAAGGAGAACTCCTTCCGGTGTTTACCCAGGAGCAACGCGCTGCCATGGTATCGGCACATCAGCTGGTTTCTGCTGTTTACGTCTGCGAAGAGGGGCTTGAAGAGTTTCTTCGTAGAGCTCGCCCCAAAGTGGCAGTATGCTGTGCACACGCCTCCGAAGCCGATAAAAAAGCGCTGGAAATTGTTAAAGGATGGAATGGCGATTTTAAAATTTATAGCGGTAGCAGTACCAGCATCGAGGATATCCTAACAAAATACAGGTAGTGGCTAAAACCAAAACGGTTTACGTTTGTCAGAACTGTGGAGCCGAATCAGTAAAATGGCTTGGCAAGTGCCCCTCGTGTAACGAGTGGAACACTTACGTGGAGGAGCGTATAACGCAGGAAAGTAAGAAACGCCCCGGACTGGTTGATGTATCGCGTAACGCCATTCCCAAACCCCTAAGGGAGATTGAGTCGAGTAACGAGAGGCGAATGAACACCCGGATAGGGGAGCTGAACCGCATTCTCGGGGGAGGAATCGTTCCGGGTTCGTTGTTGCTACTGGGGGGTGAGCCAGGCATTGGTAAATCGACCCTGGCATTGCAGCTGGCTCTGGGTATGCATAACCAGAAGGTACTGTACATTTCAGGTGAGGAGAGTGCCCGACAGGTTAAGCTCCGGGCAGATAGGATTAACCCATCCAATCAGGATTGCCTGATACTGAACGAAACCCTACTGGAAAATATCCTTACCCAGGTCGAAAATGTTTCGCCCGATCTGGTAGTGGTCGATTCCATTCAAACCCTTTATACCGATACCATCGAATCATCGCCCGGAAGCGTTTCGCAAATCCGCGAAACCGCTGCCGCACTTTTGCGATATGCAAAGACTACGGGTGTGCCCGTTATACTAATCGGTCACATCACCAAGGATGGCAGCATCGCAGGTCCAAAGGTGCTGGAGCATATCGTGGATGTAGTACTGCAGTTTGAAGGCGATCAGAATTATCTGTACCGCATTCTTCGCTCTTCAAAGAATCGGTTTGGTTCAACATCGGAGATTGGCATTTTTGAAATGCAGGGCAGCGGACTGGTTGAGGTTACAAACCCGTCGGAGATACTCCTCTCTCATCGTGATGAGCTGCTGAGTGGAATAGCTGTTGCTGCAACAATTGATGGTGCTCGTCCTTTCCTCATTGAAACGCAGGCCCTGGTAAGCACCGCTGTTTATGGAACACCTCAGCGTTCTACAACGGGTTTCGACCAGCGCAGGCTAAACATGTTACTGGCCGTGCTTGAACGTAGAGCAGGCTTTAGGTTAGCCAACAAGGATGTTTTTCTGAATATTGCCGGTGGCCTTAAAGTAAACGACCCCGCTATTGATTTGGCAGTTATTGCTGCCATACTATCCTCAACCCTCGACGTAGCCATAGCCGGTACAACCTGTTTCGCCGCCGAGGTTGGACTGTCGGGCGAAATACGCCCGGTTAACCGGTTAGATCAGCGCGTGGCCGAAGCCAATAAGCTGGGCATGACCCGCATGTTTGTTTCCAGGTACAACACAAAGGGTCTTGAAACCTCATCAAAGAACTGCAAAATAGTTCCTATCGGAAGGATTGAGGAACTGGTAAGAAATCTTTTCGGAAGAGAATCAATTGATTAGATTTATGAAGATTGCGGTAATAGGTTTTGGTGCTGCAGCCATTGGTTTGCTCGAAAGACTTAAGGATTCCGATCATCAAATCCATGTGTTTGAAAAAAGTAAGGATATATTCTCTTCAAGCATATCAGGTATCAGAGCCGACGGAAAGCTGTTCGTATCCACTGAAATGGGTGGTGATATTTACATCGACCCCTTGCTGCAACGCCGATTTGTTGATTACTACATCAACTTTACCGATGGGAAGCAGGTTGAAAAGGGACGGTCTTTTGCGTCAGAGGCCTACTACCGGAAATTCTACGAAAAAGGATTTTTACCCGTATCGTCAGATTTTTTTCACATCGGCACCGATCAGCTAAAAGAGGTTCTATGTAACATTTACGACCAGTTTAGCCGTTCCAAAAACATCACCTTTCACTTTAGCCTTGAGGTAACAGATTTAGGGGTTACCAGTAAGGGGGTACTACTGAATAATTCCGAAGAATTCGATTTGGCTATTTTGGCGGTTGGGCGGAGCGGACATAAGCTTATCAATAAAACAATCTCACTCTACCCTGAGTTGGTTAAAAACAACACAAAGGTTGATTTGGGTATTCGCTACGAATTGCCAAACCACATTGTAGATGAGCTGAACCGCGAGATGTATGAGTTCAAGGTGAAGTTCAAAAGCCGCACCGGCTACATGGTCCGCACTTTCTGCAATAACCCTTCGGGTTATGTGGTTACCGAGAACTATGGCGATTTTACTACTGTAAACGGCCATGCTAAAATGCGGGAGAAGAGTAGTAATACTAACTTTGCCATACTTGCATCACTGGTGCTAACCGAACCCTTTAACGATCCCATAGGGTATGGTTCCTATATCGCCAAGCTATCGAACCTATTAGCCGGTGAAGGGAAGGTGATACTGCAAACCTACAGCCACTTCAAGGAATCAAAGCGAACCAAAAATCTTTACAGGGTGCATCCCACCCTGGAACCGGAAAAGTTCATTCTAGGTGATATTAACCTAGCTTTCCCCAGGCGAATCATTGAAAGCATCATTGATTTTATCGAAAACCTGAACGCTGTAGTTCCCGGGGTGGCCAACAACGACAACCTGGTTTATGCCCCCGAAATAAAATTCTACTCAAACCGCCTGAACAATCAGGTTTTGCAGCAACTTAAGTTCATAGGCGATTGCTCAGGCGCAACCCGTTCCATCATATACGCAACCGCCCATGGATACATGCTTGGCGAAGCCTTACTTGGCGGAAACTTCAATATCGATATTTAATGCTAAGGGTATCGGATTTAAGCATCGTGTTTGGTTGCCGGGAGGTGGTTTCCGATGTCGGTTTTGAGTTAATGCCCGGCGAAATTCTGGGATTTGTAGGCGAATCGGGTTCGGGCAAATCGGTAACATCATTAGCCCTAATGGGCTTACTGCCACCTAATGCAAAGGTCTCAAAGGGTGTCGCTTTGTTTCAAACAGGGTCAACTACCGTTAATCTTACCGAAGTATCTGAAGCGCAGCATGAGCAGCTCAGAGGGCGTAGCATGGCCATGATTTTTCAGGAGCCCCAAACATCGCTAAACCCTTCAATGACTTGTGGAAAACAGTTACTGGAAGCCGTTCGGCTGCACACCATGGCAAAGGGGAAACAGGCTAAAGCCAGGTGCCTTGAGCTTTTGGCGGAAATGCAGCTGCCCGACCCCCTAAAAATTTTCCGTAGCTACCCCCACCAGCTCAGCGGTGGCCAAAAGCAACGGGTTATGATAGCCATGGCGCTTGCAGGAAATCCAAAGCTATTGATTGCCGATGAGCCCACTACCGCTCTCGACGTAACCGTTCAGAAAGGTATTCTGCAGCTGCTAAAGGAAATACGTAACAAGCATAATATAGGCATAATCTTTATATCGCACGATTTGGCCGTTATCTCTGAGGTAGCTGATAGGGTTATGGTGATGCAGCAGGGTAGGTTGGTAGAACATGGGAGTGTGAGCCAGATACTTCAAAACCCAAAGCATCCCTACACAAAGCAGCTGATTGATTTCAGAGAGAAGCTAAGCAAAACATCGGTGAAAACTTTTGTGAGCGATGACTTTAAACCGATTTTTACAGTTAGCTCTGCAATGGTTGAGTATGAGAGCCCGGGTTGGTTTAGCAAGGGATTTGTAGCTTTAAAAAACATATCGTTTACACTATTTAATGGCGAAACCCTTGGTTTGGTGGGTGAGTCGGGCTCCGGTAAAAGCACCATTGGCCGAACGCTTTTAAAACTAATCGATGCAAAGAGCGGTCTGATTGAGTATGAAGGGATGGCACTGAACACCCTTTCGGGTAAATGGTTACAACGGTTCAGGCGTGAGGTTCAGCTGATATTCCAGGACCCATACTCTTCGCTAAATCCGAGGTTAACAATCGGGCAAACCCTAATGGAGCCATTTCTGTACCACCGCCTTGGCGGCAAGACCATGGCACTGGATGCGGCTTTGCAGCTCCTGCATACTGTAAATCTTCCATCGGACAGTTTAAACAGATACCCCCACGAGTTTTCGGGCGGTCAGCGCCAGCGAATTGTAATAGCCAGAGCACTTATGCTGAAACCCAAAGTTTTGGTATGCGACGAGATCCTATCGGCGCTGGATGTTTCAACCCAATCGCAAATGCTCGATTTACTTCAGCAATTAAAGGAGCAGCTGGGATTAACCTACCTGTTTATTTCGCACGATTTATCTATTGTTCGCAACATTTGCAACAGGGTCATTGTGCTCAGGAATGGATATATTGAAGAGGAAGGGGCAGTCGAACAGGTGTTCAACAACCCCCAAAGCCATTATACCAAGCAGCTAGTAGATGCAATACCCGGAAAAAACTTTTAGAAAAATTCTATTTCGTTGATTTCGAAATCTTGCCTGTTTTCGCAATTTAAGTTGATATTCCCCCCTATCACAGGTCGTTGCCAATCATCGTTTGGTGATACACCAAGCGAAGGGTCGGAGTAAACCTTTTGCAGGAAAGTGGCGTAAATAGGCAAAGCCATGTTTGCACCCTGACCAAAAGCCAGGTTCTGAAAGTGAACGGATCTATCCTCGGCTCCTGTCCAAACTCCGGCAACCAGATTTGGTGTAATGCCCATAAACCATCCATCGGAATGGTTCTGGGTGGTACCAGTTTTTCCGCCAATTCTACCGGGTAATTGGTATTTATATCGTAGGCGTACCCCTGTACCCTGGTTTACAACGCCCTCCAGAAGGTTTACCATGAGGAAAGCGGTTTGCTCGCTGATGGCCTCCTCCTTTCGGGTGTTGAAGGTAGCCAGCACGTTTCCGTTACGGTCCTCGATACGGGTCACGAATATTGGTTCTACAAATACTCCCTTATTGACAAATGTCCCGTATGCTCCCACCATCTCGTAAAGGCTGAAATCAAAGGTACCTAAAAAGATTGAGTAAACGGGATCCACTTTGCTTTTAATACCAAGTCGTTTAATCATTTCAACAACGGCTTCGGGCGAGAATTGCTTCATCAGCCAAGCCGAGATGTTGTTTACGGAGTTGGCTAATCCCCATTTGAGGGTAACCATCATACCGTCATACTTTGAATTTCCAGAGTTTTTTGGAGTCCAAATGGTATCGCCCACCACAAAGGTCTGGGTAACATTGGGAACCATAGTACAAGGCGAGTAGCCTTCCTGCATGGCAAGGGTGTAAAGGAATGGTTTGATGGTTGAACCCACCTGGCGTTTCCCTTGTCGTACCATGTCGTACTTAAAATGGCGGAAATCGGGTCCACCCACGTAAGCCCTGATATGCCCGTTGTGAGGGTCCATGGCCATGAAGCTCGATCGCAGGAAACGCTTATAGTGTCGAATGGAGTCAAGGGGCGACATGATGGTATCGCGTTCTCCCCTCCAGGTGAAAATCCGCATCGGTATTTTCTCGTTAAAGTTGGCCATTATGCTATCGCGGGTTGCTCCCGAAGCAACAAGTCCTCTGTACCTATCGGTTTGGCGCATGGCCAGGTATATAATCTGGTCAGCCTGTTCCGTGGTGATATCGTAAAAAAGCCTTCCGCCTCGCGCTTTAATCTCCTTGTCCAGCACTGGTTGCAGTTCGTTTTTCAGATGGCTAACGAGCGCATCCTCAGCATACTGCTGCATCCGGGAATTAATGGTAGTGTAAATCTTTAACCCATCGGTGTATATGTTGTAGGGTGTTCCGTCGGGTTTAGTGTTCTTGTTGCACCACCCGTAAAGCGGGTTTGTTTCCCAAAGCAGGGAATCTTCCTGGTACATCTGTTTGGAGTAGTAGCGCCGGGGTTCAGGCTTACGGGCTGTCATAAACAAACGGAGCATCTCTCTAAAATAGGTAGCCGAACCTTGGTTATGATCCTGCGCCTGAAATTTTAGATTCAGTGGGAGTTTCGAGAGCGAATCAAACTGACTCTGGGTGATATACCCATACTTCCTCATTTGCCCCAGAACCACATTTCGGCGCTGGATTGCCCGTTCCGGGTTGCGAACCGGGCTGTACCTTGTGGGTGCGTTTACCACTCCAACAAGGAGTGCAGCCTGCTCTACGGTGATTGAATCGGGCGTGGTGTTGAAAAACGTTTTTGCAGCAGCTTTTATTCCGAACGAGTTGCTTCCAAACTCAACCACGTTGAGGTACATGGAGGCTATTTCTTCCTTGGTGTAGTTTCGTTCCAGCTTAACGGCGGTTATCCACTCCTTGAATTTTGTTATTACCAGCTTCACGGTTCGGATAAACGCATTTTCCTGACCGGTTAAATCGCGCGGAAAAAGATTTTTGGCAAGCTGCTGGGTGATAGTGCTACCTCCACCTGCGTTTCGTTTTCCGAATAGTACGGTTTTAAACATTACCCTGCCTAAGCCCCTGAAGTCAATTCCGCTATGCCCATGAAACCTGGCATCCTCGGTGGCAATAAGGGCATTAATGACATTTGGAGAGATTTCATTATAATCAACAAAACTTCGATATTCCCTGTAAATGCTCCCTAGAACAATATTATCCTCCGAAATTACCTCCGATGCTATATTGCTTTTAGGGTTTTCGAGCTGTTTAAAGGTGGGCATCGGGCCAAAAAATTCCAATCCAATCAGAATGAACAGGGTAACAGTAAAAAGAAAACCGAAAGCCAGTATGCCCCAAAACCAAAGCTTAAACTTTCTAACTAGTTTAGGATCATTTAGTTTCATTATTGTAAGTTTTGAGAAAAAGAGTAAACATTGCCTGTAAAGTTAGCATTAATAATGGTACGTAATAATATAATGATACCGTATAAGTTCCGATACATCGCCACGCTAATTTACAGGAAAACAGAACTAAACAATATTTTCTGACTTAATACATTAACATAATTTTGCTCAAACCATCTCAATTTCTTTACTTTGTGCCAAATTCATCATCTATATTTAAAGGTATGATACCTAACCTTGTAATAGTTGAGTCGCCGGCTAAGGCCAAAACCATCGAAAAGTTTTTGGGTAAAGATTTTGTTGTAAAGTCGAGTTTTGGTCATATCCGTGATCTTTCTAAGAATAAGCTGGGCGTTGATCTCAAAAAAAACTATAAACCCGAGTACATCATAAGCGATGATAAGAAGAAAGTTGTTGAAGAGCTAAAAAAAGCGGTTGCCGAAGCCGAGACGGTTTGGTTGGCATCCGATGAAGACCGCGAAGGAGAAGCAATTGCCTGGCACCTGGCAGAGGTGCTTAAGCTCGACCCAAAAAAAACAAAGCGAATAGTTTTTCATGAAATTACCAAGAATGCTATTCAGCAGGCCATTCAGAATCCCCGCTCCATAGATATAAACTTAGTAAATTCACAGCAAGCGCGGAGGGTACTGGATAGGCTTGTAGGCTTTGAGATATCACCCATACTATGGAAAAAGGTTAAACCGGCATTATCGGCTGGTAGGGTGCAGTCGGTTGCATTGAGGCTGATCGTTGAACGCGAAAGGGAAATCATCGATTTCAGGAGCACATCGTTCTATAAGGTGACTGCACAATTTTCCGGCGATACGGAATTTAGGGCTGAGCTATCAGATAAGCTCGCAACCCTCCAGGAAGCCCAGACTTTTTTAGAACATTGTAAGCATGCAACCTTCAAGGTTGCGGAGGTGGTGAAGAAACCTGCCAAGAAATCGCCGCCGCCACCGTTCACCACCTCTACCCTTCAGCAGGAGGCAAGCCGTAAGTTCGGGTTCTCGGTTTCCCAAACCATGACCCTTGCCCAAAAACTCTACGAGTCGGGTCATATCACCTACATGCGTACCGATTCGGTTAACCTCTCGGCCATGGCCATTGCTGCTGCCAAGGAAACCATCACCCGGGAGTTTGGCGAAAAGTATCACCAGCCCCGTCAGTTTAAGACCAAAATCAAAGGTGCCCAGGAGGCTCACGAGGCAATCCGACCCACTTATATTGATAAGGAAAAGGTTCCAGGTTCTGCCGGTGAGCAAAAGCTATACGATTTAATTCGTAAGCGAACCCTTGCTTCGCAGATGAGCGATGCCCAGCTGGAGCGTACAACAATTAACATTGATATTGCGGGCTCGTCCTACCAGTTCGTCGCTACCGGCGAGGTAATGGTTTTTGATGGGTTCCTCAAGGTTTACTTTGAATCATCCGACGACGATGGCGAGGAAGGGGCTAAGGAGTTGCTTCCAGTTGTAAAGGTTGGTCAACTTTTAGAACCAAAGGAAATAACTGCCAACGAGCGGTTTACTCAACGCCCTCCCAGATACACAGAGGCTAGCTTGGTTAAAAAGCTGGAAGAGCTCGGTATTGGCCGCCCATCAACCTATGCTCCTACCATTTCAACCATTATTAATCGTGGCTATGTGGTTAAAGAGGACCGGCCGGGAGTAGAAAGACCATATCAGAGCCTTTCGCTAAAAAAGGGAAAAATTACCCAATCGCAAAAAGTTGAGGTTACAGGTGCCGAAAAAGCTAAACTCTTCCCAAGCGATATAGGCATTGTTGTAAACGACTTTTTGGTTGAGTACTTTCCGGATATAGTAAACTATAACTTTACCGCTCAGGTTGAGGAAAAGTTCGATGACATTGCCGACGGAAAATTGGAATGGACTAAGATGATAGATGAGTTTTACAAGCCATTCCATACCAATGTGCAAAAAACCTCCAAAGAATCCGATTACACTAAAGGGGAGCGCATTCTGGGAGTTGATCCGGCTACCGGTAAAACGGTTAGCGTGCGTATTGGCCGGTTCGGACCCTTGGTTCAACTTGGTGATAACGACCCCAGTGGGAAGGAAAAACCCCAGTTTGCAAGCCTACTGAAAGGACAGCTCATATCAACCATAACCCTTGAGGATGCGTTGGCGCTCTTTAAGTTACCCCGAACGTTAGGCATGTATGATAACAATGAGGTTGTGGTTGGGGTTGGCCGTTTCGGGCCATACATCCGGCATATGGGTAAGTTCTACTCGCTCAAAAAGGATGATAACCCACTCACTGTCAGTCTTGAGCGTGCTATTGAGGTTATCGAAGAGGGAAAGCTAAAGGAAACACAACGCGTGATAAAAACCTTTCCTGAAAACGATCAATTATCAATACTAAACGGACGATGGGGGCCCTACATATCGCTTTCCAAAAAGAACTACAAGCTACCTAAAGGGGTTAATCCGGCAAACCTCTCCTACGAAGATTGCCTAAAGATAATTGCAGAGGCCGATACTAAGGAGGATAAGGGGAAATTGACCAAGAAGAAGGGACGAACAAAATAGCAACCATTAATGCTTGCCCACGAACTCACCTTACTTCTGAATGAAGCCAACGCGGTTGGCGAGTACTCTTTTGCCAACCGCAAATATTGTTTAGGCGGACAAGTTGTTCGCTTGCACCAAAACCCCAGCCTGGAGGTGGGACCAAACGATATTGTTATCGTTGGCGTCAACTCTCTCACATCCGATATTGTGAGGAACGAGTTATTGGGTTTGGCGGCTATCAGCTACAAAAAAGGCAGAATAATTGATGCAGGAAATTTACCCGATAGCTTAACTCTGGCGCAGCAGTACCTGGCCATTGAGGGAATTGCATACAGCATTGCCAAGGCTAATGCCACTCTAATACTAATAGGTGTAAATCAGGAGTTAACTTTTTTTGTTTACAAGGGCTTTAGCCAATACCGCCAATTCATAAGGATAGGCCTTATTGACAACAGAATAGATTTAGACTTTGATGCCCAGGATTTTCATGCGGGCAACTACATGAATAGGTTGCTGGATGAACCCTACGAAAAGCTGCTCGATGTTTGTTTTCTGGGAGTACAAGGATATTTTAGCCCACCCCAAATCATTGAACGCGTCCAGCGTCGAAAGCACGATGTGGTAAGGTTAGGAAATTTGAGAGGAAACCCTGCCGAGGTTGAACCTGTTCTGAAAGATACTCACATGGTAAGTATCGACCTTTGTTCGGTAAGGGCATCCGATGCCCCCGATACAACTCACCCCACGCCCAATGGGCTCTATGCCGAAGAGATTTGCCTGCTCGCTCGCTTTACAGGTTTAGGACAAGAGAATAAATTCCTGGGGGTTTTTGGCCTTAGCCCATCCATTCAGAGTAATAGATTGACCGCAAAGCTGGCTGCACAGGTGGTATGGCACTACCTGGAAGCCGTTGCCCACCGGAAAACAGAAAATCCGCTGAGAAATACACCCTACAACAAAAAATATGTGGTTGATGTGGATGTTGAAGGAATTGTGATGACCTTTTACCGAAACGAGCTTACCGGCAGCTGGTGGTTTGAAGTGCCTATTTCCACTCGTCATAAAGTCCAGCGTGGTAAACTTCTGGTTAGATGTAGTCCAAACGATTACATAATGGCAAGCCGCAAGGATATACCACCACGCTGGTTGCGCTGGTTCCAAAAGGCACAAAAAATTTAGGAACACCTTTTCCCTTTTAATCAATAATAAAGAGCCTTTCGTTTAACCAAACTACCTCTTTCACAGCCTAAAAGCATCTGCTCAAGAAAAAATAATCAAAAAAGGAAACCAAGGCACCAAAAAGCGGGTATAAGGCTATACTGTGTTTTACATTTAACTAAAACTAATTTTGTTAATAAATTTGTATGATTCTAAATTTTTTATTTACTTTACTTTTCGGTTTAATAGTTTAAAACAATCCACAAAATATACCGATGAGAGTATTTGGGGTTTTCATAGGCGCATTGTTTTCGGGATTTCTGTTAGCTTCACCTGTTGCTTTAGGACAGCAGGACCCGCAGTTTAACCATATACTCTTTAACCCTATGACCATTAACCCGGGATACGCCGGGAGCCTCAACATGATTGGAATAGGCGTTCTTAGCCGTTTGCAGTGGGTTGGGTTTGGCGAAGGTGCACCTTTAACCAACACGGTTAGTATAAATGCCCCCATTTCACCATTTGGACTAAACAGTGGCGTTGGTCTTAGCATACTGAATGACCGGTATGGTTTTAACAGTGACTTAGGTATAAACTTAGCCTATGCCGCACGTTTCAAAATAAAACTAATTAATGGCAACCTGGGTTTTGGAGTAGGTGCCGGATTCATAAATAACTCCCTTGACCCAAAATGGAACTACCCGGTTGGAGGAAGTGACGAGGCAATTCCCGATAAAAAGGAAAGCGCAATAAACTTTGATTTAAGTACGGGCCTATACTATAATACCGAGTACATGTTTTTTGGTATATCGGCGCTGCACCTTAACCAGGCTAAAATCACAAAGGTTGCTCTACCAGCTCGCTATACCCGGCAATACTATCTCACAGGAGGATACGTTGTTAATCTTTCCAACCCATCATGGCAGTTCGAGCCGTCGGTTATGGTTCATACCGACCTTAAAATGTCAAAACTTTCTATAAACACCCTTATGCGATACAATAAAAAGTTTTGGGGTGGCGTTTCATACCGTGTAGGGGAGGCAGTTACCGGATTAGTTGGATTTGAGCTCTTTAATGGAATCAAGTTTGGATATGCTTATGAGTTTAGTATGAGTAAGATAAGCCGTTACAACGATGGTTCACATGAGTTTTTCCTGGGGTATAATTTCCAGCTGAAAAAGGAAAAACCACCCCAGCAGTATAAGAGTTTGAGATTTTTATAAAGTTTTTTTACAATTGAAAGAAAAAAATTACGTTATTTGCTTAATAAACGAAACCGTATGAAAAAATTTCTTTCCATAGCTGTTGCGGTGGCCCTACTTTACGGTTGCGGGCCTGGAAACACTGGCGAACTAACCGGAGTTCCAGGACGGAAAAGTTTCACAGAGCCAACACCTCTTGGTATGGTTTTTATCCCTATGGGTTCATTCACCCTTGGTAATAACGACCAGGATGTGGCTTGGGCCATCAATGCACCCACCAAAACCGTTTCGGTTGATGCCTTCTGGATGGACCAAACTGAAATCACCAATAACCAGTACCGGCAGTTTGTATTCTACGTAAGGGACTCCATCGCTCGCCGTTTACTTGGTGAAATCAACGACGAGTTCCTGATCACCGAGGACGAGTTTGGCAACCCTCTCGACCCGCCAGTACTGAATTGGGAGGTCCCCATCGATTTGGAAGATGAAGAGCAGCGCGAAGCGCTGAACGCCATGTACTACTCCAAAGAGGATGCTTTCTTTGGAAGGAAAGAGATTGACACCCGCAAGCTTTTTTACGAGTACTACTGGATTGATATCAAGCAGGCAGCCCAGAAACACAATCGTTATAACTACGAAACATTAAGCTACGATCAGGGTGAGGTTATCAATAGCCTTGGCGAAAAAGTGAAGGTGGATAACCGTCAAAGCTTCATCATGCGCGATAAGGTAAACGTTTATCCCGATACTCTCTGCTGGGTAGCTGATTTTACCTATGCCTTTAACGAACCTTATACAAACAGCTACTTCTGGCACCCTGCATTCGACAACTACCCTGTTGTTGGTGTAACCTGGAAACAGGCAACAGCATTCTGTATATGGCGTACGCAGCTGTTAAACAAGTACCTTGCCCCTGAAGGTATTACCATTCAGGACTATCGCTTACCAACCGAGGCAGAATGGGAATACGCAGCTCGAGGGAACCTAAATCATAGCATGTACCCATGGGGTGGTCCCTATACCCGCAACATGGAGGGTTGCTTCCTTGCTAACTTTAAACCCCTGCGCGGTAACTACGTTGACGATGGTGGGTTGATACCCATTCCTGTAGGAACATACGAGCCCAACGATTATGGCCTTTACGACATGGCTGGTAATGTTGCCGAGTGGACTGCTAACGCCTACGACGAAAGTGCCTACTCCTTCATGCACGACATGAACCCTGACTATAAGTACAATGCTAAACCATCTGACTTGCCTGCCCTGAAACGCAAAGTAGTTCGTGGTGGGTCATGGAAAGATATCAGCTTCTTTCTGCAGGTGGGTCAACGTACATACGAGTACCAGGATTCTGCAAAATCCTACATCGGGTTCAGATGCGTTCGCTCATACCTGGGTGCTAAATAGACTTTTTATGTTCAATTGAAAACATTTCCAACTATGAAGATAAATATTGAAGAAATTGTAACCTCCAAGAAATGGAAAACCTTTATGAAGTACCTATATGGATGGGGTGCGTCAGTGGTAATTCTTGGTGCGCTTTTCAAGATACTTCACCTCAAAGGCGCGGGTACGATGCTCTTCCTGGGTATGGGTACAGAATCCATTATCTTCTTCTTTTCAGCTTTTGAACCCATTCACGAAGAGGTAGACTGGACTTTGGTATACCCTGAACTCACCGGAATGTCCGAAGAGGAAGAAATATCAGGCTATCGTCGCTCACGCAACCAGGGTCTCACAGCCGAAGATGTACAGCAAATCATTACAAGTGTTTTGGCGTCATTACCTGCAGGTGGTGGAATAGCAGCCCCGACAGCTCCTGCAGCACCTGCAGCACCAGTTGCTCAGCCTGCCGCAGCAGTCGCTGCACCCCAACAAGTAGTTGGCGTTCCCGGTGCTCTCATTTTCACCGAGAAGTTTAACAAGATGCTAGAAAATGCAGAAATAAGCCCCGCTCTTTTTGATAAGGTAAGCGCTGGTTTGAATAAGTTAAGCGAGGCTTCAAGCAAAATCGCCGATATCTCTAATTCATCAGCAGTAGTAAAAGACTTCAACGAAAAACTTTCTAAAGCCTCTGAGTCTGTAAATACCTTCACTCAAAACTACTCACAAAGCGGTCATGCGCTCAATGAATCGATGAACGTCCTTAATCAAAACATACAACAGGCTGCCGGCGTGATGTCGGAAAGCGGAAAGAACTTTATGGATGGTGTAAACCAATCAGTTAAGAATCTTGAGGCAGAGCTTACAAATGCAGGACAAAAGGTAAGCGAACGAATTGTGGGTTCTGCTGAATCCGTAGCAACAAACCTGAAAACCTCAGCCGATGGCCTTGCAAATACCTACAACCAAACGGCTGCTCAGGTAGCAAGTACCTATCAGCAACTTGCCGAAGCCATGAAGGTAAATGGAACCATTATTACCGATGGAAGTACCGGTTACAAAGAACAGCTTGAAAAGCTCAATAAGAATATGGCGGCTCTAAATGCTGCTCATGAACTGCATCTCAAAGAAACCAATGAGCGACTCAAGGAAGCTGAAAAGCTTTATCAGGGAGTTGATGGTATGGTGAAGAAGTTAAACTACACCGTGGAAGAAACCGAAAAATTCAAGCTTGCCGTTGAAAAGTTGAACAGCAATATAGCATCACTTAATAGCATATACGGTAACATGCTTACAGCCATCAATGCGCTATCGAATGGCAAGTAGCATTTAAACAAAATACCTGTACTTAAACGCCTATGGCACACGGAAAAGAGACTCCCAGGCAAAAGATGATCGGCATGATGTACCTCGTGCTGACAGCTATGCTTGCCCTAAACGTATCGTCTGAAGTTTTGGAGGCTTTCGTATTAGTTGACAATGGCTTATCGCGAACCACAGAGAATTACCGATTAAAAAACGATAAACTATACAGCCAGTTCGATGCCGTTTACCAGGTTAACCCGGTTAAAGTTGGCCCTTTTAAGGAAAAAGCAGACGAGATCAAGAAAAAAGCCCGCGAAATATATGATTATGTTCAGGAACTCAAGATTGAAGTTGTAAAGGCATCCGAAGGTCCCGAAACCCCTGCCGTGCAAAATGGAGAGGTAATTAGTGAGTTGATTCAAGGGAAAAGCGATTTGGATGTGGCTGCTAATATTCTGATCGGTTTTGAGGGTTCAGGGAAAGCAAAAGTTTTAAAACAAAAAATAGTTGATTTTCGGGAGTACATTGTGAAGCAGATTGACCCTGATAAAGGTGCAGAACTTATAAAGTCAATCAACGGGATCCTGAATACCGATGATCCCCCGGTTAAGGAGGATGGAACACATAACAGTTGGGAAAGTGCACGTTTTGAGCATATCCCGTTGATTGCCGTAATTCCTCAGCTTACCAAGGTTCAGGTTGATATACTTAACACTGAAGCCGAAATATTGAACTACCTACTTGGAAATATTGGCGCATCTGATTTTAAGTTCAACGTGCTCTCTGCAACGGTAATTCCCAACTCCAACATAGTTTTCCAGGGGACTGAGTTTAGAGCAGAGATTTTCCTTGCTGCCTCCGATACCACTCAGGCTCCTAAGGTTTACTTGTGCAGGTACGACTCAACCTATAACAGCACAACCAGAACCTACGAATATAAACCCATTGGTAATACCGAAGAAGTACCTGTAGGAAAGAATGGCAGGGCACTGTTTACTCGAAAAGCTTCTTCAACCGGACCTGTAAATTGGCAAGGGCTTATAGAAATGAAAGCTCCTGACGGTTCTATTGTTCGCAAACCATTTAAACATTCCTATTCAGTCATTCCGCCCAATGTAGTTATTGCCCCTACTAAGATGAACGTGCTTTACCTTGGTGTTGATAACCCCGTAGATATATCATTACCCGGAGTTGCACCCGATAAGGTTTCGGCTACCATTTCGCGGGGTACAATTAAGCAAGCATCACTGGGTAGTTATATTGTTCAGCCCGGCGGAGGTGCTCCCACTGTGGATATAACCGTATATGCCGAAATGGAGGGTAAACGTAAAGTGGCCATGGGAACCAAAACATTCCGCGTTAAGCGTGTACCGCCTCCTACACCAAAAATTATCGGTATAACCGGAAAGATTGCCGAGAAAAACCAATTGGAAGCCTCGCTTGGAATTATTGCCGAGATGCCTCAGGATTTCGACTTCGACCTGAAGTACAAGGTGGTTAGCTTCAAACTTTCAGCTACAATTGGTGGATTCCTCCAGGAGCGCGAATCAAACAGCTCTCGTTTTACCGATGAGCAGAAGCGAATTATAGGCTCACTACGTACAGGCAATCAGGTTGCTATTACAGATGTTAAGGCTGTTGGCCCAAGCGGAGATGTTGTAGAGTTGAACGATTTGGTTATAAAGATTAGATAATACTACCATGAAAAGGATTCTACTGCTAACAGGATCATTGTTAATCATATCCTCTTTTGCCTTACAGGCTCAGGATAGGAAAGAAAGTTTGGAACGCGACGGGTTTTATACACGTGAAACCATGCCAGCACGCATTCCCATACCCTATCAGTTTGTAAGGGAGTCTGACGTACTTTGGTCAAAGCGAATCTGGCGTATAATTGACCTTAGGCAGAAAATGAATTATCCTCTATACTATCCCACTGAATTGATGCAGGATAGAGAAAGTCTGGTTCAGCGCTTGGTAAGAGCTATAAAGTTTAACGAGATTAATGCGTACGATCCTATAGATGATGAATTCACTACTCGTATGTCTTACGAACAAGTGGTTAAAAACCTTGGCGCTGAGGATAGACCTGATAAACAGATTGACGAAAACGGGCAAGAGGTAGATGTTACCATTAAGGGCCAGATCCGCTGGGGCGATATAAAAGAGCTCCTTATAAAGGAAGATTGGTTTTTTGATAAGCAACGTTCTGTAATGGAGGTGCGCATAATAGGAATTTGCCCCATTCTGCACAAGCTTCAGATCCTGAAAACTGGTGGTGAGGAAGAACCCTCCGGGCAGATTCAGCGTGTACAAACCTTCTGGGTTTACTTCCCTGAAGCACGAAGCGTGCTTGCCAATACCGATGTGTTTAATGCCTTCAACGATGCTCAACGCATATCTTTTGATGACCTTTTCTGGAAGCGCCACTTCGATTCCTACATCATTCGCGAATCGAACGTTTGGGATAACAGGTTGATTACCGATTATACCTTCACAGGTTTACAGACATTGCTTGAAGGAGAGAGAATAAAGACCAACATCTTCAACTTTGAGCACGACCTTTGGGAGTACTAGTGGTTTAACTAGATAACAGAAGGCCATCGCAGCAACGATGGCCTTTTTCATTTAAAGCTTTTGTAATTCTTTAGGAAAACTCTTTCCGGGAGATCAGCACATCATTAACATAGTTTTTTATTTGCTGCTCGTCCTGCTTGCGACAAATAAGTAGGACATCTTCGGTGTCAACAACAATGAAATCATCCAGGCCTTGAATAACAGCCAGCTTGTTGCCGGGAATATTGAAGAGAGAGTTCTGGGTTTGGTAGAGCATGAGGTTTTTGGCAATGCCAGCATTGCCATTACTATCGTGGGGTAGGTGGGTGTAAAGCGAGCCCCATGTACCCAGGTCGGACCATCCGAATTCGGAGCAAACCACAAACACGTTATCGGCCTTTTCCATCACACCGTAGTCTATAGAAATATTCCTGCATTCCGAGTAGGCATTAGCAATGGTTTCGGTTTCCTTATCGGTACCGTAAACGTGGGCAATCTCTTTGAATAGGGTGTTTACTTCGGGTAAATGTTTTTCAAGCGCTAGGGTAATTGAGTTGATGCTCCACACGAATAGTCCCGAATTCCAGAAAAATTCACCGCTTTCCAGAAACTTTTTGGCAAGTTCAAGGTTGGGTTTCTCTGTAAAGGTTTTAACCTTATAAAGCGAGCTGATATCTTTAACCGGTTTACCAATTTGAATGTAACCGTAACCGGTTTCAGGGCGGTTAGGTTGAATGCCAAGGGTTATGAGCGCATTTGTGTCCGAGGCAAAATCAACGGCTTTCCGGAGGGTGTCTATAAAAGTGGATTCGTTAAGAATCAGATGATCACTGGGTGCCACTATGGCAATAGCATTGGGGTTTTTCTGTTTAATCTTATAGGTGGCATAGGCAATGCATGGTGCAGTGTTGCGTCGGAGGGGCTCAAGAAGTACCTGAGAGGGATGTAGTCCGGGAATTTGCTCATTAACCAAATCGCTGTAGGCGCTGCTGGTAACAATCAATATGTTTTCTTTGGGGCATATCTTGGTCATTCTGTCAAAGGTCTGCTGGAGCAGCGATTTACCTGTACCCAGTATGTCAATGAACTGCTTGGGCTTACCTGTTCGGCTGAGTGGCCAAAAGCGGCTTCCTATTCCCCCTGCCATTACTATACAGTAAAGATTCTCGTTTAAAGCCATTTCTTTGAAAATTTTTGCAAAAATAGTTCAATTTTTCAGGTTTACGAATTTATGTTGAACAAAGGATTTTGAGGGTTTATGAAATAAATTGAAAGCAAGCTGCAAACGTATCGGTTATACCATTAAATTTGCTAAACAGGAAAAAGGATAACATTACGGCCACAGGTTGAATGTAAGTCCGAAATCGGATAAGTATGAAACTACTCAGCGCTATTGAGCTATTTGGTGAATACATACTTCTGCTGAAAAAGGTTTTTTCAAAACCTGAGAAACGAAAGGTTTACTACCAGCAAACCCTGAAGGAAATAGAGAAGTTAGGCTTGCAGTCGGTTGGTATAGTTACCATCATTTCGGTGTTTATGGGGGCCGTAATCACCCTGCAAACGGCGTATAACATGGAGAACCCGTTTATCCCAACGTACCTGATAGGATTGGGCACACGCGACAGCATGCTACTTGAGTTCTCATCAACAGTTATTGGGCTGATCCTTGCCGGTAAGGTGGGTTCGAATATCGCTTCGGAAATAGGAACCATGCGGGTAACCGAACAAATTGATGCATTAGAGATTATGGGAATAAACTCTGCCAGCTACCTTATCCTACCCAAAATTGTGGCTACGGTTTTTTTTAATCCTTTTCTTTCCATTCTGAGTATGATTGTAGGCATTACCGGAGGCTGGCTGGTGGGTGTTTTTACCGGCGTGGTGTCAACACAGGAGTACCTCGATGGGGTTCAGTATGCCTTTATCCCATTTTACATTACTTATGCCTTAATTAAAACCGTGGTGTTCGCTTTTCTAATTACCACCATATCGGCTTTCTATGGATACCGTGTTCAGGGTGGTTCGCTGGAGGTTGGCCGAGCCAGCACCCAGGCCGTAGTTATGAGTAGTATATTTATCCTGTTGTTTAACCTTATCCTAACCCAATTACTTCTGTCGTGATAGTAGTAAACGATTTGTGTAAGTCATTTGATGGCCGACTGGTACTCGATTCCATTACGGCTACCTTTGAGAAAGGAAAAACAAACCTGATTATTGGTCAGAGCGGATCAGGGAAAACGGTTTTACTCAAGTGCATTGTTGGGCTTCATGAAATTGATGGCGGGGTCATATTCTACAACGATACCCGCTTTGATAACCTCGACTTTAACCAAAAGAAAAAGATCAGGCAAAAAATTGGTATGCTCTTCCAGGGCGCAGCGCTGTTTGACTCAGCTACCGTGGAGGAGAATGTAATGTTCCCCCTGGATATGTTTACCGAAATGACACACGAAGAGAAGCTTGAGCGGGTTAACTTCTGCCTGAAGCGTGTGAACATTCTCAACTCAAATCACCTATACCCGGCCGAGATAAGCGGGGGGATGAAAAAACGTGTGGCTATTGCCCGCGCCATCGCCTTAAATCCCGAGTTTCTGTTTTGCGACGAACCAAACTCGGGGCTCGACCCTAAAACGGCCGTAGTCATCGATCAGCTAATCAAGGAGATTACCGAGGAGTATAACATCACCACCATCATTAACACCCACGACATGAACTCGGTAATGGGGATTGGCGATAAGGTCATTTTTATCCATCAGGGTAAAAAATGGTGGGAAGGGAGCAAGGACAACATCCTGGATAGCGACAACAAGGAGCTGAACGAGTTTGTATTCTCAACAGAGCTTACCCGGAAAATCAAGGGGTTGTAGCAACAACAGGTTATCCGTGAATTTTTATCCACCTCAGCTTTTCCTGATCGACAATTTCGATGGTTGTTCCCTCAATCTTTATGATGTTATCGCGGCGAAATTCCGAAAGTATGCGCACTACATTCTCAACCCGCATGTCTATTAGCTCTGCAATTTCGCGTCGCGATATGGGGAGGTTGAATGTTGTTGATTTGTAAACCTCATTGGCAAAGTAGCAGATGATGAAGGCCACTCGACCACGAAGCTGACGCAGCTCCAGGTCGAGCCGGGTTCCCATCATCAAATCCGATACCTGCGAAATTTTTTCCAGAAGCGTTTTTGCAAAATCACCGTTGGTGCTGATCAGGTTCATCACCAGGTCATAATCCACACAACAGTACTCGCAATCCTCAATGGCAATGATGTTATACTGGTAATTCTTTGACGAGAATATGCTTAGCAAGCCAACAAAATCGTTTGGCGTGGCGATTCCAATGATCTGCTCACGGCCATCGGGGTTTACACGGGTGAGCTTTGCTAAACCTACCCGAAGGAAAATAAACCCTTTGATTTTTCCGCCTTGCTTGGCAATGATCTCTCCTTTTTTGGCAAAGTTGAAAGTTTTACTGGCTGTAAGTTCGTCGAGTTGTGCGTTGTTAAGCTTAGAAAAGATGGACGACCTAAAGCTACACTCGGCACACATGTTACCCGGACAAACGTTTTGGCTCATATCTATATATGTTGATATTTATCAGATTTGATTTTTATCAATACCTGTAAAGCTATAACTTTTGTTTATAATAACGTACTTTGAATTGATAATTTTTTCACAATTATAAAAAGTTGACATACCATGAGAAAAATTGTGATTTTAGGAGCCGGTACCGGCGGAACCATAATGGCAAACAAGCTTCGTAAAGCTTTGGATCGCGATGAGTGGAGCATTACTATAGTTGACAAGGATCCGAATCACTATTACCAACCGGGCTTCCTCTTTATTCCGTTTGGTATTTATAACAAGCACGATGTGGTAAAACCCAAATCGAATTTTATCCCGGCCGGGGTTAAATTTATTGTTAATGAGATTGACAGGGTTGAACCCGATAAGAATACCGTTATCCTTTCCAACGGGCAGACCCTTGAGTACGACTACCTGATTGTTTCCACCGGAACTCATATCAATCCCGCAGAAACTCCCGGATTAGTGGGGCGGGAGTGGCGTAAAAGCATTTTTGACTTCTACACCCACGACGGGGCTGTTGCCTTGTCAAACTTCCTGAAAACCTGGGAAGGGGGCAATATGGTGATTAACATCGCCGAAATGCCTTTCAAATGCCCCGTAGCTCCCCTGGAGTTTGCCTTCCTGGCCGATGAGTTTTTTGTTAAGAAAGGGATACGCAATAAGGTAAACATCTACTTTTCCACACCACTATCAGGAGCCTTCACCAAGCCCAAGGCCACCAAAATGCTGGGCGAACTCCTGAAGGAGAAGAATATTCAGATCATACCCGATTTTTACCTGGAAAGGGTTGATGACGAAAATAAAAGGATTGTATCGTACGATGGCCGTGAAATATCGTTCGACCTGTTAACTATTATCCCTGTTAACATGGGTGCCCAATGGGTTTCCCGAAGCGGCATGGGCGACGACCTGAACTACATTGCCACCGATAAGTACACGTTACGATCGGAGAAGTGGGAAAACATCTTCGTACTGGGTGATGCCAGCAACATTCCCACATCCAAAGCAGGCTCGGTGGTTCACTTTTCCTCGGAAATCCTGTACGAAAACATCCTCTCGGCCATTGAAGGACGTCCTTTGCTGGCTAAGTTCGATGGGCATTCCAATTGCTACATCGAGACCGGTTTTGGTAAGGGTTCGCTCATCGACTTTAACTATGAAACCGAACCTCTACCCGGAACCTACCCATTGCCCGGAGTTGGACCGTTTGGCTTGCTGAAAAACACCCGAATTAACCACTACGGCAAGGTGATGTTCCGTTGGATTTACTGGCATTTGCTTCTTAAGGGTAAGGAACTCCCGCTTGAATCGCAGATGACTATGGCTGGTAAGGAAATCTAATACTCTAATGCCATGGAAAATAACTTGCAACAACAAATAGATGAGCTCAACCGCAAAATGGATATGGTGCTGGAGCTGCTTGCCAAGCAGCGGGAGCGGAGCGAGGTGGTTGAAGATCTGGTGGAGGATTTGGCAATAGTGGGTAAGGATGCTTTCCAATCCGCCGTGGATGAGTTGGCTATCCAAAACATAAGAGTCGACGGGGAGGATGTTAAATACCTTGTGTTTAAGTTGCTACGCAACGTTAAAACCTTCGGGGAACTCATGGATATGCTGGAAAGTCTGATGGATTTTCTGCACGATTTTGGCCCTGTGGTTCACGATGCGGGTATTGCTTTCACAAAATCCCTTGGCGAGCTCGAGAGGGAAGGTTACTTCAGCTACTTTAAGCAGCTGGCCCTTCTTGCTGCCGATTTGAAGAACAATATCACCGAGGATGATATTGTTCAGCTACGCCAAAGCATGCCAGCCATTGGGCTTATGGTTCGAAGCCTCACACAGCCCAAGGTTATGAGTGCAATGGCTGAGATTACCCAAACCCTTGCGGTTATGGAAATAGACGAAAAAATTGACAATAAATCGCTGATTGGGTTAGCCCGTCAGCTTAGCAAACCCGAAGTTCGCCGGACACTCTCCTTTACACTCAGAGTTCTGGGGGAACTGGGTAAAGTAAAAACTAATTAAAACCTAAAAACGATAAAACTATGGCAGAAAAAGTGTATGCAGGCAAAACCGTTAGCGTAACCGACGATGGTTACCTGACCGATCCCAATCAGTGGACAAAAGAAATTGCTATTGAAATTGCGAGGGAGGAAGGAATAGAGCTAACCGACAAACATTTTGCAGTTATTGATTTTATCAGGGAAAAGACCCTGAAAGGCGAAGCTCTTACCATTAGAACCATTGGAAAGTCCGGAGTAGTAGACACAAAAGGATTTTACGAACTCTTCCCCGGAGCACCATTGAAAAAAGCCAGCCGAATAGCGGGCATCGCTAAACCATCGAGTTGTGTATAAACCTAAAAAACTAATAAGCTATGGCTAACGCACTGGAACACCCCATTAAAAAGGTGATGATAATTTGCGCCAAGGCAAACATTGAGGATGTATATGCAGCCCTTGTGATGGCAAATGGTGCCGTAATGGAAGGTATTGAGGCCAAGGTGTTTTTTACCTTTTTTGGTCTGGATGCCATTACCAAGAACCAAATGAAAAAACTCCATACCGCTACGGTTGGGAATCCGGGATTAAGAATGCCCGGCGGGCTTCCTTTCCCAACCATTTTGGGTATGCTACCCGGAGTGGAGGCTGGAGTTTCGGCAATGATGAAGAGCCAAATGGAAAAGCTGGGCATACCACCGGTTGACGAGTTTCTTGAACTGATAACAGCTGGAGGCGGCGAGATATATGCCTGCAAGCTGGCTGTTGAAATGTTCGGCCTAAAGAAGGAGGATTTCAGCGAGCATGTTAAGGACATCATCACCATTGGCCAATTCTACGAGCTGGCTGCTGGCGAAGGTACCCAGATCATATTCGTTTAATTTAAGCCTGTTCAAAGTTGAAAGCCCCATTTAATGGGGCTTTTTTGTTTTAGTCAAGCGGAATTAAATATCGCTAAAGGATGATATGCAAGGGGTTACTAACCGAAAGTTTTAGCTCGTTTTAAAGTTTTGTTTTGCTTTACTCTTTACAAACATAGTGGATACCCAAACTCTTACAAAAAAAAACATCTCTCTCAACAAATATTCTTTGGCTTTGTTACTATGTTGGTAACCAATAAAAAATGAAATTAAAGGTACTGTTGATAGTCGTACTTTGGCTCTCCGTTCTGTATGCTTTTGCCCAGCAGAGCCCCAATGATTTTATGCAGAAAAGCATAAAAACTCAGAATGTCGGAATGATTGTTTTGGGGGGTTGGGCAGTTGCCAATTTAGCTACCGGTGGATATGGTTGGGCAAGCACAACAGGCCAACGGATGTACTTTCACCAAATGAATTTCATGTGGAATGTGGTTAACCTGTCCATTGCCGGTTTTGCGCTTTACAATAATTCAGCCATCCAGACGGATTCTTTTCAAGCGGCGGAGTTTCTGGCAAAACACATGAAAACCGAAAAGATTCTGCTCATCAACTCTGCACTTGATGTTGGGTATATGGGGGCAGGTTTACTGCTTAAGCATTACGCAGCTAAATCGGATAAATACAAAAACCTACTCGCTGGCTACGGTAACTCCCTTATTCTTCAGGGTGCATTCCTGCTTGTTTTTGACCTTACCCTACATCAAGTACTTCATCATCAAAGGTTAGGATACATCGATGTTACCCCCTCACCCGATCTGGCCGGACTAACCCTTAGGTATTCATTTTAAGTTAAGCACGTATGGCTTTCTATCAATTAAAGAAGGAGCAAATTATCCCTGCAAACCTCACGGATATTTGGGATTTTGTATCGTCACCTTCAAATCTGCAAAAAATCACCCCCGCCTACATGGGTTTTCAAATCTTGTCTGCTGATTTACCCGAAAAGATGTATCCCGGGATGATAATCGCTTACCGCGTTAGACCCATTCCATTCGTACCGATGCGCTGGGTAACAGAAATCACACATGTTTCACCCGGGTACTACTTTGTTGATGAGCAACGGGTAGGACCGTACACGCTTTGGCATCATGAGCATCACCTTAAGCAGGTTGAGGGTGGTGTTCTGATGACCGATATCGTTTCATATTCACCCCCATTTGGTTTTATTGGTCGAATTGCGAACTGGCTATTCATCAAACGGCAGCTAAACGCAATATTCAGCTTCAGGGAAAGGGCGATAAATCAGATTTTCACTAACATGCAGCCCTAATCTGAAAGGCTGCTAATCACTCACTTTGGTTAACTGCTTTGGGGCACGGCTACAACACTTATCCTTTTAATCGGGTATTTTACAACTCTTTCTGTATTCTATTTTTCTACGCAAACATCTACAACCACTTTTACATTTTCCACTATCTTTGAGAGTAATTTTGGAATTTGAAGATATGGCAAAAAGCAAGAATAAATCCGGTCTCGAAAACTCAAGCAAGCGAATATCAAAAAAAGAGCTGAAACAGAAGATTTTCGAACTTTTTCAGGAGAATCCCACCAACCTATACAACTACAAGCAGGTTTCCAATAAGCTTGGGGTGAGCGATGAGCCCACCCGGCGTATGGTGAACGAGATACTTTACGAGCTTGCCCTAGAAGGGCAGGTTGAGGAGCTGCAGCGCGGCAAGTTTCGGGCCGTGATGCAGAATCTATTGGCAGTGGGTATTCTGGAGATGAACCCCGATGGCTCAGCCGATGTTACCACCGACGATAACCGCGAGATATTCATCCCCGATTTCCGCCTGAACCATGCTCTGCACGGCGACAAGGTACAGGTTTCCGTGTATCGCCACCGCAGGCGAGGGCTGCTCGAGGGCGAAGTGGTTCGCATTATTGAACGCGCCAAGCGAAACTTTGTGGGAACCATCAGCTTTGTAGGTAAAAACGCCTTTGTTGTTCCCGACAATAAGCTGATGCCCTACGATATCTTCATTCCCAAGGTTGAGCTCAGGGATGTGCGCGACGGGCAAAAGGTAATTGTTCAGATTACCGATTGGCCAGCGCGCGAGAAAAATCCCAACGGGAAAATTGTTGAGGTTTTGGGTAACCCGGGCGTTCACGAGGTGGAAATGCACGCCATATTAGCTGAGTATGAGCTACCCTACCGTTTCCCCGTAGAGCTCGACCAGCTGGCCGAGAAAATCAGCGATAGGATTACCGAAGCCGATTACCGGGAGCGACGCGATTTCCGAAAGGTACCTACCTTCACCATCGACCCGTATGATGCCAAGGACTTTGACGATGCCCTATCGGTTCAAACCCTGCCCAACGGCAACATAGAGGTGGGGGTTCACATAGCCGATGTTACCCACTACGTTAAGCCCAACACCCCAATCGATAACGAGGCCATTGAGCGTGGAACCTCGGTTTACCTGGTCGACCGCTGTGTGCCCATGCTGCCTGAAAGGCTCTCGAACTACATCTGCTCACTACGTCCCAATGAGGAAAAGCTATGCTTTTCGGCTGTTTTTGAGCTAAACGAAAATGCCGAGGTACTTAACCAATGGTTTGGCCGAACGGTAATCCTTTCCAAGCGTAGGTTCACCTACGAGGAGGCCCAGGATGTTATAGAGACCGGTAAGGGCGATATGAGCGAGCAAATCCTTTTGCTCCATAAACTAGCACAGAAACTCCGGGCTGAGCGGTTTAAAAAGGGAGCCATTGCCTTTGAGCGGGTTGAGGTGAAGTTCAACCTCGATGCAAAGGGTAAACCGCTTGGTGTGTACTTCAAGGAGAACAAGGAGTCCAACCAGCTGATAGAGGAGTTTATGCTGCTGGCAAACCGCAGGGTTGCCGAGTTCATTGGCATGCGCCGCGAAGGAAAGCAGGAGCTACCCTTTGTTTACCGTATCCACGATAAACCCAACGAGGAGAAGCTGAACGCTTTTCGCTCCTTCATTACACGTTTTGGGTACAGCATCACCGGAACCACCGATAAGCAGGTCAGCAAATCGCTGAACCAGCTCATGGAGAGCGTTAAGGGCCGACCAGAGCAGAACCTGATCGAGACCCTCGCACTCCGTTCGATGGCCAAAGCCCGATACTCAACCGATAATATTGGTCACTATGGTTTGGCTTTCCGCTACTATACCCACTTCACTTCACCCATTCGTCGTTACCCCGATATGATGGTGCACCGATTGCTGGCTCACTACATGAGCAACGGCAAGCCCAAGGATAAGGAACAGATTGAGCAGCTCTGCAAGCACTCAACCGATATGGAGATTAAGGCCACCGAGGCCGAACGCGCCTCCATCAAGTACAAGCAGGTGGAGTTCATGCAGGACAAGCTGGGCGAAACCTTTAAGGGTGTTATTTCGGGAGTTACCAATTTTGGAATCTTTGTTGAGCTAACCGATACGCAATGCGAGGGCTTGGTCTCCGTTCGCGATTTGGACGATGACCATTACCGCTTCGATGAGGATGAGTATGCCCTGGTGGGTACGCGTACCGGTCGTAAGTTCACCCTTGGCGATGAGGTGGAGGTGGAGGTTTGGCGAACCAACCTGGCCAAAAAGCAGCTCGACTTCAAGCTGGTTGGGATGCTGGGCAGGGCAAATAAACCTTCGGCTCAGGGAAGGAGTCAAAGACAAGGCAAGCCCCAGAAGGAAAAAGTTAAATCGAGCCGTAAGGGCCAACAAAAATCAAAGCAAAAGGAAAAACGTCGTAAACGTTAAAATCAATACCGATGAGAAAACTACTGATAGTTGCGCTGGCCATAGTAGCCATGTCTTGTACAAAAAAGCAAGAGGTAACTCCGGGCCCATGGCTGGGCATTATCCAAATGGATTCGGTTCCCGGCAAGCTGGATGTTCCGTTTAACTTTGAAGTTAGGGTTGATAATGGCAAAGTTCAGCTCACCGTGCGTAATGCCGATGAGCTGATTGATATCAACGAGGTTGAACGCATTGGCGACTCGCTCATTGCCAGGTTTCCCACCTTCACCAGCGAGCTGGTGATGGCGGTTAACGACTCGCTGAGCGGCTACTACTACCCCAAAGGGCTGAAGGATAGTCGAAGGTACAGGTTTTACGCCATTAAAGGCGAAACCGACCGTTTTCCATGGTTCACCGCGCAACCCGAGTTTGATATCACCGGCCGCTGGTGGTTTATCGAAAACCCCGGAACACCCGATTCCACCATTATGATAGCCGAGCTCAGGCAGGATGGTTCGAGGGTAACCGGAACGCTGCTCAGCACAACAGGCGATTACCGCTATCTTGAGGGCAAAGTGGCCGGTAACATGTTCTACTTCTCCAAGAACGATGGAGCGCAAACCATAATCATCCGTGGTCAGATTGCCGATTCCGCGCATATGACTAACGGAACCATATCGGGCAGCCCGCGCTGGGTTTCGCCCTGGCGTGCGGTGCGCGACCCCAATGCCAAGCTACCCGAGGCCGAGTCGCTGGTGTGGGTGCGTAAGGGATACTCTACCTTTGAGTTTGCTGGCATCGACTTGAATGGCAACCGCGTAACATCGGCCGATGAACGCTTCAGGGGCAAGGTGTTGGCCGTTCTGGCCGGTGGTAGCTGGTGTCCCAACTGCCTTGACGAGGGACGATTCTACAAAACCATGTACGATAAGTACCGCAGCAGCGGTTTTGAGGTGGTATCGCTCTGCTTTGAGGATAAAACCTTTGAGGCCGCTCAGCCTAAGATGAAGCGCTTTGCCCAGAGCATTGGTGCCGACTACACCTACTTGTATGTTGCCCCCCGTGGCCGCGAGCAGCGCGACTCCGTGCTCTATGCCCTGGAAGGGAAGATGGCTTACCCTACCAGCATGATACTGGACCGCAAGGGGAAAATTCGCCGGGTTGAAACCGGATTCTCAGGCCCCGGCACCGGTGAGCACTACCAGAAATTTGCCAGGGAAACCGAGGAGCTAATCGTAAAGCTGATCAACGAGAAGTAAGCCATAGCTAACAAATAAAAGTAGAAAGACCGTGGCGACTGCCACGGTCTAAGTTTTTTATTTTGCTTTTTGGGGTGCACTTTCCCCAGGTATCAGGTATTTAGTAAGGAAGCTTGAAATTTCGTTACACTTATTACCCTGTTTTTTCTATCTTTGCACGCTGAAATCAACTTTAACAAAATCAGGTTTTTATGGACTACAATTTCAGGGAAATTGAGCAGAAATGGCAGGAGTACTGGCGTAAGAATAAGACATATAAGGTAGATATAGACAAGACCAAACCCAAGTTCTACGTGCTGGATATGTTCCCGTACCCATCGGGGGCGGGGCTGCATGTGGGGCACCCGCTGGGCTACATCGCTTCCGATATCTACTCGCGCTACAAACGGCTCAACGGGTTTAACGTGCTTCATCCCATGGGCTACGATGCCTTTGGCCTTCCGGCCGAGCAGTACGCCATTCAAACCGGCCAGCACCCGGCCATTACCACCGATAACAACATCAAGCGCTACCGTGAGCAGCTCGATAAGATTGGCTTCAGCTACGATTGGGACCGCGAGTTCCGCACCTGCGACCCCAAGTACTACAAGTGGACCCAGTGGGCGTTTATTCAGATGTTCAAGCATTGGTACAACAACAAAACCCTGAAGGCTGAGCCTATTGAAACCCTGATAGCCGAATTTGAGCGCAATGGTAACCTTACTGTCGATGCTGCCTGCAGCGATGTACGCGCATTCAGCGCAGCTGAGTGGAAGGGCATGAGCGAGCGGGAGCAGCAGGAGATATTGCTGGCATACCGCTTGGCATACCTGGCCGATGTAATGGTTAACTGGTGCCCTGCACTCGGTACCGTACTGGCCAACGATGAAGTGAAGGAGGGCGTATCGATACGTGGCGGGCACCCCGTGGAGCAGCGCAAGATGCGCCAGTGGTGCCTGCGCATTTCGGCCTACGCCGAGCGTTTGCTCAACGACCTTGAACAGCTCGATTGGACGGAATCCCTTAAGGAGATACAGCGCAACTGGATTGGTAAATCGGAGGGTGCCGAGGTGTGGTTCCGAATTGACGGGAGCGACCGCAAAATTCTGATTTTCACCACCCGTCCCGATACCATATACGGTGCAACCTTCAT
Source organism: uncultured Bacteroidales bacterium (assembly GCA_937926785.1). GTDB lineage: Bacteria > Bacteroidota > Bacteroidia > Bacteroidales > Tenuifilaceae > Tenuifilum. Next base: position 199,257 of record CALBBQ010000005.1, on the reverse strand, counting down.
GGTTCTTGCTCCTGAGAGCGATCTGGTTGATGAGCTTACCACCCCTGAGTATGCCGAAAGGATGGCCGAGTACCGCCAGGAGGTGAAGCGCAAAACCGAACGCGAGCGTATGGCCGAGGCCCGCAGGGTTACCGGCCAGTTCACCGGCAGCTACGCCATTAACCCCTTTACTAACGAGCGCATTCCCATTTGGGTAAGCGAGTACGTGCTGGCCGGGTATGGCACAGGTGCCATCATGGCTGTGCCAGCTCACGATAGCCGCGACTTTGCCTTTGCCAAAACCTTTGGCCTGCCAATTATCCAAACCGTGATTCGCCCGGGCGAGCAGGCCACCAACCCTGAATCGTGGACCGAGTCCTACGACTCCAAAGAGGGTGTCGTTATAAATAGCCCGCTGATTAATGGTTTAGAGGTAAAAGACGCCATATCAAAGATATGCGAGGTGATTGAATCGCGCGGGCTGGGTAAACGCAAGGTGAACTATCGCCTTCGCGATGCCATATTCAGCCGCCAGCGCTACTGGGGCGAGCCATTCCCAGTTTACTATAAGGATGGTATGCCATACCCCCTCAGCGAGGATAAGCTGCCATTGGAACTGCCTGAAATTGACGCTTACCTGCCTACCGAGAAAGGCGAACCACCTCTTGGTCGTGCTAAGGGTTGGCATACGCCCGAGGGTTACCCCTATGAGCTCAGCACCATGCCGGGCTTTGCAGGCTCATCAGCATACTACCTGCGCTACATGGATCCGCATAACGATAAAGCCTTAGTATCGAAGGAGGCCAATGCCTACTGGGAGAACGTTGACCTGTACATTGGCGGTACCGAACACGCCGTGGGTCACTTGATTTACTCACGCTACTGGAATAAGTTCCTGTTCGATCTGGGTTATGTTTGCAAACATGAGCCTTTTAAAAAGCTCATAAACCAGGGAATGATTCAGGGCCGCTCGAACTTTGTCTATCGTATCAAAGGGACCAACCAGTTTGTTTCCTTCAACCTGAAGGATAAATACGATGTTACCCCCATACATGTTGATGTTAACATTGTGAGCAACGATATACTTGATATTGACGCCTTCCGTAAGTGGCGTCCGGAGTTTGAAAACGCCGAATTTATTCTGGAAGACGGTAAATACATCTGTGGCTGGGCGGTAGAAAAGATGAGTAAGAGCATGTGGAACGTGGTAAACCCCGATACCATTGTTGAGCGTTATGGCGCCGATACCCTTCGCATGTACGAGATGTTCCTTGGCCCGCTTGAGCAGAGTAAACCATGGGATACCAACGGAATTGACGGGGTGCATAAGTTCCTGCGAAAGTTCTGGCGTTTGTTCCACAACTCAGCAAATCAGTTTGAGGTTTCAAGTGATGAACCAACCCAGCAGGAACTGAAAGTGCTTCATAAAACCATTAAAAAGGTTACCGAGGATATCGAGAAGTTCAGCTTCAACACCGGTGTTTCGGCTTTTATGATTTGTGTGAATGAACTCATGGACTTGAAGTGTAACAAACGAGCAGTGCTTGAACCGTTAACCGTGCTGATTGCCCCCTATGCTCCTCATATTGCTGAGGAACTTTGGCATTTACTGGGTCACCAAACCTCAGTGAACGTAGCTGCATGGCCCAAGTTTAATGAGAATTTTGTTAAAGAATCAACATTTACATGTCCCATATCGTTTAACGGAAAAACCCGTTTTACCCTTGAGTTACCCCTTAACCTTAAGGCCGATGAGGTTGAAAAAATTGTTTTGGCCGATGAAAACACCCGCAAGTACCTGGAGGGGAAGCAACCCAAAAAAGTTATCGTGGTGCCAAACAAAATTGTAAACGTTGTGGTTTAGTCAAAAAAGTTTTGTGGGAGAGAGAAAATTGACTATCTTTAGTAAACCCTTATAAATCATTAAACTACTTTGTAAACTTTACAACAGAAAGGAGTAATTTATGGAGAAATCGGACAACAAAACCAAGTCGTTCAAGGATTTGGTGGTTTGGCAAAAAGCGCATGCTTTTGTGCTTAACATTTACCAGCAGGTGAAAATTTTCCCTGAAGATCACCAGGCCATTGTGGGCGATATGCTTTGCGAGAGCGCCACTGCCATTGCAACCAACATTGTTGGGGGCTACAAGAAGAAAGACCGCGAGGAGAAGCTCCTTTTCCTCACCACTGCACAGGAAGCGCTTGAGGAGTGCAGGTACTACATCACTTTGGCAACCGATCTGAATCTTTTTGATACGTTTCAGGCCGAGGAGCTGGAAAACAGTCTTAACGAGGTAAGCTACCTGCTTAATTCTTATGCAAGGTCAATCAAGCGTCGAAGAGACGACGAAGCAAAAGAAGAGTAAGAAACAGTAATACCAGAATGACTTCTTTAAATCTTTTCAAAACAGTCCGATCCTATGCCATCATAGTGTTCGGGCTGTTGCTTTATGCCCTGTCGTGGACAGCATTCCTCATACCCCATAAAATCACCGGAGGTGGGGTTTCCGGTATAGGTGCTCTGGTTTACTATGCTACCGGCATACCCATGGGTTACACCTATTTTGTGATCAATATTGGGCTTATCCTCATCGCTATAAAAATGCTTGGTGCCAACTTCGGTGTAAAAACCGTTTTTGGTGTTACTGTGGGTGCCTTGCTACTATCGGTGCTCCAAATGACCATTAAGGTTGCGGTGGTTGAGGATAAGTTCATGTCAACCATTATTGGCGGAGCCATTGCTGGGGTTGGGCTAGGAATCGTTTTTACACAGGGTGGAAGCACCGGCGGAACCGATATCATTGCCATGATCATCAATAAATATCGTAACATAAGCCCCGGAAGGGTTATAATGCTTTGCGACGTTTTCATCATCGGCTCCTCGTTTCTGGTTCTACTCGACCTTGACCCCGCCAAACGCATCGAAACCATTGTGTATGGCTATGTGGCCATGGCCATTACCGCTTACTCGCTCGATGCGGTCCTGTCCGGTAGCAAGCAGTCGGTTCAGGTGTTTGTCTTCTCCAAGAAATATCAGGAAATTGCCGATCGGATAACCTCGGAGATCAATCGTGGGGTAACCGTGGTGGATGGCATGGGCTGGTACACCAAGGAACACCAAAAGGTTTTAATCTCACTGGTTCGGAAACACGAAGTGAGCGATGTGTACAAGATAATCAAGGAGGTTGATCCTGAAGCGTTTATATCTGTGGCTAATGTAACGGGAGTTTACGGCAGGGGTTTTGAGCGTATCAGGCATTAACCCGCCCAGTTCTCTCTGTCCAGACTGCGATACTGAATTGCCTCGGCCACGTGCTGGGGCAAAATTTTTTGGGAGCCCTCCAAATCGGCAATGGTTCTGGAAACCTTCAGGATTCTGTCGTAGGCGCGAGCTGAGAGGTTAAGTCGTTCCATGGCGGTTTTCAGAATGGCAGTGCCAGCCTCATCGAGCACGCAGAACTGGCGTATTAGCTTGGAGGACATCTGGGCATTGCAGTGCACATCGGCCCATGGCACAAATCGTTCCTCTTGAATCTGCCTTGCTTTCACAACGCGCTCCCTTATCTGGGCGCTGCTTTCGGCTGGTGGTGCCGAAGCAAGTTTATCAAAAGGAACGGGAACTACTTCAATATGGATATCAATCCGGTCGAGTAGTGGACCCGAAATCCGGTTTAGGTACTTCTGTACAATGCCGGGCGAACAAACGCATTCCTTTTCGGGGTGGTTGTAGTACCCACAGGGGCAAGGGTTCATGGAGGCCACCAGCATAAAGCTGGCCGGATACTCCACGGTAAACTTGGCCCGTGAGATGGTTATCACCCTATCCTCAAGGGGTTGACGCATAACTTCAAGCACCGTACGCTTGAATTCCGGTAGTTCGTCAAGGAAAAGGACACCGTTATGAGCCAGTGAAATCTCGCCGGGCTGGGGAAATTGCCCACCCCCGACCAGGGCGATGTCCGAAATGGTATGGTGAGGGCTCCGGAAAGGCCTGCGGGTCATCAGTGAGGTGTTCCTGTCAATTTTACCGGCAACGGAATGAATCTTAGTGGTTTCAAGGGCTTCGCGCAGGGTCAGAGGAGGAATAATTGTGGGTATGCGCTTTGCCAGCATGGTTTTACCGGCGCCTGGTGGTCCAATCATGATGATGTTATGGCCTCCGGCAGCGGCCACCTCGAGCGCACGTTTTACGTTCTCCTGTCCTTTCACATCGGAAAAGTCGACATCGTAGCTGTTGGCATGGGCAAAGAACTCCTCGCGGGTGTTCACTATGGTAGGCTCAAGGGTGCTATTGCCATTAAAAAAGTCCACCACCTGCTTAATGTGCTCCACCCCATAAACCTCAAGGTTATTAACAACGGCAGCCTCGCGGGCATTCTGAGCGGGAACAATGAAACCTTTAAACCCCTCCTCCCGAGCCTGAATGGCAATGGGTAGAACCCCCTTTATGGGTTGAATGCTGCCATCGAGAGAGAGTTCACCCATTACAACATAATCTTGGAGCAGGTCGGGTTTAACCTGCTCCGAGGCGGCCATGATGCCAATAGCCAAAGGTAAATCGTAAGCCGAGCCCTCCTTTCGGATGTCGGCTGGAGCCATGTTGATTACGATTCGTTTCTTGGGAAACTTGTAGCCACTGGTTTCCAGCGCCGACATGACTCGTTGCTGGCTTTCCTTTACAGCATTGTCGGGCAGTCCAACCAGAAAAAAGTTGACGCCTTGCCCCACGCTTACCTCAATGGTAATGGTGGTGGCTTTTATACCGTGTACCGCGCTACCAAAGGTTTTTACCAGCATACAGCTTAATGAAACTTACCGGGATAAGATGCTTCTAATCGGGTTTAAAGTATTTAATGGCATACCGAGTACGTACGGGCTTCTTTGAGCAGCTTTGCGGTTAGGCTACGAAGTTCCACTTTTGCAGCCATCAGCTGCTCGGGACTTGCAGAGGCACACAATGCAGCAATGGCTTTATTCTCTGCTTCGTCGCATCCATCAGGATCGGACGAGGTGGCTTTTGTTTTATCGCAGTAGTATTTGGTTTCACCAACGTCATAGTAGCAGTTGCTTCCATCGGTTGGGCAGCACACATTGGCTATTTCGCACTGCGGAGGTTCAAATTTTTGGCATACATCCTTATCCTCCTTTTCGCAACCCCAAGTAAGTAAAGCAAGTATTGCTCCTAATACAAATGGGGCAAACAGTAACTTTTTTCGCATAGCTTTATTGGTTTAAGTGTTTAACTATAATCGTTTTAAACTGCTCGTATGGCATAAAACCCCTGTATACCTGGGTTCCTATAGCAAAGGTTGGCGTTCCGGTAAAACCAAATTTATCAAATTCGTTGCGGATTTGCAAAACATAATCCATCGACTCGTTTCCCAGAATACATTCGGCCACTAAGGGGTCGCTATCAATAAAGTGGTTCACCATTTCGCGAAACTCATCGGTGTAAATCACGCTGCTGTTGGTTACCAGAAGTTCATGCAGCTTTCCGTAGTATCCGTATCGGTTTATGCAGATTGCCGTTCGTACCTCTTTTATGCGATCAGGGTTTTTAGAGTGTTCAACTATCTTAAGCACAAATCTGACTTTTCCGTTACTTATAAACTCTTTTTCAAGTTTCGGGTAAACATCGGTGAAGAAAAGCCTGCAGTAACCACAGTGGTAGCTCATGTAGGCAAATACTGTAAGGGGTGCGGTATCGCTACCAAATGTAATATCTAAAGCCGAGAGCTTTGGCGTTTCTCCGAGTACCTCTTTTTTGGAAGAAAAAATGTTCCAAACCTTAATGCCGATAAGCACTAAGAGTATTAGCGAAACAATAATTGCTATAATCTCAATTGGTTTGAGCCTTTTCGCCAGCTGCGTTATCATCTTTTTCTTTTCTCTTAATCTCTTTCCGTTCAATATCGGTCCTAAAGTTCATCACGTGCGGGTGGAACACGAGGTTTAACCCCCTTTCCTGTACCCTGATGGTGGTTCTCATAAGGGTTTGCAGCTCCTTAGTGTCGAAGCCATACTTCGTTTCTTTCCCGCGTTGGAGCGCTACCAGGTATAGCCCCGATCGCTTTGCTTTGTCTTTTCCCTCAAATCCCTCTTCCTTAAGCCCTTGTTTTTTTAGTAGCTTCTTCGATTTGCCAAGCATCACATCGCCGGGGTAAACCACAAAATGGTACTCATAGTCGTCGCCAAAGCTTTGCATACCGTAAACCGCCATATCCATAGCTGTGCTCACGATGTTCGTTTTTGGGAAGTAAATCTGATTGTTGTAAATGAACACGCTGGTTTCCAGGGTGCGGAACAGGATATTGTCCAACTCGTTCAGGTTGGTAAACTTTGCCAGTTCCATGGCGGGTTCAAAGTTGTAGATTCCGCCATTCTCCAGCTTGAAGGTACCGAGGAGGTGCATTTTGTCGTAGAGCAGGTTGGTATCCTGCATCACAATTCGGCCAAAAACGGTTCCGGTAACTAACCCATCAATGTTTTTATGGGTAATGTAGTCCTGCTCAAAATCGTCATTTTGTTCCAGCAGCTGCTTTATGTTAACCCGGTTTGATTCGTTTTTGAACTCGATAACTTCAAGCGGATACTTTCGGGTATCGTAAATAAGTGAAGTAACCATGCTGCCACCAAAGGCTTTCATTCGCATGTCATCAATCACGTAAAGACTGTCATCAACCCTGAACTTGGTTGAGAAATCGGATATCAGCACTTTTCCGTACTTAACCTGGTTGGCCTTGGCTACTCCACGTATAATGTATTGGGGAATGGTTGAGGGTGCAGTATCGGGTGGGGCGGTAGTATCCTCGGCCATAAAGGGTAGGAAAAGGTCGTAATCAACCTTATCGGCCCAAAGCGATGTGTTAACAATCAGCTTCTTATCCTTTTGGCCCAGCATGAAGGTCTTGTAAACATTCCAGATTGATGTGGAATCCGATCGGAAGTCGAGGTTTTTGTAATGCCCGATAACATTTGAAAGCCGAATGGTATCGTTGGCCATGGTAAAGTTAAACGAGAGTTTATCGATGCCAATCAGCGTATCGTTGGGTAGCGAAAAACCAAACTGGTTTACCTGTGCTGCTATGCGGCTATTTTCAAAGATGATGGGGAGGATATCCTTATCCAGCGAGTCAGGATTTAGGTTGCCCGAGGTACTTAGCTGCAGGTCAATTTTTCCGGTAATATAGCTGATTAACGTGTCGGGAATGAAAGGTCGGAACTCATCAAGATTCAGCATCAATCGCCCATCACACCTAAAAACAGGATGTAGCAGATCCTTGAGTTTTAGCTTGGCACTAATGATGTTGCTTCCCAAAGCCAGGTGAAGCGTATCGACCCGTACATCGATTTTTTCAGGCGAAGCAATATCGCCGTGGAGAGTAGCTTTTAGCAAACCCTTACTTATGTTAAGTTTATAGCCCGGGAGCTGAAGCGATAGGTTGTCGATGCTAATCTCCTTGCTAGGTGTAAAAATAATGGAAGCATTCAAATCCTTTATCCGGTTTAGGGAATCAATCCCGGTGGAGATGTTTTCAAGGTTGATGTTGAAGCCGGTGTTTACCATAAAGTAGTCGGTGCTACCAACTCCTATGTAATCAGGCAATTTACCCTTGGTGTAAAAGTTAGCCTTCACAACACCCGAAAGCTGGTTAAGGGTGTTATCGGGAAGCAAACCGGCAAACTCATCCAGTACCAGATACATGTCGCCATGAACGTTGTAAATCGGTTTATCGGGGTTTTTGATGGTAAAGGAAAGGTTAACACGACTTTGGTCGGTTTTCAGGTTCAAGTTTCTGATGTTAAGCGTGGTAGTGGTAAGAAAGCCTGGGTTTGGTACCGATAGGTTACCTGAAATATTAAGCTGCTTTATTACAGGATACTTTTTGGTTTTAAGGATGCCATCCTTTAAGTTGAAGTCTAAAAACAGGCTGGGAAGCATCAGGGTATCATATAGGAAGCCTCTAACCGTTGCGTTTAGCCCTATATTTCCACCCAGTCGGGTAATTCCGTAGTCATTGGTTATATTTTCGGGGATAAACTTTGAGAGCTCGGTTAGGTTTATTTTTGGTACAGCAATACCCATATCAATCCAAATGGAATCGGATAGGGTGAGAGTTCCGTTTGCTCTAAGCTGAAGGCCATCGGTATCCAGCGTTAGCGATTCAACCTGAACATTGCCATTGTCATAGCTTGTACTAAAAGCCAGGATTACAGATTCTAACTTATCCAGCGGAAAATCCAGGTACTGTGGGTTACTTAGTACTACTTTACCTTTTGTTTTAGCCCAAATGCTATCACCGGCAACCCGTCCCTCAAGGTGTAGCTTAAGAATGTTAATGTTAGCGTGAGCGTTTAGCTTCCAATCGGTGTAGCTAAGGTTTATATCGCTGAGGGTAAGGTCTTTCAGAAGAATGTTAAGCAATTGTTGCGTTACAGTATCGGGTTGCTCGGTTACGGTGTCCTGGGGTATAAGAAAATCGAAGTTGCTTACCCCCGTAGAATCTACCACATAGTTAATTCTGAACCCATTCAGTTCAAATCCCTCAACTTGTATCTTGTTTTTGAGCAATGGATATGAGCGAACGGAGACGAACACATTCTTAAAGCTGATAAGGGTGTCGGGTAAGCTAATGATGCTGAGCATCCCAATCGAATCGGCGGGTTGACCTAGTTTAAACTCTGAAATTCGAACGGTTAGATTTGGAAAATCGCGGAAGGGAAGAATTGATACCTCACCATAGCTGATGGGCGCCTTCAGAGTTTTTTCAAGTTCCTTAATGGCAATACGGGTGATTTTGTGCTCAAAAAGTTTTACGGTGGCAATTAGCAGAAAAAGGAAGAGGATTATGCCTAAAATGCCTGCAAGCAGATATTTTGAAGTTTTTCCAAGAATCCGTAAGGCTTTCATACGCATTCAATAATTACCTGTTTTTACAATCACTTTTAAAAAACTTCCACTTACGGTACTTACGAAGGGTTGAGCTCAACTCTGAACCTCTTAAATTTTTTGCAATCACCACTCCAGAACTATCGACTAAAAAGTTCATGGGGATCGATTTAATATCGTATGTTTTGGCAGCATCGCTTCGCCAACCCTTTAAATCGCTTACGTGGTAAGGCCAAACCAGCTTATCGTCCGAGATGGCGTTTACCCAGTTATCCCTTTTAGAGTCGAGCGATATGCTGAAAATTTCAAACCCGTTCCCGTTGGTAAAACAGGCATCCCTGTAATTTTCGTAAACCTGAGCCAGTACTGGATTTTCCTTTCGGCAAGGGGAGCACCACGATGCCCAGAAATCAACCAGCACCAATTTACCCCGCAAGCTGGAGAGCTTAAGCTCTTCGCCGTTGGGTCCCAGCATAACGATGTCGGGGGCAATCTGTCCTACTTGCAACTCCTGAGCAAAAGCAGGAAGAATGGCAACAAGGGATATGATTAGGATGATGGTATTCTTCTTCATTGTCAGCGAGTATTTACTATTCTTCAGTAAATTTTATGCCAAGGTATGAAATTTTGGCCATATATTTGGGATAGTTAACGAAAATCAACTTAAAAGTTGATGAACCCTTCCGCTTAAAAAACGATGAAAGTAAACGGAATAAGCTACCGAACCATTTGGTTAACAGAACAAAATAGCCCCGCTGTTCAAATAATCGATCAACGGTTCCTACCACATAAGTTTGAAGTTGAGACCATTAGTAGCTATTGTCAAATGGTTCAGGCCATAAAAGAGATGCATTTGCGAGGTGCCGGACTGATAGGGGTTGCAGGAGCCTTTGGGGTTTATCTGGCCTACCGCGATGCATTAGCTGGGAAACTTTCTGAAGCACTCATTCCGCAGGCAATAAATGAGTTGCTGGAAACTCGACCCACGGCGGTTAACCTGAAGTGGGCCATAGATAGCGTAACGTCAAAACTGAAGGGGGATTTTACCCTGGAGAAAAAAACACAGGTTGCTTTAGATGCTGCCCGGCAAATTGCCGATGATGATGCCCGACGTTGCAGGGCCATTGGCGAGTATGGATTATCCATCATCGAAACGATGAGCCAAAAAAAGAATGGCGATGTGGTAAATATCCTTACCCACTGCAATGCCGGTTGGCTTGCTTTCACCGATTACGGATCGGCGCTTTCGCCCATTTACCTTGCCCATCAAAAAGGTATCAAGGTGCATGTTTGGGTCGATGAAACCCGTCCGCGTAACCAGGGGGCCATGTTAACCGCTTGGGAGTTGCTGAACGAGGGCGTGCCTCACACCCTTATTGCCGATAATACCGGAGGTCATCTTATGCAAAGCGGGTTGGTGGATATGGTAATCACCGGTGCCGACCGCATAGCAATGAACGGCGATACCGCCAACAAGATAGGAACCTACCTGAAAGCTCTTGCTGCTTCCGATAACGGTGTGCCGTTCTACGTGGCTGCTCCAACCTCAACCATCGATTGGAATTTGGATGTTGGGTTAGGTAAAATCCCCATTGAAGAACGCACGGGCGATGAGGTTCGTTATGTATCCGGCCTTTACCAGGGACATTTAGCTGATGTGCTTATTTCCCCAGCCGAAACCCCGGCCCTTAACCTAGGCTTTGATGTGACACCGGCACGGCTCATTACAGGATTTATTACCGAAAAGGGAGTGGCTAGAGATTTAGAAATATTTAGGATGAAACAATGAAAGAGGGAGTAATTAAATTCCATTGTAACTGGACTAAAACTGAACCCATTGAGTTGCCATGTATCAGTGAGTTGGTTTACTGGCGCCAGCTGCTTTACAGAAAGGGTTACATTGGGGTCGATAGCAAGGGCATTGGATTTGGCAACCTCAGTTGCCGGACAACCGATAATCAGTTCATTATAACCGGTAGCGGAACGGGTCAATTTCAGGAAATTGGGAAACAACATTTTGCACTGGTTACCGGTTTCAATATCCATCGCAACACGGTCGATTCGGTGGGCCCGGTCATTGCTTCATCTGAATCGTTGACCCATGCTGTACTTTACCTATGCGATCCAAAAATTGGGGCAGTAATCCATGTACACCACCTTGCTATGTGGCGTGCTTTGCTGCGAAAAGTGCCAAAAACAGGCAAACAGGCCGAATACGGAACACCTGAAATGGCAAAGGAGGTGATAAGGCTTTACAGCCAGACCGATTTAAAAACGCAAGGCATACTGGTTATGGCTGGTCATGAAGAGGGAATAGTCACGTTTGGCCCCAACATTTCCAGCGTAGCCAGAATACTGTTGGACTGGGAAGCACAGCTTGATCAAAACTTGTAATCTACCCCAACCCGGATGGCATGTAGCAGGTAAAAGCTGTTGTTGGCATGCCCCCCGGGTGGCAGAATGATTTCCAGAGCATACTTGCTTTTCCTGGGTGCAATGCGAATACCATAGGCTAAGTAAACGGTAGGGTAGAACCTGGCGAAATAGCCACCTGAACTGTAATTTCCATCCATATCCCAGAATTCAGATTTTATCCCGCGTGAGAGTGAACCACCAACCCCTGTACTCAAAACAATTGAAAATGAGTAATACCTTAGAACATCAATGTCAGAGTGCAGGCCTAAAGTAGAAACCCTATAGTAGTAATCAGGAGCATCGGTTATGCCAAGGCTCATGAAACTAGCATCCTGAATAGTAGCATGAATTCTAAACCGACCATTGTAGTATTGCTTCTGGTAACCTATTCCAAAAGGGATTCCAAAACCCATTTCCCCATTCCCTTCCTGGTAGGAAATAGATATAAAAAATTTCAGGCTGCTACCGCCCTTGCTACACCAAACCCAGGTGGAATCCTGTGGGAAAGCTATACTTGGTATACAGTAAAATAAAAGCAAAAGGAGTTTGAATTGAAAAATGTTTATTTTCATTAATTTAGAGTTAGTGTAGGTGTTTTTTTAAATGTAATTTTTCTTCGTCAAAATTAATAAAACGAAATTTTTCTTCGATGTTTTCAATCTCCCGAATAGTTTGCTTGACAAACTTTTTAAACTCGTCCGATTTCGGATTAACCGGCCTGTGACTTAATGCCTGTTGTATTTTATGCACTTTTTCGGCAATGTGCAAAGCGTCTTTATCGATGAGTGCCTCAGAGAATTTATGCCAGATGTAATCAACCGCCTGCTGGGAAGGGTGTAGCATATCAGAATCGTAGAAGCGATAGTCGCGCAGGTCGTCCATCATAATTTCATAGCCGGGGAAGTAAAATGCCTTATCCGGAAATTGCTCTACTATTTTATGAACGGCAACCAGTAATGTTGCTTTGCTGTGCTGGTTTCCGACTGCGCCATCCTTCCAGTGCCTGATGGGGCTAACGGTAAATAAGAATCGCATGTAAGGGTAAATCGCTAAAATCTCTTCCATTAAGCCAATCCACTCGGAAACAATCTCTTCAACAGAGAGCATGAAATGCGAAAACTCCTTGGCGGGAATTTTGTGGCAATTCGCTACAACCCGGCCGGTGGTCAGAAGACGGTAAACTCTTGCGGTACCAAACGTTACGGCGATGAGTTTGGTTTTGCTCATAAATGAGTGCGCTTGCTGGTTTGCCTGGTTGATGCCGGCAAGGCATTTTTCAGGGTTATCAGCTGCAAAACGGGTATAGTGGTCAAAGCTGAACCAAAGGCCATTCCTGTGGGACAAATCTTGTTCAATGTAAACCTTACCCTGCAGTATATTTCTAATAACCATAGAAACCGAAAGGGGATTGTAAACCACCCCGTTGGGATTAACCAACACGGGCATTTTAAGACTCTGCATGATACCACCCATGTTCTCAGCAAAGCAGGAGCCGCAAAAAAGCACGGGGGTGGAATAGTTCAAACGGAAAGGGAAGGAATCAACCTTTACCTCGGTTCGGAAATCAAATCTAGAGCTGCTCATTCATCCAGTTCAAAATTGTGGCAAAAACATCTTCTCTGATCTCCTCGTTATGCAGCTCGTGGTAGCAATCTGGCCATTCCACGTAGGTGGCTCGGGGAATTTTTCTGGAAAGGTCGGCCGTGCTTTGGTATGAAGTAATACTATCGGCATTACCATGCAGAAGAAGGGTGGGGATTCTTATCTTATCGGCATACTTGATAATATACTGGCTCGACCGGCGAATTGCGGTATAAAGCCTGGGGGTTATGAGCGCGTGGTTCAACGGGTCGGTTGCATATTTTTCCACTTCCTCGGGAACCCGCGATATTTGTTCGGGTTTAACGGTTGATTTGATTTGAACAAATGGAGCGATGATGTTCATTACGCTGCTTACCAACTCCATAAACTTTGAAGGCGGGTTTGAAAGATTAATCCATGGTGAGGTGACCACCAGCAGGCATAGCTTTGCTGGCCTATTTATGGCATAGTTCAGCGCAATATTCCCACCCATACTATGCCCATAGAGTATTATGGGAAGTTTTGGGTATTCGTGGGTAATCTTGGTTATGGCCAAATCGATTTCAAACAGCAGCTGTTCAAAATAGTTTATGTGTCCCCGTAAACCTTCGGATTGACCATGCCCGGCATGATCCCACGATGTGAAAACAAAACCATGATAAGCAAAACGCTTGGCCCATGGTAAGTACCTGAGCGAGTGCTCACCATGACCATGAACTAATAGTATTACTGCTTTTGGTTGTGTTGCTGGTTTCAAATGCCAGGCAAAAAGCTTCTTGCCGCTCGACGATTGCCAGAACTCTTTTATGGGCTCCATAATTATTGAATTTTTGATTTAAGCATTCTTTGTTAAGCCTTAACTAAAAAAGTTTTAAAAAGCATCATCCTGTTTGCTAATACAATACTATACTATTCACAATATTTTCAAGCTCTCACAAGTTACAAAAAAGTGAACTTTCTTGCTTTAGTTGTATCAAAAAATTATTTTTCTGAAATTTTATTTCCATAAGTGAATTTATTTAAAACACTAATCATGAGGTTATTAGCATTGAATCGATTACAGAATAAAATGCTGATTCTGCTTGTAGGCATTTCGGCTATAGTTTACATGACCGTAATCGTTTATATTATTAAAAGCATCCAGCGCGACAACCTTAAGGATGCCCATAAATATGTAAATACCCTTGTTAAAGAGACTGCTCGTGGTTTTGAAGATCAACTAAATCAGGAGTTGAGCATTACAAGAACCCTTGCCGAGGCATTTCGTGCTCTCAGCACCTCAAACCAGAAGAGTTGGATTGATATACAAAATACGATGGTTGCCGATGTTTTAAGGGAACATCATAACATTAAATCGCTTTGGGTGAACTGGGATCTTTTAAAAATCGATAAAACAGGAAAGAGCAAAGGGCGACTACGTTGTACCTTCTACTGGGAGGGAGAAGTCCTCAAATACCGTCAGGATACGGTAGGGTTCGATAACCTATCGAGCAAAAGCCTTTGGGTAACCAGGAATGTCAAAGGGAATACTATTCTTGAGCCATACTATTGGAAGTACACCAAATCCGATAATGCAAAAATTCCCATGACCAGCCTGGTTAGCCCAATCTCAGTTGGGAATGAGCTTGTTGGGACAGTTGGCTGCGATATTACTTTAACAGAATTCAAGGAGCGGGTGGATAAGCTGAAGCTTTTTGACAACAGCTACGCATTCCTGCTCTCCAATGGCAGTATTTACGTTTCGCACCCCGATTCAACAGTCCTGGGCAAAACGATGGCCGAAATTAACCCCGAAGAGGATAGCACTTACCACATTTCTGAGAAAATAGCACGAGGCGAAGCTTTCACCTTGTCAGCCAAACATTCCTACACGGGAAAAGAGGTTGTTGCCTACTTCAACCCAATCAGAATGAAAGGCTCCGATTCTCCCTGGTGCCTGGGTGTAATTGTAATAATTGACGACGTGTTAACCGAAGCCCGCTCGCGCATCATGTCGCTGATTATTATCGGATTAGCGGGTCTCATTCTCATAAGTAGCGTTATTAGCATCGCTTCGAATCAGATTTCGAAGCGGATTTCGCATGGAGTCGATTTTGCTCAGCAAATAAGCCAGGGAAACCTAAATGCATCTTTCAAGGATGATACGGACGATGAAATCGGAACACTTTCAAAATCGTTAACCAATATGGCCATTCGTTTACGTGACACCTTCCGCGGTATCGTTCAGGTTTCAGAAAGTATTATGGATGCAGGTCAAACCATGAACTCCAGCTCCGAAACGCTTACTAACACGGTGGATAATCTAACATCAACAACACATGAGGTGTCGGACTCAGTGCAGCGAATGGTTAGTTCAATTGGACAGAGTACCCGATCAGTCCAAACACAGTTAAGTATTTCAGATAAGGCTGTGGATACCATTCAGCAGGGTACACTAACCTCTGACAAGGCCCTGGAGGCCATGAAAATGGTTGCCGATAAGATACAGGTTGTTAACGATATAGCGTTTCAAACCAACATACTTGCCCTTAATGCAGCAGTTGAGGCAGCCCGGGCAGGTGAGCATGGCAGAGGGTTTGCTGTAGTGGCAGGTGAGGTTCGAAATCTTGCCGAACGTTCAAAACAGGCCGCTCAGGATATTGTTAACCTGGCAAACTCAAGCTTAAACACAGTGAAAGAGGTTCGTGAGGTAATGGAGCGCCTGGCTCTGGAAGTGAATCGAATTGCTGAACATGCCCGACAGCTGTCGGCTGAATTCAGTGAGCAACAGAATGAAACCAATCGTATTACCGATTCCATGCAACGGCTAACCGACGTTAGCAAGCTAACCGGTGAGGCCGCTGCCGATCTGAGAGCATACTCTGAGCACCTTGTAAAACTTGCTGCCGATTTAAAAGACGCTTCGTCATACTTTAAAATTGATTAATGAGCCCCGAACACCAAACCTTTAAACCTTCACCCATTGTCTGGGGGCACTGGCGGTTGCCTGAATGGAAGTTAAGCTCTCAGGCTTTACTATATCTCACAAAGCAGTGCATTGAACTAGGTGTAGATACTATTGATAGCGCCGATATATACGGTGACTACACCTGTGAAAGTTCTTTTGGACAAGCATTAGCCCTGGAGCCATCGCTAAGGCAAAAGTTTAAGATAATCACTAAATGTGGTATTCGGCTTCTTTCGGCCAAGTTTCCCGATGTTAAGGTTAAGCACTACGATTATAGTTTCCGCCACATCGTAGGTTCGGTAGAACGGTCGCTCCGAAACTTCAGAACAGATTATATCGATCTGCTGCTTCTTCATCGGCCCTCATTAATGCTTGACCCAGCTGAGGTGGCCAACGCATTTGAACAGCTGAAGCGAGATGGGAAAGTTTTAAACTTTGGGGTGTCTAATTTTTTGCCTTATCAAGTAGATATGCTCCAGTCATACTTAGATATGCCCCTTGTCGTTAACCAGATTGAAATCTCACCCCTACATGTTGATTGCTTCCAAAACGGCACCATCGATTATATGCTGCGTCAGCAAATGATACCCATGGCTTGGTCGCCATTGGCTGGCGGTAGGCTTTTCAACCCTAAATCACTATCCGAAAAACGAGTTTTGCAAGCTTTACAGCAGGTGGCGTTTTCTCTCGGTTCAACACCCGAACAGGTTGCTATTGGTTGGCTTTTAAGCCATCCGGCTGGAATAGTTCCGGTTATTGGAACGGGGAACATTGGTCGCATTAAAAGCGCAGCGGAGGCAGTAAATATAAATCTCACTTTACAGGATTGGTTTTTGGTTTACTCAGCATCGCTGGGACGGGAAGTGGATTAATTTTCCCTAACGGAAGATGTTAAACATTTCAGTAGCTTTGCACCAAAAGCTGTTAAAGATGATACAACCCGATGTAATCTTTTCTATTCAAACTGCTGAAGAATTTGAACAAATGGCGTTAGAAACCTTCAGGTTTCAGTACCAGAATGTTGAAGTTTACCGTACCTACGTCGATCTGCTTAAAGTTGATGTAGCCAGCGTTAGCTGTTTGGAGAAGATTCCGTTTCTGCCCATTCAGTTTTTTAAATCAAAACCAATTATAGCACAAGGATATAAGCCTGAAATAGAATTTACCAGCAGCGGAACAACCGGTACTGAAACCAGCAGGCATATGGTGGCCAGTACAAATCTTTACAGGAAGAGCTTTACCAATGGTTTTCAATACTTTTATGGTGATGAAAAAAACTACTGCATTCTTGCACTTTTACCTTCGTACCTTGAGCGCACAGGTTCATCATTGGTGTATATGGTTGATGAGTTAGTTAGGAGATCGGGTAACCCCGATGGAGGGTTTTATCTCAATCAGTTCGATTCGCTTGCTGCTAAGCTGCAACACCTTGACGAAAGTGGACAAAAGTGCCTGCTGATTGGCGTTTCGTTTGCCTTGCTCGATCTTGCTGAACGGCATAAGCTAAGCCTTAAAAACACCATAATTATGGAAACTGGTGGCATGAAAGGTCGTCGAAAGGAGATTGTACGTGAAGAGCTTCATGGGGTTTTGAAGCAGGCGTTTGGAGTTACCTCCATACATTCTGAGTATGGTATGACGGAGCTGCTTTCGCAAGCATACTCAAAAGGCGATGGAGTTTTCACATGCCCACCCTGGATGCAGGTTCTGATTCGTGAAGTTCAAGATCCACTTACTCTTGCACCACCGGGTGCAACTGGCGGAGTCAATGTTATTGATCTGGCAAACGTTTACTCCTGTTCATTCATTCAAACACAAGACCTTGGTAGGCTTAATGCCGACGGCTCATTTGAGGTACTAGGGCGCATGGATTCGGCACCTGTGCGTGGGTGTAACCTGTTAGTTTACGGATAGATTTTAAGTTTATCGGCTACTTCCTTTGGTATCGCTTTGCGGTGCACCATAACGGCTATGGTTTTCATGCGAACGTATGATTCCGACATGTAAAGATAACCCTCATACACACCTTCAGCACCCCAACTGTTTTTGGTGAGAAAGTATAGCGTTCCATTTTGATCGGTTGCTATGCCTGTAATGTGCATCAGATGGTCGTCGGTAGTGGTAAGGTTATTGAAGTTTTCCTGGCGGTTTTCCTGGGTTACTTTAAGTTCAGGTATTGGCCCATCAAAGGCAGCTATGCGGTTTGCCAGTTCTTTTTCGGTGATCCCTGTCCACCTTTCTTTATCGGAGCCTGAAAGTTCTTCGATTTTTCTTACTGGCAAAAGAGCAATTCCCTTTCGGTAGGCGAAGCTTTTCTCGCTGACATCACCATCCCAGCATACGGTGAAACCATTATTTAGGGCATGGATGATCACTTTCATTAACTCATCAAGGGGAAGGTTAAAGTATAGGTCATGTGACCAGTTATCGGGTATTTCCAGGGAAAATCTTTCGTAAAACGGATGGTGGCTGAAAGAGGTCAGCTCAACATAATCGTCGGGGTTGAAGTTCGATTTTGATAAAGGTGATTTTGTTTTGTCGGGTATAACCCCAAGGTAAGCATCTAAAATTCCATTTATGGCCGGAAACCATGCTGTGGTTAGCTTTGTATTAGGATTTTTTACTAATGCATCAAGGAATCCCTTTAGAACAGCCTCGAGCTCACCATGAGTATGAACATTGGAACCATAGTTAAGTCCCGGATACTCCATTTCAGTGACCATGCCATGTTGCCTGATTATGTTCATCACATCGTGGGCTTGGCCTCCTTGTCCAAAGTTGTTTGCTCCCTGGAACCTGACGTAGTTAAGTGCCTTGGTAGCGTAAGCATGCCGGACAAAGTACATCTCTGAGATGTCAAAAACCGGTTGCCCCATTCGGATAAGTTCAGTTTCGATGAACGAGGTGGTAGCAAAGCTCCAGCAGGTTCCCGTGCGTTGCTGGTCTTTAACCGGCGAGGTGGGAATTTCAACCCTGGTTGTAAAGCTAAAATTATTGTTTTGACCCAAGGATGTGTGAGTTGTCACACATAGGAGTAGAATTGAAGTTATGTACTTCATGGTTCTGTTTTTTGCAAGTTACGCAAAATTAACAACTTGAATGCGAACTTTGATGGTAATGACTTTTAAAAAAAAGCAACAGAATTGAATTTTAACATATAAATCTCTATATTAGCAAAATTATTGACCCTATTCGATGCGCAGGGCAAGAGTCTATCTGGCAATAGTTGCATACTTCACGCT
Organism: uncultured Bacteroidales bacterium; assembly: GCA_937926785.1. Lineage (GTDB taxonomy): Bacteria > Bacteroidota > Bacteroidia > Bacteroidales > Tenuifilaceae > Tenuifilum. The sequence continues at coordinate 180,203 of CALBBQ010000005.1, read as the reverse complement.
AGTTAGGCGGTTTTTGAACAAACCGCTTGAGAGATTTGTCATGCGCATTAAAAAGAGGCTCGGCATTACCTCAACACCCAAAAGTAGTAAAAACAGCCGTGTGCTTCATGCCGGTTTCGAATTTTTCTTTTCCGGTGGTAACCATCTTAATCTGGGCCTCGAGCACGGCTTTCTCTTCCAATTCCTGAGAAATTGATAATTTCTGGTTAACCCTGGTTCCAGGGCTTTAAAACACCCTGACATTAAACTGCTGTTCAATACAAACGTACAACTAAGAATAATTCTATTGCTAACCTAAATCAATTTGTGTATGAGAAAACTACTACTTACTGTTGTTGCAACCGGCGTTACAACATTAGTAATGGCCGGTGGTATTGTAACCAACACCAACCAGAGCGCATCTTACATCCGAATGCCTGCACAGGATGCTACTCTTTCTGTTGATGCGGCTTACTATAATCCGGCAGGATTGGCTTTCATTGCCGATGGATTTTACATTTCGGTTAATAATCAGTACATTTCCCAAACCAGAGAAATCACAAGCACATTTCCCGGCATGAACCGTAAAAAATTCGAAGGCGGTGTAACTGCTCCGCTTTTCCCGGGATTGTATATGGTATTCAAAAAGGAACGGGTTGCATTTTCGCTGGCAGTGAATCCAATTGGTGGTGGCGGAAGCGCCAAATTCGACAATGGCCTACCCTCCTTTGAGCAACAGGTGGCTGTTCTTCCATCGTCGCTTACTGCTGCTGGAATTAGTACAACTGCATACGAGTTTAGCTCACAGTTCGAGGGCCGCTCTCTAATGTGGGGGCTACAGGCTAATGGTTCATACGCCATTAACGATATGATCTCGTTTAGCGTGGGTATCCGTTACGTTATTGCTCAAAATTTCTATACCGGTTACATGAAGGATATACGTATAAATCCCCAACATCCTTTGAATCCGGCAGGCCCTGGACAAATGACCTCGGCACCAGTCTTTTTCGGCAACCTTTCAACGGCTGCCAGCAACGCAGCAGCAAGCCTTAATCCGCTTGTAAGTGGAGGTGGCGGAAGTTTAACTCTCAGCGATGCAGTATCATTAAACTATCTTACCTCGGCACAAGCCACTCAGCTAGCCGCTGGTTTGGGCGTGGCTGATTACACCACCTACCCTGCCACCATCTCGCAGATACAAACCGCATACCAAACAAATGCAGCAACAATGGCTGCTTACTCAGCCATGACTGCCGATAAGGAGGTTGATGTTGAGCAGAACGGATATGGTTTAGCTCCAATAATTGGCATTAATGTAAAGGTAAATGATCGTTTGAACTTTGGCTTTAAGTACGAGCACAAGGCAAGCCTTAACGTTAAAAACAAAACCAAAAAGGATGATGCTAAGCTTTACCCCGATGGAGTATCGTATCCTAACGATATGCCTACAACCATTATGTTTGGAATGAGCTATAAGGCTACCGATAAGCTGGGTATTAGCGCCGGGGCACACTACTACTTCGATAAAACCGCTGCTTACGGAAAAGTTAAAACACGCGATGCCAATGGTTTCCCGACCTTTTACGAAAACAAAGAGGTTATTGACAACAACTTCCTGGAGATTGCTCTTGGGTTTGAGTATGAACTTAACGACAAGATTTTGCTCAGTACCGGTTATTTGAGAACACAATCTGGTGTAAACATGAAATATCAGAGCGACCTCAGCCATAGCCTTTCCACTAATACCGTTGGCTTGGGTGGACGCTATAAGGTGAACGATAATATAGGGGTAAACGTTGGTTTCATGAAATCGTTCTACCTGATGAAAACTAAACCTTTCGACTTACCCACCGTTTATGAAGAAACCTATAAGCGTTCAGCTACTGTAATTGCTCTTGGCGTTGATCTGAAATTCTAAACTTTTTTCTTACCTTAGTCGGGATTGGTATTACCCAGTTCCGACTATTTTTTTTGCCATGATAAAACAATTATTTTTTCTGACAGTTCTTCTTGCCGTAACCCATATTACGATTTCCCAAACGGTTATTGACAGACCCTTTGCAGCTGAGCTATCGCACCCGGAGCTTAGCGTCGAGAGTATCATCCTCTATAAGGACTCAACTGTTTGCCATTTCACAGTCGAAAATAAAGCCGATAATGGTGGGTGGTTCTGTGCCGACAGGAACATATACATTGAAACCCCACAGACCCGACAACGCTACTACCGAACAAGTTCGAGGGGCATTCCCACTTGCCCTGCTGTGCATAATTTTTCAAGGAAAGGAGAAACTCTTTCATTCACATTAGTGTTCCCACCCATACCAGCTGGTTTGAATGCCATAAACCTAATAGAGGAATGCGATAAGGCTTGTTTTCACTTCAAGGGGTTAATCCTGAATAACAAGCTCAATTCCGACATCAGGACCTTTAACCAGGGTATGGATTTTTATGCTAAAAGCGATGTAAACCAGGCTATCGAGTGTTTTACAAGAGTAGTTGAGGAGATTCCCGCTAACCCCACTCATGTTTACGGGTATGCCTATTACCATTTAGTAATGATACACCACAGCAAGGGCGATAAGCTAACCGCAGGTTTTTGGCTCAGCCAGCTCAAGGCCTCAGCGTTGCCCAATAAGGACTACTTTATTAGGATGATAAAACGCGATACGGGTATGGAATAAATAAAGAGAGGCGCGTCGCCTCCCTTTATTCTTTGGAAGTTTAGTATTTTACTTTAAAACGCCAGCTTTATACTTTTCGCCAATCACCTTAAGCATATCATCGGTCATGGTTTCCAGGTTCCACTTCGGATTCCAGCCCCACTCTTCGCGGGCGCAGCTATCGTCCATGTAGTTGGGCCAGCTGTCGGCAATGGCTTTCTTAACCGGATCGATGTTATACTCCATGGTGAAATCGGGAATGCGCTTCTTAATGGCCGCATAGATTTGAGAGGGCTCAAAGCTCATGGCGGTTACATTAAAACTGTTGCGATGTTTTAGCTTAGAGGGGTCAGCCTCCATTAGCTGAACGCAAGCATTGAGCGCATCGGGCATGTACATCATGTCGAGGTATGTACCCTCGGGCAGGGGGCATACGTAGTGTTTTTGTTGAATGGCACCGTAGTAAATCTCTACAGCGTAATCGGTTGTCCCTCCGCCGGGTAGGGTAACGTTTGAAATAATGCCCGGGAACCTGACGCTACGGGTATCAACGCCGTACTTCAGGAAGTAGTAATCGCTCAGCATTTCGCCGGTTACCTTGCAAATGCCGTAAATGGTGGTTGGACGCATCACGGTGTCCTGAGGGGTGTTATCCTTGGGTGAGGTTGGGCCAAATGCTCCAATTGAGCTGGGGGTAAATACGGCACAGCCATTTTCGCGTGCAATCTCAAGCGAATTTATGAGGGCGCCCATATTTATTTTCCAGGCCAGCTGTGGGTTCCGTTCGCCTGTTGCCGAAAGCAGGGCTACCATGTTGAAAATAGTATCCACCCTGTACTTCTTCACAACATCAGCAAACCTTTGCGCATCGAGTGCATCCAGAACCTCAAACGGGGCATCCTTAAAGGTATTGGCGCAGCTTGAGTTGATGTCGGCAGCCACTACGTTTCCTGAACCATATATTTTCTGAAGATGTGGCACCAGCTCAGAGCCAATTTGCCCACCGGCACCTACTACAAGTATTTTCTTCATATAACCAAGGGTTATTTTGTAGTTGTTATGCTTATGAATTTTGGCAAATGTAAATGTTTTGCTTAATACTTCAAATCAAACCCATGGGTTTAAATTTATATTTTTAAGCAGATTTTTGAGAGAAGTAAAATAAAAAAACCGCCTGGCGGCGGTTTGTGGGCCCAGCTGGGCTCGAACCAGCGACCCTCTGATTATGAGTCAGATGCTCTAACCTGCTGAGCTATGGGCCCAAAAAAACAGCATGGGCTGTTTTATTTTGGTTTGCAAAGATACATATTTGCATTGGAAATTTCAAAACCGCAGTTGTAAAAAATTATACCATGACGAACAATAACAAAGCGAAATATGGTAGCATTAACAGCATTATTCTGGATTTGGGGGGAGTCGTGCTGGATATTGACTATAGCCTTACCCTTAAGGCTTTTAGGGAGTTTGGAGTAAGTTTACCCGACCATACTCCGTTTACCGGTTGCAACGAGCTATTTAACCTATTCGATTGTGGGCAGATAACCCCTGTTGAGTTCCGGCAGAATTTCAACCAAACATTTGGTGTGGTGCTAAACCCAGAGCAGTTCGATAAGGCATGGAATGCCTTACTGCTTGACTGGGACTTGGAAAGGTTGGCGCTCATTGAACAGCTGAGGAGTAGTTACCAAGTTTTTTTGCTTAGCAACACCAATGCCATTCACTTTGAACACTACAACCAGCTGCTGGTTCAGAGGACTGGTAAAGGGTTAAGGGATTACTTTCATAGAGCCTACTTTTCCTTTGAAATGGGGCTTCGAAAACCCCAAGCGGAAATTTTCAGGCGGGTAATCGGCGATAACGGATTAACCCCTGCCCAAACCCTATTTGTTGACGACACCCTGGAGCATGTAAGAGCTGCGCAAAGCTTGGGGATTAATGCGGTACACCTCGAAGGGGGTAATCGAAACCTTTCGTTGAGTAAAGTTTTGGCTGGGTTGCTGATAAAATAACGCTGATTGCACGGGTAAGGTGAAATCAGCGTTATCAAGACAGTTAAGTTAGGTCTTATTATTACTCCAGCTTTGCGGCTTCGGCTTTAGCCTTAGCTACAACTGCGTTAGCCTTCTCGTCGGCTTCGGCAATCACTTTCTGGGCAGCAGCTTCGCCTTTACGGCGAATTTCCTTTGCGGTTTCTTTTGCCACCTTCTCAGCTATGGGGCCTTTCTTCTTGCCTTCCTCCTCGGTTCTCTTTGCCTGGGCTTCGGCTTCGGCTCTGATCTTCTCAGCCTGGATAGCAGCCTCAGCTCTGATCCGTTCGGCCTCCTTTTCGGCATCGGCAATCAGTTTATCGGCTTCGGCTTTTGCCCTCTGGCGAGCCTCGGTTTTGGCTTCGTCAACCTTTTCCTTCACGGCTTCTTTTGCCGTTTCCTTTACCGAGGTTGAACCACCTGCTGAGCCACCACCTGAGTCGAGCTGGACGTCGGGCTTGTTGGAAGTGCCCAGAATTTTCAGGTTTACATCAATGTTCTGGGGTAGTTTGGCTCCGTAACGGCCCAAGAGGTTGTTGGCCAGGTTGGCGGCATCGCCAAGGTAAGCGGTAGGAACCGTAACTTTTGCTTTAAAGTTCAGGGTCTGGTCAATGCCCATATCACCACCAAAGTTCATCTTTGCCTCGGCTATGCGGGTATCGAAGGGTTCAATGAAAATCCGGCCATCCTTTACGCTGAAGCTTACGTTAACATCCTTTAGGCTTGGGTTACGGAAATCCTCCTTTTTCAGGAAATCGGCCAGTTTGGAAAAAGCCTTGGAGTTGCTTACCCCAATGCTCTTGGATTGCAGCTTACCGTATGCGTTTATGCTGCTCATTACCGGCATCATGGTGCTATCGAGCCGGGAGTTGAACCTGAACTGAGTCGATACCCTTCCTGTCATATCTTTGACAGCTGGTGCCATTTTTTGCAGGGTTGAGAACGATTTGAAGGCAGCCGGGATTTCGATATCGTTCATATCAAAATCGAAATTAACAAGGGGTACTTTTACATCTCGGGGGTCATAGGTTCCGGCCAATCGAACAGTTCCCTCAAGCATGTTCATGGATAGGTTTTTCAGGTCTGCAACTCCGTTGGAAACGGTTACATTACCAGTCAGGTTGCCAATAATCAGCTTATCGTAAACAATCTTTTTCATATCAACCTTGGTAGTAAAGTTGATATTATGTGGTATATCAATTACGCTAAGGGTAGAACTATCGGGGGTTTCCTCCTCGGGAGCGCTTTCGCCGGTCATGAGCTCGTTAACATCGAGCAGGTTTGACATCACGTTGAGGTTTCCCGATAGGGTGGCATCCTTAAATACGTATGGGATAAAGTTTTCCAAGCGACCATTCATACGAATGTCGCTTGAGGCTATGTTCATGTCGAAGTTTGCCAGGTTAACGTACCGGGGAGTAAAGTTCAGCGTGATGTCGTTAATTTTTAGCTCGGCTGGCACATCGGGCGATTTGAGTCTGAAGCGCGAAAGTTTCAGTAGGCCATCGGCTTTGAATCGTTCGTACTGTTCCTTTTCGATGAACGAGAGTTTACCGCCAAAATCGAGGTTCGACTCCAGGAGTCCTTCCATGAAGGTGCTATCGAGGGGCACTACATCGGCCAGGGTGGCAAAATCAATTTTTCCGGTGATGTTGCCGTCAACCTGCATATCGCTGATTGGAGTAGCCACGCGCATTCGCATGCTGAAGGGATTTCCGCCCAAACTTAGCGAGAATTTATCAACGTTAACCGATGTGTTGTCCATGTTAACCCCATCGAACCACACCTTGGTGCTGATGTTCACATCGGTAACCGATTTGGGCAGGCCGGGGTACTTGAACATCCCGTTATCTACCGTTAGTGCTATAAAGGCGTTGGGCATCTGGTTGTCGTTGTACACACCCCTCACATATCCCTCAATGCCAAATTTGCCGGAAGCCTGCAAGCCCTCAAAATCTTTCATGTAGATAGCAGGCACCATCGATAGCAAAGCTTTGAAATCGGTAGCCGGGGTTTTAAAGTTCAGGTTGATATCAATATCGTTACCCGGCATGCTAATGGTACCATCGAAGAGTAGCTTCAGCTGGTTGATGCTAAAGCTGTTCTCCTTAAAGGTGTATGTGCTGCTATCCATGTTTGCTCCAATCAGAGCATTGAACACAACCGATGCATTTTTGAGGTAACGGATGCCATCCATCCAGAAGTTCAGGGATGCAATGGAGCTGTTCAGCTTGAGGTCGGTTTGGCTCATCCCCATGTTACCCGAAAGGGTAAGGTTGAACCGCTCAATGGTGGCTTTCATGTTCGATGAGTCGTCGATGTAGGCAATGTTGGCATCGCGTATTTCAAACTTACGAAGCGCCACGCGGGTATTTATTGGCGAGGACGAAACGGTGTCCTCTACCTCTGTTTCGGGTGTTACGGAGGGTTTCATCACGTCCCAGTTAACACGGCCATCGTGGGCAATTCGCGCTCTAAGCCGCGCACCATCCAGCAGAATTGATTTCACCTCAATGTTCTGCATATCAATAACACTCCAAAGGTTCACCTTAACGCTGAACTCGCGGAAGGCCACCAGCGTATCGTTGGCAAAGCTGTCTATTCCAACAACCGTTAACCCTTTCATACCCACATAAAGATTCGGAAAACCTTTTAAGAGTGATACCTGAAAATCGTCAAAATCAACCTTGGCGTTTAGCATGCTGTTAGCCCCGGTTTTGGCCAGTCGCATCAGCTGCGGCTTAAATGCTATAGGTACTACTATTGCTGCCACAATGAACAGAGCCACTAATGCAGCTAAAATTTTTAGCGAGATTTTTAGAAACTTTTTCATATTGATGTACTTTAAATGTTATTCCAGTTCGCTATTAACCAGGTAAGCCTATTTTACTCAAACTCCATAATACACTAGGTTGTTCAGGTAAAACGCGTTAGTACAAATTTAGCAATACAAAGGCAAACTTTTATTATCTTTTGCCATTCTTAACAGAAAAGAGTTCAAGAAGTGGTTGCAAAAGTTATTGGTGATAGGGATCTGAAGTTGCATCATGTTTTTCAGAAAGTTGAACAAAAAGGCTGTTTAAAATGTTAAAGGCGAGCAACTCATACTAAAAAACTTTAAATTTGCTCAAGGTGTTAGGGTATGAACCTATTCAAAAGAATTTTTCTGTTTTACTACGATGGTTTTAAAAGTATGACCATTGGCAAAACCCTTTGGGTGATAATACTGATAAAGCTTTTTGTGATGTTTGCCATTTTAAAGGTGTTTTTCTTTCCGAACATCCTGAAGCGTAACTTTAAAACTGACGAGGAGCGCAGCAAGTTCGTCATTGAGCAGCTTACAACCAAACCTAAATAGCATATTGCATGGAACACTTCGACTTATCGTTAGTGAACTGGTCGAGGGCTCAGTTTGCCCTTACGGCCATGTACCATTGGGTTTTTGTACCGTTAACCCTTGGATTAGCCTTTATTATGGCTTTTATGGAAACGCTTTACTACAGAACCGGCGACGAGGAGTGGAAGCGGATTACCAAGTTCTGGATGACCCTTTTCGGCATTAACTTTGCCATTGGGGTGGCCACCGGTATCATTCTGGAGTTTGAGTTTGGCACCAACTGGAGCAACTACTCGTGGTTTGTGGGCGATATTTTTGGTGCCCCGCTGGCCATAGAGGGGATCATGGCCTTTTTTATGGAATCGACGTTTATTGCCGTGATGTTCTTTGGTTGGAATAAGGTTAGCAAAAAGTTTCACCTCATCTCAACATGGTTGGTGGCCTTGGGAGCAAACCTTTCAGCGCTATGGATTCTTGTAGCCAATGCCTGGATGCAGTACCCTGCGGGTATGCACTTTAACCCCGATACTGCTCGCAATGAAATGTTGAACTTTTGGGAAGTGCTGCTTTCGCCGGTTGCTGTTAATAAGTTCCTCCACACCATCTCGTCGGGGTATGTTCTTGCCTCACTATTTGTGGTTGGCATTAGCGCCTGGTTTTTACTGAAAGGTCGCCATGTTTTGCTTGCCAAGCGGAGCATAATTGTGGCTTCGGTATTCGGGCTCATCACTTCATTGTTTCTTGCCCTAACCGGCGATGGCTCGGCATACCAGGTTGCCCAGAAGCAGCCCATGAAGCTGGCCGCAATGGAAGGGCTCTACAAGGGTACCGAAGGTGCCCCGCTCATAGTGATTGGAGCCTTAACACCCGGAAAGGATTACACCGACGATAAAGAACCTTACCTGTTTAAAATTCAGATTCCCAAACTGCTATCATTCCTGGGTTATCGTTCAAGCGATGCTTTTGTGCCCGGGGTGAAGGATATTGTTGAGGGTGGTTATACCTATACCGATAAGGATGGCAACCAGCGGGTTGCCCTATCGGCTGAACAAAAAATTGAGCGGGGTAGGGTTGCCATTCAGGCTCTTGCCGATTACAAAAAAGCCCGTGAGGCAGGCGATAGCGCTGCCATGGTATATCATCGGAAACTTTTGGACGAGAACTTTGAGTACTTTGGTTATGGCTACCTGAACGACCCCAAGAGTATAGTACCCAACGTTCCGCTTACTTTCTACAGCTTCCACATTATGGTTGGGCTGGGCTTCCTGTTCATAGCCTTCTTTGTGGTGATGCTTTACCTGATATACTTCAAAGGGTTTAAGGTGAATAAGTGGCTATTGCGATCATCAATACTAATGATTCCATTTGCTTATGTTGCAAGCCAAGCGGGTTGGATTGTAGCCGAAGTTGGCCGTCAGCCCTGGGTAATTCAGGATGTACTGCCTACTGTAGCCGCAGTCTCACGAATCGATGCAAGCGCAGTGCAGGTTACGTTTTTCCTGTTTTTTGCCATTTTCACCACGCTCCTTATAGCTGAGCTGCGTATCATGTTTACACAAATTAAAAAAGGACCAAAAGATGGAGGGAAGTAACCATGGCTGATACAACATACATTTTCCTGCAGCATTACTGGTGGTTCATCATCTCGCTGCTTGGCGCGTTGCTGGTATTCTTGCTTTTTGTACAAGGCGGTCAAACCTTAATCTACACCCTTGGAAAAACCGAAATGGAACGCACCATGCTGGTAAATGCGCTGGGACGTAAGTGGGAGTTTACATTTACAACACTGGTAACCTTTGGCGGGGCATTCTTTGCTTCGTTTCCGCTGTTCTACTCTACCAGCTTCGGTGGGGCTTACTGGGTGTGGATGGCTATACTATTCTGTTTTGTAATTCAGGCTGTATCGTATGAGTACCGCAGTAAACCCAATAACTTTTTAGGTGCCCGAACCTTTGAGGTTTTTCTTTTCATTAATGGTTTATTCGGCACGGTTCTACTGGGTACAGCTGTAGCCACCTTTTTCACCGGCTCACAGTTTTCGGTTGATAAGATGAACCTTGCTAACATCTCAAAGCCCGTCATTTCATCCTGGGAAACACCATGGCATGGACTTGAAGCAGCGTTGAGCATTCATAACCTTTCCCTTGGGCTGGCAGTCTTTTTCCTGGCCCGTGTTCTGGCCATACTCTATTTCATGAACCATGTAAACCACAATGACATTTTTGAGCGTTCGCGGAAGCAGCTGCTTTACAATGCCATTCCTTTCCTGGTTTTCTTCCTAACCTTTGTGGTTTGGCTTTTCCTACGCGAGGGATTTGCCGTAAACCCAGCCAATGGCTTAGTTTTTATGCAAAAGAATAAGTACTTGCTGAACCTAATCCAGATGCCAGTGGTTCTTTTACTTTTCCTAACCGGAGTGGTGCTGGTGCTTTGGGGTATAGCCAAGTCGCTGTTGAAAACCTATACAAAGGGTATCTGGTTCACCGGTATTGGAACCATATTGACCGTACTATCGCTATTCCTGATAGCCGGGTATAATAACACAGCTTACTACCCATCAACCTTTAACTTGCAGCACTCGCTAACCATTTTCAACAGTTCATCGAGCAAGTTTACCCTTACCGTGATGAGCATCGTGTCGCTGCTTATCCCCTTTGTTGTTGCGTACATCTGGTATGCATGGAAAAGCATCAATGTGAAAAAGATTGATGAGGAAGAGATGAAGAACGAAACCCACGTTTACTAATTATTGTTTAGCTATGAAGTATATCAACGAGATACTCTGGTTGCTTAGCTGGCCGGTACTGATTTATGTATCCTACAAGCTATCGGTATGGGCAGTTAAATTCTGGGAAAAGAAAAATCCTGACCAGGTAAAAGATTTGTAAATTTATGGGCGCTCACTTATTGCCCTGATGGATATCTATAAGCTTTTAAAACTGAACCGCATGATTAGGAGTAATCGCCTAAAGTTACTCCTAATCTTTTTTGCCCAACTGCTCAACAGGCGCTACTATTCCGTAAGAATTGATCCGGTATTCGCCTGTAACCTGCGCTGCCGGATGTGCTACTTCAGTAAAAGCCAAAAGTCGATGCCCGGAAAGTTTACCAGGGAGGAGCTCGAGTTGATCGGAAAAAATATTTTCGGAAATGCACTCCATGTAATGGTGGGATGCGGAGCAGAGCCCACCTTACACCCCGATTTTATTTACCTGGTTGAGCTTGCCAAAAAATTTGGGGTACCCCATGTGGGCTTGGTCACTAACGGGCAGCTTATTACCAGCGATGAGTTGGATGAGCTCGGTAGGGCAGGACTCAATGAGCTTATTCTCTCCATTCATGGCTTAAACAAGGCAACCTATGAAACTTTTATGGTTGGCGCAAGCTGGGAAAAGTTGGTACATCTACTGGAAACACTTAAGCAGCTCAATAGTAAGGCAAAGATGAGCTTTTCAATCAGACTAAACTTTACTGCTAATCCCGATAATATTGATGAGCTTGAGCGCTTTTTTGATGTTTTTTCCGCTTACCCCATCAGTACCTTGCAGGTTCGTCCGGTGATGGATATTGGCGGCGAATACACAGCACCATTCACAAACAATGATCTGTACCGTTACAACAGGGTTATAGAGAAATTAAAGATTCAGGCTAAAAAAACTGGTGTTAGGCTGCTTGCCAATACGCAAAACCCCCAGTACCGCAAAATAAAACCCAATCCTTTAATAGTTGAAACGTACAAGTACATTTCTCCCCAGTATGTAGTTGAACGCCAATACGATTGGAGAAAAGAGAGTTACCGGCAGTTTCTCAGGAATACAGGTTGGCATAGTTCTGTTCTCAGAAAAATTTTTTTATCCCCGAGGGTTTCTGATGTTTCCGACTTTGCCCAGCGATATAGCGGGCAGTACGACATTATTTGAACAACAAGCCAAACTTTGTGGTTACCTTTGCAAAAAGATAGTGTTTGGAGCCAAAAATTAACATACAACCGTTAACAGAATGGGGATTGGGTTTGGAATCCCCGTTGCTCATCGCAGGCCCTTGTAGTGCCGAAAGCGAACAGCAGGTTTTAGAAACCGCAAAGGCGCTTGCCATTGCTGGGCAGGTAAAGGTTTTCAGGGCCGGAATCTGGAAACCCAGAACTCGCCCCGGCGGATTTGAGGGCGCGGGTGAGAAGGGGCTTAAATGGTTCAAGCGCGTAAAAGACGAAACTGGATTGTTAGTGGCTACCGAGGTAGCCATGCCGAAGCACGTAGAGCTGGCTTTAGAGCATGATGTAGATATGGTTTGGGTGGGTGCGCGCACCTCAGCCAACCCATTCCTGGTAGACCAGCTGGCATCGGCTTTGGCTGGCGCACATATCCCGGTGCTGGTCAAGAACCCTGTAACCCCGGATCTTGAGCTATGGATAGGTGCCATTGAACGCTTTTGGCGTTCGGGAATCAATCGGTTGGCAGCAATCCATAGGGGTTTTTACCCTTATGAGCGATCCAGGCTCAGGAATATACCAAAATGGGAAATCGCCATCGACTTGAAAAGTCGAATTCCAAGCCTGCCGGTAATCTGCGATCCCAGCCATATTGCTGGCACGGCAAGTTTGGTCCCCGAAATAGCACAGCGTTCCCTTGACCTTTCCATGGATGGCTTGATGGTGGAGGTTCATCCCAATCCTTCCGCAGCGCTGAGCGATGCCCGACAACAGCTAACGCCGGCTGCCTTTAATAGTATGATTTCCGGGCTAACGTTTCATAGCGTTACCTCAACCAGCTACGAGTTTACCGATTTTCTTGAGCAGATTCGCAATAAAATCGATTCCATTGATCAGCAAATCATTGAACTCCTTGCCAACCGTATGCGACTGGTTGAACAAATTGGTGAGTATAAGCGAACAAATAACGTTACAATCTTTCAGCTGCGCAGGTGGGAAAAAATACTGGAGTCGCGTATTGAGTGTGGCAAAAAACTAGGCCTCGACGAGGAGTATATAAAAAGCCTGCTTCATCTGGTTCACAAGGAGTCCATCAAGAAGCAGGCCGAAATATTGCGTGGCAACCGCCAAACAAATGGCGAGTAGCCTATTCGGTCATCTCTGTGAGTTTGAAGTCGTAACCTTCCATTACCGGGTTAGATAAAACCTTTGAGCAGATCTCGGTAACCTTTTCCAGGGCAACCTCGCGGCTTGGCGCTTCAATCTCTAGGTTGATGTGCTTGCCAATACGTACATTGGAAACTTCATTGTAGCCAATGCCGTGCAGGGTTGCATTAACGGCTTTGCCTTGCGGGTCGAGTAGCGCCTTGAGCGGCATCACGTTGATTTCAGCTAAAAACTTCATTTTGTATCGATTTAACTTACGACAAAATTAGCCAAATTTTGCATTTAACCATTCCGTTCCTCTTTCTTTATCATTTTATCCCATACAAAGTAAACCGCAGAGAGAACAATGTACCAGACAATGATAAGCGAAAGCGATGCTTTCTGGAAAATGGCAATAATAACAATAGTTCCGGCTAAAAAAGTGAGCTGTTTGAAGGCTACTGCAGGTTTTAGCGATTTGATTTTAAGCGAGAACATGGGAAGCTCGCATACCAGAAGAAATGAAAGTACGAATGAAAGCACCATTAGTACGGCTGGCGAACTAACTATGGGTTTAAAAATTTCAGCCCAGCTGCTGTTTGTTCCAAAAACCAAACCAATTATCAGAAAAGCATTTGCTGGGGTGGGTAGGCCAATGAACGATGATGTCTGGCGTTCATCAATGTTGAAAAGGCCTAGTCTTAAGGAAGAGAACACTGCTACAACAAACGGAATCAGCAAAATCAGGTGTCCGGAAAAAATACCTTGGCAAACATCAATCCCCAGGCTAAGCCTGAGAAGATGGTACAGAATGACAGCCGGTGCAACACCAAAGCTAACCACATCCGATAGCGAGTCGAGTTCCTTGCCCAGCTGGGTATAGGCTCCTATGAGCCTTGCGGTGAAACCATCCAGAAAATCCAGTATTCCTGAAATTATGATTAGCAATCCGGCTAGCTCCAGCTTGCCTTCAAAGGCCGCGACTACCGATAGGCAACCGGAAAGAAGATTCATCAGTGTAATTCCATTAGGAATATGCCGGGTTATACGATTCAGGTTTGCCATGTTCAATTACTTTTGACTAGGTTGTTCATTCAACCAATGCTTTTCAATCAGGTATGACGACACTTTCCATGCAATTGAACCCACCAATATGCCGAGTAGGGCAGCAACCAGCACATCGGCCGGATAATGAACACCAAGGTAGATTCTGCTGTACGAAACAAAAGCAGCCCAAAGCAGTAATCCAATAGTAGCCCAGCGGTGCCTGTAAAGCATGCTCAGGAAAACCGCAACACCAAACGTGTTGGCTGCATGCGACGACACAAAGCCATATTTTCCGCCACACCCACCCACTAAGTGGATTAAACCCGAAATTTCAGGGTTATGGCAGGGGCGTAATCGCATGAACACGTTTTTAAACAGATGAACCGATAGCTGGTCGGCTACGAGCACTACCACTGCAATTGCCAGTAGCCACCATATTGTGTTCCATTTATACCTACGGGCAATGAAGTAAATGAGCAACAGGTATAGCGGTAACCAGCTTAGCTTACCCGATGCAAACTGCATTACACCATCCCAGAATGGGTTATGTAGGCTATTCAGGTATAGGAATAGCTCAGTATCCAGCTTTACAAGGTAGTCAATCATAGTGCTTCATCGTTTAGGTTGCGCCAAAGTAAGTCTTTAAGTTTTTCAATGCCTTCGCCGGTTACCGAAGAAATAAAAACTGTAGGCAGCTGGGGTAGGTTCATGGCTATACTTTCTCGGGTTTGCTCATCTATCAGGTCGCATTTGGTTATAGCCAATGCCCTTTTCTTATCGAGCAGCTCCGGGTTGTACATGCTTAGCTCGTTAACCAGGATCTCATACTGGCGGTGAACGTCATCGGAGTCGGCAGGAATCATGAAAAGCAGCATGGAGTTGCGCTCAATGTGTCGCAGGAAACGGAGTCCCAGGCCCTTCCCTTCGTGCGCCCCCTCAATAATACCCGGGATGTCGGCCATCACAAACGATTTGTCGTCGCGATAGCGGACGATGCCCAGGTTTGGTACGAGGGTGGTAAAGGGGTAGTCGGCAATTTTGGGTTTTGCAGCGCTTACCACGGAGAGCAGGGTCGATTTACCTGCGTTTGGAAAACCTACCAGCCCCACATCGGCCAGTATTTTAAGCTCAAGGATGATGTACCCTTCCTCAGCGGGTTCGCCGGGTTGGGCAAAGCGTGGGGTTTGCAGGGTTGCTGAGCGAAAGTTCCAGTTGCCCAAACCGCCACGGCCTCCCTTCATGATCATTTCCACCTGCCCATGTTCGGTTATCTCGGTAATAACCTCGCCGGTTTCAGCATTGCGGGCAATGGTGCCAATGGGTACTTCGATGTACACATCCTCGCCATCCTTTCCGGTGCAGCGTGCGCCACTTCCGGATTCTCCGTTGCCGGCAAAGATGTGTCGTTGGTACTTCAGGTGGAGTAGGGTCCATAGCTGGCTGTTGCCTTTCAGGTAGATATGACCACCCCGACCCCCATCGCCTCCATCGGGGCCACCCTTGGGGATAAACTTCTCCCGGCGGAAATGCACGCTCCCTGCGCCGCCCTTGCCGGAACGGCAGAAAATCTTAACGTAATCTACAAAGTTGGAGTTGGACATAGTGTTTGAACCTGGCCGCAAAGTTAGGCAAAATCGTGAAAGGGAAAAAGTTAACGGGTAAAAGATAGCTTTAACCCTTAAAACCTTTAGGAAAAACGGAAGGCCACCTCAAGGGTGGCCTTTTCAGAAGCTTTATGTTTTAAATCGCTTGCCGGCTGCTGTCAATCACATGGCAAATCCGCTCAAAAATCTCATCGATGGTTCCCATGCCGTTTACGCCGCGGTACTTGCCCTGGGCTTTGTAGTAGTCCATTACGGGTAGGGTGGTTTTGTTGTAGATATCCAGACGTCCACGGATAATGGTTTCGTCCTGGTCATCGGTACGGTCGCTCATTTTGCCACGGTTAACCAGGCGAGCTATCAGCTCATCGTACTCTACCTCGAGTGCCAACATGATGGTGATGGGAGCCTTCTTGGCTTCCAGCATTTCGTCGAGTTTGGTGGCCTGCACGGTTGTACGCGGAAAACCATCGAATACAAAGCCGGGCACATTGTGGTGGTTATCGAGCTCTGCGGCAATCAGGTCTATAACCATCTCATCGGGAACCAGCTGCCCTTGGTCGATATACTTTTTGGCTTCTAAACCTATTGGCGACTGTTCGCGTATTGCAGCTCTGAGCATATCGCCGGTTGCCAGGTGCTGCAGCTTGTATTTCTCAATAATTTTTTGGGATTGAGTGCCCTTTCCTGCGCCCGGTGGGCCAAATAAAACGATGTTAAGCATTTTTTTGATATGTTGTGTTTTGGTTTTCGTTGCTACTTGGTATCCAACCCTTTACCTGTAAAATGCTTGAACAAATATAGGTAAACAAATCACTTAGCCAAAATATTGGCAACTTTTTGTGGGGTTGACCCAACTGGGTGTAACCGAAAAATATTCTAAGGTGATGAGATAATGTAAAATAATCATCGATTTATATTTGAAATAATTGCTGTTTTATTCCACGTGTTTTGGATAGATGGGGATAAACTATCAAATCCCGAACACGTTATCGTAGTTTTTTTACAAACTTCAAGTGGGTGTTTGTATAGCCCAGGCGCTTATAGAATTCCTGTGCCCGGGTTCTGAAAACCCTAGTAGTTAGCTCAATTTCTTCAAGCCCTAAGCTAACCGCCAGTTTTTCGGCATATTCCATTAGCAGCTGGCCAACACCCCGTGAGCGGTAATCGGGTAGTATGTTCAGTTCCTGAATTTCGCAGGTGAGCCTTTCGTGGTGAAGAATAGCCTGCACATGCATGCTGAGGAAGCCAATCACTTTATCGCCTTCGCAGGCAACCAGGTAGTGAATGTTACTATCGGCAAGGTTCGCCTCATAGTTCTGGGCAAAATGAATGGGGTTCAGAGGTTCGCCCTCCAAATCGCATATCAACCTGTAAACATCTTCTAAATCATGCTGTGTAGCGCATCGGATGGTAAACATGACATCTACTCTAATGTTTCCACAACAAGTTTAAGGAGCGAAATCATTCGCTGGGCATTCTGCTCAAAAATTCGGACAATCTCTTCCCAGCTAACGGGAGGTTCATCGGTTTTCCAGCAATCGTAGTCGGTACTCATGGCGATAGCGGCATAGGGGATACCCAGCTCGTTGGCCAGTGCCACTTCGGTGGCAACGGACATATTAATCACATCGGCTCCCCAAGAGCGAAACATCATAGACTCTGCTCGTGTTGAGAATCGTGGCCCTTCAATGGTAACCACGGTTCCCGTTGGGTGTAGATGAACACCCAGATGCCTGGCGCACAGCAGGATATGGTTTCGTAGTTTTACGTCAAAGGGTTCGGCCATTGGGGTGTGCACTGCACCATTGGCGAACGATTCGTGGTAGCTGTTTACCCGCTTGCGGGTAAAGTCGATGAACTGGTTGAGCAGCACAAAATCACCACGGCCAATATCCTGGCGTAAGCTCCCGCACGCAGTGGTCGCTATGATACATTCGGCACCCTGCTGCTTTAGCGCCCAAACGTTTGCCCGGTAGTTCACCTCGGTGGGGCTATACTGGTGGTTTAGCCCATGCCGGGCTAATAGTATCACCCTGTTGTGACCAATTGTTCCTATTTTTAAAGCCGAAGTGGGTCTTCCGTAGGGTGTATCCACCTCAAAAATTTGTGTCTTTTTTAGAATTTCGGGGTTGTCGAGACCTGATCCACCTATAATTCCAATGGTAGGCATAGGTTTTCGTTTTTTAGATTTACTTTCAGCGTTCAAGTTAAACAATATCTGTTTTACTGCCGGCCAGTAAAAATAAAATTTTGCAGTTTACCTTTTTTGCATTAGGTTTGATAAAATTTTCGCCTATGAACCAGCTGGTACGCTACATAATAATTGGTTTTGTGGTTGCCCTGGTAGCCTTTTTGGTATGGTACTTTTCATCCATTGTAGCTTACATACTCATCTCGGCAGTTCTCAGCTTGATGGGAAAACCCATAGTCGATTTTATCTCCAACCTAAAGATTGGGAGCTGGTCGCCACCTCGCTACATGGGGGCTACAGTGGCGCTGCTAACCATTTGGGTTTTGTTCATTGCATTTTTCCGCATCATGATCCCCTTGGTTATTGCTCAGTTCAACGAGTTGGGATCAATCGATGTACAGGCGCTAGTTGCTTCGTTTTCAGCACCCATCGATTCCATCCAGGAGTTCATAAAGCATTACCTGCCTGCCAGCGCTCAGGGGTTCTCGCTTCGCGATTTTTTAATTCAGAAGATATCCGGTTTCTTTACGGTATCCATGGTTACCAGTGCGTTTGCATCTACTGCCAACCTGCTCATTAGCCTATCCATTGCATTGTTCTCCATCAGCTTCATCACCTTCTTTTTCCTGAAAGATGATACGCTTTTCTTTAAAAGCGTGATACTCATTTTCCCTGAAAAGTATGAGAACCAGATTACCCGGGCGCTAATCAGCATCAACAAGTTGTTGCGAAGGTATTTTGTGGGGATCATGATTGAAAGCACCTGCATTATGACCCTGGTTACCATCGGGCTGAGCCTGGTTGGGATAAAGTTTCAGACCAGTATTGTGGTTGGGCTTATAGCAGGCATTATGAACGTGGTTCCCTATGTTGGACCGCTTACCGGGACGTTACTAGGAACCCTCATTGTCCTGGCTACACAGCTGCACACAGGCTTTAATGCGGATTTGCTAACGCTTACCCTTTTAATTCTGACAGTTTTTCTGTTAACCCAGTTAATAGATAATGTTGTTTTTCAGCCATTGATTTACGGAAATAGTGTAAAAGCTCATCCTTTGGAGATTTTTATTGTGTTACTGATTGCCGGGAGTGTAGCCGGCATCCTGGGCATGCTGTTAGCAATACCGAGCTACACCGTAATACGGGTTTTTGCCAAGGAGTTTTTTAATAACTTTAGGGTTGTTCAAAAATTAACCGAAAAGATTTAGAGAGTATATCAATTTTAGCTTAACTTTACCTGATAAACCTTTTCAGCAATGTACCGTTGCACAATAATAGTTGCTACCAATGTTCTTTTTGCCATACTTGGTTGGCCAATGAGGGTGGCCTCGCAAGGTTTTGAAGCCGATTCGGTGTTTACTTGGAAACTGGTTGAAACAGCTAATCTTGGCACCCAGTCAACAATTCAATTCATCCCCCGAGCTGGGATTAGTCCGGTTAGCTGGGATTTTGGCGATGGCACACCTTCAACCCAAGCATCACCCACTCATACCTATACCTACGCCAGTTGGGATGATAGTATTAAGGTTACCTTAACCTTTACCGAAAATGGTGAGAACAAGGTTCATAGCCGCGATATTCCACTGAGTCCTGCATACTTTCATATTCGTCCCGATCGTAATCTGGGACGCTTAGCCTCATATAAGAGGATATTCTTAAATGCCTATTTCTTTGAGAATAATCCCGATGACCTTGGTAACCTGCGTTTTAGCTGGACAGTAGATGGTAGTCCTCTTCCCGGCTCGCAATTTGAAACGGCTGCTTTAGGCCAATGGCCAAATATCTACTACACCTTTACTGCTGCCGGGCCTCATCAGGTTAAGCTGGAAGTAAGAAATTCCAATAGTGGTCAAACCGCAGAGTTTACCCATACCCTTGTCATTCAGCCCGATTTTTCCGCCGGGAAGGTTAAGCTGGAGAACATTCCTAATGTATTCACCCCCAACGGCGATGGGATAAATGACGATTTTATCATCCCCTCCAGTGGTACTGCCTGGTTCGATATCAGAATATTTTCCCGCTCTGGTGGTCTTATTTACAAGGCCGAATCGAGCATTATCCGTTGGGATGGTAAAAATACCATGGGAACCGATATGCCTGAGGGCATATACTACTACGTGGTTGAGGATTTATCGGGGCTATACGAAAGTGCAAAAGGGTTTGTTTACCTTTTCAGGGGCAAAAAGTAAGCGGTAAAGTAATATAATGGGATAAATAGTTTGCTGGACATTATTCGTATAGGTAATCTAGGTTTAGTTCTATCAAAAGTTTTATTCTCATGAGGTACTACTTTTTGCTTCCGTGCTTCCTCATCTCGATTGCTTTCACATCATGCAACAATCTGGTTTTTGATAAACCCCAGCCAGTGGGTGGGAAAACGGTCACTAATATTGATGCGTTTTCGGGGACATACCTTAGTCCGGATAACGATACTCTCCGAATAACTGAAAAGTCCATTTCTTTAAGTAATAGTCAGCGGAATGTGATTACTGCCGAACTAGGCACAAGCATGGAAGTACGCGAGTGCTCCAACGGGTATGTTATTAATTTACCTGACAGCGTGAATGGCCAAAGGGTTTGGGCTGCCTATGTTTTTAAGTTTTATAATGACACCCTGTGGATTAGCTTCTCCGATTTTGGTTCTGAAAAATTGAAAACGATTGAAGAGCAGGTTAAAAACATTGCCCCTTACGAGGTGATTAAAAACGAAAAAGAGGACTACCAACGCCTACTTTTAAAACCCAAAAATTCGAACCAATTCGAACAACTAGTGAATGCCGGTATTTTCAATAAAACGTTGCCATTTCGGTTAGACAAGCAAAAGTAGAAAGCTACTGTTCTAACCATCTAAACCATTCTTTCTGAATGATGTAGGGAATACCGTTTTGCTCACAAACTCGCATGGTGTGGCCGGTTCCACCGGATTTGGGTTTGGTTAAATCATCGTAAAAGATTGCAAATGTTGCAGGTTGCAGCTTTGAGGTGCCAACCACCTTCATGGTATCGCGAAGCAAGTATCGAGCTTTTACCGTAAGGGCGTTATCGCCTGAATTCAGGTAACCATCGATTAGAGGTGCAACCCTGCTGCTGTTTTTGGTATGGTATACGATACCTGGTTCATTTGCCAGGTCAATATCGTCGAGCGATACGGTATGAACTCCAAGCATTTCTTTGCGTCTATGCCCGCGGTAGGGGGTAACCACCTGCAGCCTGTTTGGAGCTACAGAGGCAACTCCCTTTGAAAAGAAGAAATCGGCACCTGATGCATTTCCGCTGCGGAAAAGCATGTGTTGCGTTCGGCTGGCAAGGATTTTACCAAGAGTTTCCAGCTTCACCTGGTCAGCAGGTAAAACGGCACGTTTACCCTCCAGGAGGATAACCGTGCCGGGTGTATCATATCTTTCTATGAAAATCTCAATATCCATGTCTATGAGTGAACTACCCCTTGTAACTTATCCACTTAATCATCTCCTTCCAGGTGTACTTCTTTCCGTACATCAGGATTCCCACACGGTAAATCTTTGCGGCAAGCCAAATGATAAGCACAAAGGTTGCTACCAGCAGGGTGGCCGAAAGCGCCAGCTGCCAGGTGGGCACGCCAAACGGAAGGCGTGTTAGCATGATCACCGGAGAGGTGAACGGTATCATGGAGAACCAGAAGGCCAGCGGACCATCAGGCGACTTAATGCCGCTTATCATCACTATAATGGCCAGTATCAGGGGCAAGGTAATAGGCAGGGTAAGCTGCTGGGTATCGGTAATGCTTTCAACCGCAGAGCCCACTGCTGCAAACATTGCAGCGTATAGCAGGTACCCGAACAGGAAGTAGAAGATGAATCCCCCGATTAGCAAGGGAAAGTTTTGGTTCATGAGCGAGTTGATAAACGTATTTCCGGTCTCGTTTGTGGTGTTGGTGGCTAGTTGTTGCGCCTGAGCCAGTTGCGGGTCGGCCTGCGCCATGGCCTGCATTTGTTCTGTGCTGGGTTTAATGGCTGTTTTCTCGCTGATTATGTTGATACCCACACCGGCAAGGGCTGCAGTCATCACAACCCAAACTATAATTTGCAGCATGCTAACCGAGGCCATCCCGAATATCTTTCCGGCCATCATCTGGAATGGTTTTACCGACGAGACAATGACCTCAACCACGCGGTTCGTTTTTTCTTCAATCACCCCTTGCATTACCTGGTTCCCGGTAATCAGTACCATCATGTACATCAGAAAGCTCATGATGTAAGCAATGGCCATGGCTATTAGGGTATTGCTCTCCTTTTCCTCTCCTGTCTTGCTTATTTTTAATGATTTGATGGTAACCTTGGTTTTAACATCGGCCATTATCTTATCCAGGTTCTCGATGTTGTAGGCTCTAAGCTTGCGGGTTTCGATTTCCTTTTCCAGCGTATTCTCCAGATGCTGCATCACATCAATTGCCGGTTGTTTCTGCGAGTAAATGGTTAGGGCTGGTTGGTTGGGAATCCCCGTGCTATCAATAACCAAAAGGGCATAGTAGCCTGCTTCATCGAGCTTGCCTTTCAGCTGTTCAACCGGTGTGTCGTTTATGTAGGCTATCTTGATATAGTCTGTAGATGGTATTACGTTGGTAAACTCCATGGTGTTATCAACTATGGCTACGGTACGAACATCAGTAACCTCTAGTGATACCAGATAGCTTGGTAGGATTGCTATTGCTGCAAAAAATATTGGAGAGAGCAGTGTTGATATGATAAACGCTTTTTTCCTGACCCTGGTCATGAATTCGCGCTGCATGATGAGTAATATCTTGTTCATACGAGTATCGGTTTTTAGTTTTTCATTTAGCTGTTAACCACTCCGTGTTTTTGATTGTACTCCTGCACAACCTGTATAAAGATATCGTGCATGCTGGGGACAATGGGGTTGAACGATACGATTTCAACTACCGGAATCAATGTTCTCAAAAGGCTGTTGGCTTCGGCTTGCGAAGAGAGCCTTACCTGTGCTTTGGGTAGCGAGTTCTCAGTGTCAATCTTAAGCAGCTCAAACTTTCCGTTTAGCTGCGACTCAATGGCGCTGGGCTCACCACGGAATGCTACCTCAAAAACATTGCTGCCGTAGCTTTGCCTTACCTCATCTATTTGTCCGCTGAGAATGTTGCGCGATTTGTTTATGAGGGTGATATGGTCACAAAGCTCCTCAACCGAAGCCATGTTGTGGGTTGAAAAAATGATGGTTGTCCCCTTGCGTTTTAGATCGAGAATCTCATCCTTTATGAGTTGAACGTTTATTGGGTCAAACCCGCTGAAGGGCTCGTCGAAGATAAGAAGTTCCGGTTCATGAACAACGGTAACCATGAACTGCACCTTTTGCGCCATACCCTTTGAAAGCTCTTCAATTTTTTTATCCCACCATGCCTGAATCTCGAACTTTTCAAACCAATGTTTCAGTCGCTTCAGGGCCTCAGGTTTGCTGAGCCCTTTTAGCTGGGCAAGGAATAGGGCCTGCTCGCCAACCTTCATCTTTTTATAAAGGCCTCGTTCCTCAGGGAGATAGCCAATACGGTAAATGTCGTTGGGTTGAATGGGGCGTCCATCGAATAGCACCTGGCCCTTATCGGGGCCGGTAATCTGGTTTATGATTCTAATCAGAGTTGTTTTTCCTGCCCCGTTTGGCCCTAAAAGACCGTATATGCTTCCGCGGGGCACTGCGATGCTTACATCGTCCAAAGCCAGATGGTTGGAGTAACGCTTTTCAATTCCTTTAGCTTCAATAAGATACATAGAGCTCGTTTTTATGAATAATCAAACAAAGATAGAAAATTTAAGGTGGGGAAAACATGATGGTCTGTTCTACTTATTAAATCAGTTTAATACACTGGCACGATTGTTATGCTGAACTTTCTTTTCCCTTTATCCGTTAACCTTTTATCTTTTAATTATCTTTGTGGATTAAAGTTTTAATGGTTAGGTACCGTGGCAAAGAAGAAGGTAAAAATTTTCCAGAATCTTTGGAATAAGTACAGGTTAAGCATTTTCAACGAGGAGACATACGAAGAGGTTTGGCAGTTAAGGCTCTCGCGTATGAATGTTATAGTTTTCTTCGGTGGTTTTGCAATCCTGCTGGTTACTCTTGTTTCCATTCTGATTGCTTTTACCCCGTTAAGAGAGTTTATCCCCGGCTACCCCGACAGCAAGACACGTAAGGGTTACGTGCAGAATGCCCTAAAGGTCGATTCCCTGGAACGGGTCATTGTCCAGTGGCAACGCTACTACCAGGATATTAATATACTTCTCAATGGCGGTGAGCCACTCTCCGGTAAGGAAACAAAACCCGATACCCTGAAACGCAACGCCAAAATTGAGTTCACCCGCTCCGAGGAGGATTCCCTGTTAAGGGCACAGATTGAGTCCGATGAGATGTTCAACCTATCGGTTGGCGTATCGCAGAGCACAAAGAGCCGAATTCCTTTCTTTATCCCTCCGGTAAAGGGAATTGTAACAAACAAGTATAATCCATCCAAGAACCATTATGGCATCGATCTGGTGGCTGGTCCTAACGAGGTGGTGTTAGCTATAGCCAAGGGGACTGTGATTCTATCCACCTGGTCGTTGGAGACGGGCTACACTATTGCCATTCAGCACGAGGATGGATTTCTGTCGGTGTACAAGCATAACAGTAAGTTACTAAAAAAGCAGGGAGAATTTGTTAATACAGGTGATGCCATTGCCATAATTGGAAATTCCGGGGAGCTAACCACCGGGCCCCATCTGCATTTTGAACTTTGGCAAAGCGGTAAAACGGTCGATCCTGCAAGGTTTATCAAATTATAGGTTAATTTCGGATGAAGCGTATAGCAATTCTTGGTTCTACCGGCTCAATCGGAACGCAGGCTCTTGATGTAATCAGGGAGCATCCTGAACTTTTCAGGGTAGAATTGCTTACCGCTCAAAACAGCTGGGAGTTGCTAGTGCGGCAAGCCATAGAGTTTCAGCCTAACGCTGTCATCATTGCCAACAAGAGCCATTACTCCAAAGTAAAAGAAGCATTAGAACCACACCAGATTAAGGTTTACACTGGCAAGCAGGCCATTCTTGAATCGGTTGTTTCATCCGAAATTGATATGGTACTTACGGCCATGGTGGGTTTTGCTGGACTGGAGCCCACACTTAAAGCCATTGAAGCTGGGAAAGCCATTGCCCTTGCGAACAAAGAGACACTGGTAGTTGCCGGGGAATTGGTTACCAGCGCTGCTATACAAAATAAGGTTCCTATCATTCCGGTCGACTCGGAACATTCCGCAATCTTCCAGTGCCTGGTTGGTGAACGTAGCCCCATTGAAAAAGTGATTCTTACCGCATCGGGTGGCCCTTTCAGAAATCACACGTTGGAACAGCTTGAACATGTAACCAAAACGGATGCCCTTAATCACCCCAACTGGTGCATGGGGCAAAAAATCACCATCGATTCGGCCAGCCTGATGAACAAGGGGCTTGAGGTTATTGAAGCCAAATGGCTTTTTGGACTAACCCCTGAGCAGATAGAGGTGGTGATTCATCCCCAATCCATCATCCATTCCATGGTGCAGTTTGTGGATGGCTCCATAAAAGCCCAAATGGGGCTGCCCGACATGAAGCTGCCCATCCAGTTTGCATTCACTTTTCCACATCGGGCACCGTCAAGCTTCCCAAGGCTCGATTTTTCGCTGTCGCACACCCTTACGTTCGAAAAACCCGATACAAATCGATTCCCGAATCTTGCGCTTGCCATAGAGTCACTTAAATCCGGTGGCAACATGCCTTGCGTACTGAATGCGGCCAACGAGGTTGCGGTAGAAGCTTTTCTCAAGGAGCAGATTGGCTTTATGGCCATCCCCGAGGTGGTTGAGAGCGCCCTAAAATCCATGCCTTTCATTAATCATCCGACACTCGCCGATTACCTACTGACCGATTCGGAAACCCGAATAAAATCAGTTGAAATAATTAATCAACATCACTTAAAATGGAAATACTCGTAAAAGCAGGTCAATTTTTTCTTAGCCTTTCAATCCTGGTAATCCTTCATGAGCTGGGGCACTTCTTTTTTGCCCGACTTTTTAAAACCCGTGTTGAGAAGTTTTACCTTTTTTTTAACCCATGGTTTTCGTTGTTCAAGGTAAAAAGGGGCGAAACCGAGTACGGAATTGGATGGTTACCGCTGGGTGGGTATGTTAAAATATCAGGGATGATAGATGAGTCAATGGATAAGGAGCAGCTGAAGCAACCGCCTCAACCCTACGAGTTCCGCTCTAAACCGGCTTGGCAACGCTTGTTCATCATGATTGGCGGCGTTCTGGTAAATGTACTGCTTGCCCTGGTAATCTACAGTGCGGTACTGTTCACATGGGGCGAAGAGTACCTACCAAACAAAAACTTGAAGTATGGGGTTACCTGCGATTCCCTGGCTCTTGAGCTAGGTTTCCGGAATGGCGATAAAATATTGTACCTAGGGGGGAATGAGGTTGAAAACTTTCAGCAAATTGCCCACGACTTGTTGCTTAACGAGAACAGAGAGGTTACCGTGCTCAGAGGTACGGATACTCTTAGGTTAACCATTCCCAGCCACCAAGTGGCAAAGCTGGTTAAGAATCCCATTATTTTCTTCCCACGCATACCATTCATTGTTGATGATGTTAAACCCAACGAGGCTGCAGCTTTTGCAGGCTTTACCAAGGGCGATAGCTTATTGGCCATTAATGGTGAAGCCAAGCAATTTTTCGATGAGTTTAAAGCCGCCATTCAGCAAAGCAAGGGAAAAACGGTTCTGGTAACGGTTAGCCGGAATGGCAAACCGGTCGACCTGTCGGTTAATGTACCAGAAACGGGTCTCATTGGCGTTTACCCCGTTTCCGATTTAAGGGCCTTCTTTGAGCTGAACCGGAAGGATTACTCATTCTTCCAATCAATACCCGCTGGTATAAAAAAAGGATTTGCCACCATCAGCAGCTACCTGAAGCAGCTGAGGCTCATCTTCTCACCTCAAACAAAAGCGTATGAGTCGGTAGGTGGGTTTATTACGATTGGTAAGATATTCCCATCCACCTGGGACTGGCAAGCGTTCTGGAGTTTAACCGCTTTCCTCTCCATTATCCTGGCAATTATGAATATCTTGCCAATACCTGCATTGGACGGAGGACACGTGATGTTCTTGCTATATGAAATGGTTACCGGCCGTAAACCTGGCGATAAGTTCCTGGAGTATGCCCAACTGGTGGGTATGGCACTGTTATTAGCACTGCTTCTTTACGCAAACATCAACGACATTGTGAAACTTTTCAGATAAAACCAACGCTATGGCAGCACATTTCACTGGAGGCTCAGAGTTTCTGGTTATTGCCATTGTGATTCTGTGATCTTTGGTGCAGCAAAAATACCATAGTTTATGAGAAACCCAGGTAAAGGAGTAGGTGAGTTTAAGAAGGGTTTAAGGGTAAGCAAAAAGGAAGATGAGGAGAAAAGGAATTAGTTTTATGTTTTTGGTAAGCAGAGCAATTTTGTCATCCTGTCTGGTTATTGTATCGCTTTCCTCATATTCGGTATCCTTGAGCAAAAGTGGCGGAAATGCCGATGCTATAGTTTGGCACCTCAGTGCCATAGGCAGGTTGCCTTTGTTTACCTTAACTACCAATTCTGATACCATAAAGTCAAAGCCCGACCTTTACTATGAGTGCAAGCTGGCTAGTATAGGCAGCCATTCCCCCATCGATTTCGATTACAATCTAAACGTAAAACGATACATCGATATTTATACCCTTGAGCGCCGCGATCAGGTTTCAAAGATGATTGGGCTTAGCGAGATGTATTTTCCCATATTTGATGAGATTTTTGCTAAATACCAGTTACCCCTGGAGCTTAAATACCTGGCTGTGGTTGAATCGGCCTTAAACCCCCTGGCGGTTTCAAAAAGCGGTGCCGTGGGATTATGGCAGTTTAAAATCAACACTGCAAAGATGTTCAATCTGGAGGTGAATAACTTTGTGGATGAACGGATGGACCCCATAAAATCGACCGAAGCTGCTGCCCAATACCTTGATTACCTTTTCCGTACATTTAAGGACTGGCATTTAGCCCTGGCAGCCTATAATGTTGGGCCAGGCCCTATTCGCAACGCCATTGAGCGTGCCAATGGGGAGCGTAACTTCTGGAAGCTATACCCTCTTTTACCGGAATCGGCACAGAACTATGTACCGGCATTCATAGCCGCAACCTACGTGATGAACAGCTATGCAGAGCATGGAATTTCTGCAACACCACTGAAAATCACATTTTCTAAAACCGATACCGTGTTAGTTCAAAAACCGCTCGATTTGACCTTGGTTGCAGAAGCATTAGATGTGGATTTGGAACTGATTCGCTTTTTAAACCCAACCTATCGTTACGATTACATCCCGGAATCCAATAGTCTCCAAGCGCTTCGGTTACCCACCGATAAAACCGGTTTGTTCATCAAAAAATCGAAGCAGCTGTATAACAGCACCCAAAAACCTAATAGCATTTCCAGATCATTGGCCGATAGCGCTCAGGTTCGTTTCAGCTATACCGTTCAAAACGGCGACAGCCTTCATAAGCTTGCCATGCAGTTTGGTTGCACTTTAGCTGATATTTACCGTTGGAATCCGGGAATTGATAGTACTCTAACAGTGGGGCAGAACCTGATATTCTGGATAAGTAAAAGCAACGCCGAAAAGTACAACATCAAACAATAACATCTTTTTATTCTCGTTAAATTGCAAAATAAAATCATATGCTTAGGAAATGGATCATCCTCATTACAGCTCTTATAGCTACTGGTTATTCCTGTAACCGTGGCAGCAAGGGCGATAAAACGCTACTACCGAATGTAACAGGTGCTGCTGGCGAGGTAGTAGTGGTACTACCAAAAGCATTACATACCGACTCAATCGGCGTTTTTTATAAAAACTCTTTAACCAGCGATGTGCCCTTTTTGCCCCAGAGCGAGCCTTTGTTTGATTTAATCATGATACCCCCCGAGGCTTTTACTGATATTTTCAAGTCGCATCGGAATATCATTTTTAACGAGGTTCAGAAAGGTACCGGCGAAGTGAAAATGTCGTTGAAGAAGGATGTATGGGCAGCTCCGCAAACTATTGTCTACATCACTGGACCCAGTAACAAGGAAATTTATAACTACTTACGTAGGGAGAGTAAAACTATTGTTACCATTTTTGAGCAAGCCGAGAGGGACAGGGTGGTGCAGAATGCCATAAAGTATGAAGAAAAGGCCTTAAAACAGGGTTTAGAAAAATCTCTGATGGTCAGCCTTACAATACCCAAGGGTTACCGGCTAAACTTTAACCGCGACAGCCTGGTCTGGATATCGTTTGAAACCCCGCAGCTAAGTCAAGGATTGATCTTATACACATTCCCATATACCAGTAAGAATACATTTACCCTTGATTACCTGATTGAAAAGCGCGACAGGTTTGTTAAAAACATTGGAGGGCCCACGGATGGGTCGTACATGATGACCAGCAAAGTTATTAAACCTGAGCTAACGGAAATGATGTATAAGGGTAGGTACTACGGTGTGATGAAGGGGCTCTGGGATGTTCATAACCATCCCATGGGCGGTCCCTTTGTAAGCCATATAACCATCGATGAGGATAGGCAGAGGGTTGTTGTTGCTGAGGCATATGTTTATGCTCCGGCATCAAAAAAACGAAACTACCTTCGACAGGTAGAAGCCCTACTCTACACCCTTGAAATTGTAAATCCATGATAAAAGGGGTTGCATTTGCAACCCCTTCTTTTTTGGGTAAGATACTTTGTTATTTCACCATTTTGTCAACTAAATCATCCACAAACGCTTTTATTGAGCGGGAGTCGGTTGAGCCGTAAAAATCGTAAAAGTATTCAATAAGGTACTTTTTAATATCATCCTTTGCCATCCTTTGCTTCTGAAGAATTGGGATGATGGTTAGAAATTCGTTGGTCAAGGTTTCCCGGTCAACAAAGGCTAGGTTGAACTTAGTAATTTCCTCACTGGTGCGGGTGTTCTTTTCGTATAGGTAAACGCCAACCGACGGAATTTCATTCTGGGTGATTACCCCTGCATTGGTACTAAGTAGCTTATCTTTCTCAATGATTAGGGAGTTTTCTTCGTAACCAATCTTTTTTGACACGGGATTATTGTTCACGCGGTAGTAGAACACAATGAAACGGTTATCGTCGATTGGGTATGCCTGATTGTTCACGGGCACCGAAACAATATCGCCAATAACGGTAAACTTGTCGTTGCCAAAGTAGCTTCTGAGATCGTTAACTACGGTTTCGTCGGGGCGGTAACGCTCAGCCATCAGGCTCCGGCGCTTGGTGGGTACAGCCACATCTTTTACCATGGCTGTGAGCTGCTGAATTGTTTCCGGGGCTGGGGGTTCATGAAGCTTAATCATGTAACGTCCCATGTTCTGTCCTATGGAGATAACGTACGAGTCGAAGGAGTCGAACGTTACCCTGTCAGAGGGCTGAAGCACATCGCCGGCTTTAAGCAGGGTGCCGGTTTTGTTGTTGGTTACCTTCCCGTTTATACGGGTTACGATGAAAGAATCCTGGGCTTGCAGGTTTATGGAAGCTGCAAGTAGCAGGATTGCGGTAAATTTCATAACAGTTTTCATCCGTCTAAAATTTTAAAATTATTGATTGCCCATGAGTTATATTTTCCTTTCAACACTAGTTCTCATTCGGATGGAACCCCTTAATTTAATTATACATGTCTCTAAAAGCAGCCTTACATGGGGTTTCATTGGCCAAAATTTTTTAGTTCGCGCTTTATCAACTCTTTACTCCCAAAGATGTTATTGTTAACAAGGGAGTTGAATCAAATTACATACCAAAGTTAAACTTTTCTTTCTACTGCTGAAACTATTAACCCTTAAATAGCAATTTCTTGCCACCGACTGATTGGGTTGGGGTAAAATTGGTAAAAGCTATTTAGGAGCTCTTTTTTTTGGCGTAACCAGTTCATAGGAGTGATCAATCCAGCCCAGAATGATACTATCTGGCACTGAGCCATCAATATGAATTGTATTCCAGTGTTGCTTATTCATGTGGTAGCCGGGCTCAACGGCAGGGTATCGCTCTCGTAGCTCAGCGGCAAGTTCGGGGTCGCATTTAACATTCAAACACGTTTCCCCGCTGAGGTTTATCATGGCAAATATTTTTCCGTTAACCTTGAAAACCAGTGTGTCATCGTCGAATGGTAGGCTTTCGGTAACATTAGATTTAGTAATGCAGTAGTTACGGATGGTTTCTATATCCATAGTTGTTTTTATTTGATTAATGCTACAAGGTCGGATAAAAGGCATCCTCAATATGTTCAATTTCAGGGGGCATACCTGGTGTAAGTATAATGGACACAATGTCAAATCGTACCTCGCAGCTCAGCTGGTACCTTTGGATGTACTCGTCGGCTGCCTCCACTATCATTTTCTGCTTTTTACGTCTCACCGACTCCTTGGGCTCTTCCCAGTAATCGGTGGTGCGGGTCTTAACCTCAACTACCACTATGATGTTGTCCTTGCGGGCAACAAGGTCCAACTCCTTGTGTCCGTAATGCCAGTTTCGGTGCAAAACTTTGTATCCCTTCGACGTTAGGTAGCCAGCAGCCAGGTCTTCACCTTTACTCCCGAGATCTCGATTTGAATTGCTGTTTTTTCCCATCGCTGTGTAACCTTTTATGGTTAAATATCGATATAAAGTAAGAAAATTTAGTAATTTATCCGGTGTTGAAGTTCACTTGTTCAATACTATTAGCCATCATTTTGCCCATTAGACTTTTTGCCTACCCAAATGTAGGCGATTTTGAAGGTAAGATCAAGGTTCTTAAGGAGGGGGCCTATGATACCCTTTGGGTAGAGATAATCGTTAAGGGTGGTTTGGCACGAGTTGATGAGTACAGTAAGCAAAAAACTTTACTACGGAGCTATATCGTCAACCTGACCAGTGGGTCAATTTTTATTCTGTCGATCAGCAACCGGATGTACACACAGGTTAAATCGAATAGTTCCCAGGTTGCATCGAATGTCGAAGTGGTTAAATCCGAAAATCACATGGAGATTAATGGAGTGAAATGTTACCAGTGGAGGGTTAAGGACAAAAACAGTTTTACTGAAACAACCTACTGGGTAGCGCCACTTCAATATGGGTTTACCGATAAGCTTTTCAGATTGTTGGCCAATACAGGATCCGTCCTGGAAGAGATGGCCAAGATACCCTATACTAACGGTGTTTGGCCCTTGATGGTGGTGGATAGGACGAAGTTCCGAAAGATACGCAGCACAACCCGTGTGGTTGAGGTAAAACCGATGCGAATTGCCGAGAACGTTTTTGAGATACCAAAAGGTTTCTCCGAACTCATAGCAGGCTAAAACCCGCTATGAAATTCAATAAAAGCCCCCTCGTTTGATACCTTAAGATCAACGGTTCTACCCATTATTAAAGGAAAATTTGGTTCGGAGTGTCCTGCAGGGAATCCAAAACATACAGGTATTCTGTACTCTTTAACAGCGCTGTAGATAATTTCATAAGCATCGGACCCGAATGGGGTTGAGTTGTCCTTCATATCGCTAAAGTATCCCACAATCAGACCCGATATGGCTTTTAGCTTACCGGAACGTTTCAGCTGCATCATCATCCGGTCGATATGGTAGAGGTACTCATCCACGTCTTCGATGAAAAGAATTCTGCCGCTGTAGGAGATATCGCTACTTGTTCCAATTATTGTTGACAGGATAGAGAGGTTTCCTCCCACAAGTACACCGGTGGCGGTTCCCTCTATGTTCATTGAGGAAGGGGGTACTTTGTAGGTCAAATGCTCGCCGGTGAGGGCTTTAACCAAAGCCAATGTCGATTCGTTACCCTGGACATTTTCAGGGAAATTAATGGGCATTGTGGCATGTATCGATTCAAGCCCGTACCAGCCGTTTATTAAGCTATGCAGGGCTGTGATATCGCTATACCCAACTATCCATTTAGGATTTTGTTGAAGTTTACGAAGGTTTAGCAGGTCTAAAATTCGGACGGTACCATACCCTCCACGAGCGCACAGGATGGCTTTTACCATGGGGTCTTCAATCATCTCCATCAGGTCCTGTGCCCGTTCGCTGTCGGTTCCGGCAAACTGGTGATGCTGCGAAAACAGATGGGGCGCTGTTTTTACCAGAAAGCCATGTGAGGTTAAAAAACGAATGGCCGGTTGTAGCTCCTCCCGGGTAATAAAACGTGCCGGAGCAACAATACCAATAGTATCGCCAGGTTGGAGGTATGGAGGTGTAATGTTTTCCATGAATCGGGTACCGGATTGGAGCATAAAGTTAGATTATTTTTTGAAATTACATTCACCATAAGGGGGCATCTTTTGAAATCATTTGCTATGGCTGAGTATAGTTTGCATAAAATCAATTAGATTTGTGAGCAGTTTCAAAAATTGGAAATGATGAAATCGTTTAAACGTTACCTGATAACCTCGGCTTTGCCATACGCCAATGGGCCCGTTCACATAGGGCATTTGGCCGGCGTTTACATCCCTTCCGATATTTTCACGCGATACCTGAGGTCTAAAGGCGTTGAGGTGGTATCGGTTTGCGGATCCGATGAGCATGGGGTTCCAATTACCATAAAGGCCAGGCAGGAAAACACAACCCCGCAAGCCGTGGTTGACAAGTACAACGCAATAATTAAGGATGCCTTTGAACGGTTTGGCATTGCGTTCGATATATATTCCCGCACCACATCGAGGGTGCATTACGAAACGGCCAGCGAGTTCTTCCGGAAGCTCTACGAAAAGGGAGTATTTATAGAGAAAAGTACCGAGCAGTACTACGATGAGGAGGTAGGCCAGTTCCTGGCCGACCGCTACATCATGGGAACCTGCCCTCATTGTGGCAACGATCGTGCTTATGGCGACCAATGCGAAAAGTGTGGCACAAGCCTTAGTCCAACCGATTTGAAAGAGCCACGTTCCATGCTCAGCGGGTCGAAGCCGGTTCTAAAGTCCACAAAACATTGGTTCTTGCCGCTCGATCGTTTTCAGCCTGAACTCGAAAAATGGATACTACAGGAACATAAGGAGTGGAAGACTAATGTTTACGGACAGTGTAAGAGCTGGTTGGATCAGGGTTTACAACCCCGTGCCGTAAGCCGCGATTTGGATTGGGGTGTACCTGTCCCGGTTGAAGGGGCTACCGGCAAAGTGCTTTACGTGTGGTTCGATGCACCAATAGGTTATATTTCTGCAACCAAGGAGCTAACCCCGGAATGGGAAAAGTACTGGAAGGATCCTGAAACAAGGCTAATCCACTTCATCGGGAAGGATAATATTGTATTCCACTGCATCATTTTCCCCGCCATGTTAAAGGCTGAGGGTTCCTACATTCTGCCCGATAACGTACCTGCCAACGAGTTCCTGAATCTTGAGGGCGATAAGATTTCTACCTCACGAAACTGGGCTGTTTGGCTACATGAGTACTTGGATGAGTTCCCAGGAAAACAGGATGTCTTGAGGTATGTGCTCACCGCTAACATGCCCGAAACCAAGGACAACGACTTCACCTGGAAGGATTTTCAAACCCGTAACAACAGCGAGCTGGTTGCTATCCTTGGAAACTTTGTGAACCGTGCCATGGTGCTTACACAAAAATACTTCGATTCCAAGGTGCCCGCTGTTGCAGAACTTGATGATTACGACAGAAGTACCATAGAGCAAATTCCAAAAATTAAGGCAGCCATTGAACAGAATCTGGATGAGTTCCGTTTCCGTGAGGCACTCAAGGAAGCCATGAATATGGCGCGTTTGGGTAATAAGTATCTTGCCGATACCGAACCATGGAAAGTGTTTAAAACAAATCCACAGAGGGTGGCAACCATCCTGAATATCTCCTTACAGATTACTGCAAACCTGGGCATCCTGCTTGAGCCATTCCTTCCGTTCACGGCCGAGAAAATCAGGAAAATGGTGAATCTCAATCAAAAATCGTGGAATGCTTCCGGTAGTGCGGAAGTTCTGCCGGCGGGCCACCAGTTAAACGCTCCGGAGCTGCTCTTCGAAAAGATTGAGGATGATGTGATTGAGCGTCAGCTCGAAAAGCTTCGCAGAACCAAAGAGGCTAACGAGAAAGCAACGGCATCGGTTGTTCCGCAAAAAGAACTGGTAACATACGATGATTTCTCAAAAATGGACATTCGAGTGGCCAAGGTGCTCGAGGCCGAGCGTGTCCCCAAAACACAAAAACTGCTTAAGCTGAAAATCGACACGGGTATCGATATTCGAACAATTGTTTCGGGTATTGCGGAGTACTTTACACCTGAACAGATTCTGGGTAAGCAGGTGGTTATTCTGGCTAACCTTGAGCCCAGAAATATCCGTGGAATCGAGTCGAAGGGTATGATTCTTATGGCTGAGGATGCCGATGGTAAGCTACAGCTTGTTACGCCAGCGGGTCCTGTAGCCAATGGCTCGACCGTCAAGTAAAATAAGAAATTGAAACCGCCCTTGAGGCGGTTTTTTTGAACTTTTGAAATGCTTTAAGTTTCTCAAAGTTAACCTGTCGCACTAAAAAACATAGGCAGAGAGCGATGTTATTACTAACAAAATTCTATTTTTGCCAGTTCAGATTTAATAGAATAAGCGATGACCGAACACGAACTAACCATTGGCGACAGCGGCGAAAGGCCCAAGAATTTTCTGGAAGAAATAATTGAGGAGGATATACGGACAGGTAAGCACGGAGGTAGGGTGTTAACCCGTTTCCCACCCGAACCCAACGGATACCTGCACATTGGTCATGCTAAATCGATATGCCTAAACTTTGGCCTGGCTCAAAAGTACGGAGGCAAAACCAACCTGCGTTTCGATGATACCAATCCTGTGAAGGAGGATGTTGAGTATGTAAATTCCATCAAGGAGGATATTCGATGGCTTGGATTTGAATGGGCCAACGAGTTTTACGCTTCCGATTACTTTGAGCAGCTCTACGAGTGGGCGGAGCTACTCATCAAGAAAGGATTAGCCTACGTTGATGACCAAACGCAGGAAGAGATTCGAATCAACAGAGGTACTGTTACCCAACCCGGAAAGGAAAGTCCCTGGCGCAACCGTTCGGTCGAAGAAAACCTCGACCTGTTCCGTCGAATGCGCGCTGGCGAATTTAAAGAGGGCGAAAAGGTGCTACGTGCTAAAATTGACATGGCGCATCCGAACATGCTCATGCGCGACCCCATCATGTACCGCATCATCCATGCCGAGCATCACCGAACTGGCGATAAGTGGTGCATTTACCCCATGTACGATTATGCCCATGGCCAGTCCGATTCAATCGAAAAAATCACACACTCCATCTGCACCCTTGAGTTCGATGTACACAGGCCGCTTTACGACTGGTTTATTGAGAAACTTGAAATATTCCCATCCAAACAGTATGAGTTTGCGCGCCTGAACCTGTCCTACACCGTGATGAGCAAGCGAAAGCTGCTACAGCTGGTTCAGGAGAAAGTAGTGATGGGATGGGACGATCCACGAATGCCTACCATTTGCGGTCTTCGCCGCAGGGGATATACACCCGAAGCAATACACTACTTTGCCGACAAGGTTGGGGTTGCCAAGCGCGATAACGTTATCGACTTATCGTTGCTTGAGTTCTGTATTCGGGAGGATTTGAATAAACGGGCAGAGCGTCGCATGGCAGTGCTCAACCCTTTAAAGGTCGTTATTACAAACTACCCCGAAGGACAAGTTGAGGAACTTGAGGCGGTAAATAACCCCGAAGACGAGTCGGCAGGAAAGCGGACGATTCCTTTTAGCTGTGAGATATACATTGAGCAGGACGATTTCATGGAGAACCCCCCAAAAAAGTTCTTTCGCCTTGCACCGGGTCAGGAGGTTCGCCTACGCTATGCCTACTTTATTAAGTGCCAGGAAGTGATTAAGGATAACCATGGTAATGTGGTAGAACTCCGTTGCACCTACGACCCGGCATCACGTGGCGGAAATTCGCCCGATGGACGTAAGGTTCAGGGAACCATACACTGGGTTTCCATACCACATGCCTTAAAAGCTGAGGTGCGCTTGTTTGACCGGCTGTTTTCTGTTGCCGACCCAAACGATGTTCCTGAAGGAAAAGACTGGAAATCGACCCTTAACCCCGATTCATTAAAGGTGATAGAGGGTTACCTTGAGCCATCCCTGAAAAATGTTAAACACCTCGATAAATTTCAGTTTGAACGTCTGGGCTATTTCTGTGTGGACTACGATTCAACCCCTGAGCGTTTGGTATTCAACAGAACCGCTACGCTAAAAGACACCTGGGCAAAAATAGCCGGCAGGTAGCCGGATATTGCTGGTTACAGGAAGTTTCACCATAAAAAAATATGGAGAAAATTTTGTTTTTCAATTTTTAAATCCATTATCTTTGCAGCGATAAACCGATTTACTGTCCTGTGGTGTAATTGGCAACACGTCTGACTCTGGATCAGAAGAGTCCAGGTTCGACCCCTGGCAGGACAACAAACCGCTCAATTCCGTTGAGCGGTTTTTTTATTCTCATGCAAAAACATCTTTTTCACAGTCTATATGTTCACGTGGTTGATTAAAAATCAGAATATCAGCTACTAAGACATAACAAGGCGATAAAATAAATCATAAGTCGATATTGTATATATTTCAGTAGGCTGGTCTTTGGGCTAAGGTTGTTGTTTCTTCGTGGTATTAAAAACAAAACCAAAGAAACCCAATACAATGAGAGAAGTTGTAATAGCATCAGCAGCCCGAACAGCCATTGGCAATTTCAACGGAAGTCTTTCGGGTTTTAGCGCCGTGGAGCTTGGCGCCATTACTGCCCGTGAAGCAATCGCCCGGGCAGGCATTAATCCCAATGAGGTAAATGAGGCCATTGTAGGGAATATCCTTTCAGCTGGACTGGGGCAAAATGTTGCCCGGCAGGTGGCCATTAAAGCGGGTGTTCCTGAAACATCACCGGCCATGACTATTAACAAGCTCTGTGGATCAGGGTTGCGTGCCGTTTCAATGGCTGCACAGTTTATCATGCTGGGCGATGCCGAAGTGATACTGGCCGGAGGTACCGAAAGCATGACCAATGCTCCTTACCTGCTCGATAAGGCTCGTAACGGTTACCGTATGGGTCATGGACAGGTAATTGACAGCATGATCTACGATGGGCTAACCGATGTTTTCAACCAGTACCACATGGGTGTTACGGCCGAGAATATTGCCGAGCAATGGAATATTAGCCGTGAGGAGCAGGATCAGTTTGCTTTGAAAAGTCAGCAAAAAGCCGAAGCTGCACAAAAGTCCGGAAAGTTCGATTCTGAAATAGTTCCTTTAGAAATACCCCAGAAAAAGGGCGATCCAATTCTGTTCAAAACCGATGAGTTTGTTAGGCAGGGGGTAACCCTTGAGCAGCTTCAGAAGCTAAAACCGGCTTTCAAGAAGGATGGCACAGTTACCGCGGGTAATGCATCCGGTATTAACGATGGTGCAGCCATGCTAATCGTTATGTCTCGCCAAAAGGCAAACGAGTTAGGCTTAAAACCTTTGGTTAAAATCGTTTCGTACGGTAACGCCGCACTTGATCCGAAGATAATGGGCTATGGCCCGGTACCGGCAACACGAATAGCTTTGCAAAAGGCTAAAATGAAGATTACCGATATCGACTTAGTTGAAGCCAACGAGGCTTTTGCAGCCCAGTCGATTGCAGTACTTCGCGACCTAAATCTCAACCCTGAGATAGTTAACGTTAACGGTGGGGCCATAGCATTGGGCCACCCTATTGGAGCATCGGGCGCAAGGATTCTTACCACCTTAATTTATGAGATGAAACGTCGTAACGCTGCTACCGGTTTAGCCACCCTTTGCATTGGTGGTGGGCAGGGCACTGCTTTAATTGTTGAAAATATCTAAATCTTTAAATAATATTGACATGAAACGTATTGAGAATAAAATTGCGGTGATAACCGGCGGCGCCGATGGTATTGGAAAAGCTGCCTCTCTTCGATTTGCGCATGAAGGTGCAACGGTAATTATTTGGGACATGAACGAGGAAAAGGGCAAAGCCACGGTTGACGAGATAAAGAAAAACGGTGGTAATGCCGAATTTGTTAAGGTGAATACCGCTAAATTCGAAGAGGTAGAAGCCGCAACTACCAATGCAATAGGCAAATATGGTCGGATAGATATTCTAATCAACAATGCAGGTATTACCCGCGATTCAACGTTGAAAAAGATGACCACACAGCAATGGCAAGAGGTTGTAGATGTAAACTTAACTGGCGTTTTTAACTGTACCAAGTGCGTTAGTGCCTATATGGTTGAAAAAGGGTATGGTCGTATTATTAATACATCTTCGGTTGTTGCCCTCTACGGGAATTTTGGCCAAACCAACTATGTTGCCACCAAGGCCGGGTTAATTGGAATGACCAAAACATGGGGGAAAGAGTTAGGCCGCAAGGGGGTCACCGTTAATGCTGTTGCCCCTGGTTTCATCGCAACCGAAATGGTTAAAAAGATGCCCGAAGATGTTCTAAAAGCCATGGAGCAAAAAGTTCCCGTGGGTCGTTTGGGGTTGCCCGAAGAAATTGCTTCGGCATACCTTTTCCTGGCAAGCGATGAGGCTGCATACATAAATGGAGCAGTGCTTAGCGTTGATGGTGGAATAACCATATAGTTGAAAACTCACGGAGACGCAGGGATGGCTTTATTTGCCTAACTTGCGTCTATTCTTTTAAAAGTAAATTCCAAAATACAAGCCTATGGCAACCAGCGGACAAGTTTTAGGAACATGGATACTCATAGCATTTTATGCTACTGCGGTACTCTACTTTGTGATAAAAGGTGCGCTGCGAGTGAAAAGCATGAGCGACTATGCGTTGGGTAGTGTAAACTTCTCGGCGTATTCGGTGGCCCTCTCGCTTGCAGCAGCCATGACTAGCGCAGCTACTTTTGTTATAAACCCCGGTCTGATTGCGAACTACGGAATCAGCGGAGTGCTATCCTTTGGTGTCTTTTTCCCCTTGGCAACCGTTGTTTCGCTTGCCGTTCTAACAAAGAGCTTTAGGAAGTACGGGCAATCGGTTAGTGCGGTCTCGCTGGCAAGCTGGATGGGTAGCCGGTATAACAGCAAGTCGTATTCGCTGTTTATCGCCTTTTTGTCTTTTTTACTGTTGACCTTTATCGTTCTGATACTTGTAGCGTTAACCAAGGTTTTTGCAAATGCTTTAAATGCCAATGAAGTGATCACCCTGGCCATAATTGTAGCTTTTGTATTTGGGTACATGATGTTTGGCGGGGCTAACTCCATGGTTTACACCAATACCATTCAGGCTATTGTGATGATTGTAGTGGCAGCCATTCTCATTTTTTCCGGTGTACACCACCTGAAGGATGGTTTTGGGGCTTTTTTCGAAAAGTTAGGAGGTATTGATCCTGCGCTGGTAAAACCCACCAACCCGAAAAGCCCATTATTTCGCGATTTCTATGAAATTATTTTTGCTCAGATAGTGATTGGTATAGCGGTGGTTTGCCAGCCGCATATCATAACCAAATCGCTTTTACTAAAGAGGGAAAGCGATGTGAACAAGTTCCTTATTACTACTACAGCAGTTGAAATACTGTTTTTCTCTGTAGTGGTAGCAGGGCTTTGGGCTCGCATGGAGTTTCCTGATCTTACAATTGAGGGCAAACCCCTGGTGAACGATAGTATTATACCGGCATATGTTGTGAAAGTTTTTTCAAACGGAATTTTTGCCACGCTGGTAGGTTTGCTAATAATTTTGGGCCTGATATCAGCCGGCATGTCAACTCTTGAAGGTTTAATTCAATCCATCAGTAGCAGTGTTAACAACGACATTGTGAAACCCATCTGGGGCGCAAAAAGAGGTGTAAGCGATACAAAGTATTTAGCCATTAACCGGCTCATAATTGCAGCCCTTGCCGTAGTTTCGTTCTTCATGGCTCGCGATCAGCTGCTACACCCTAAATTAAGTGTAGCAATTCTGGCCCAGAACGGAGTGTATGCATATTTTTCAATCATTTTTGTTCCAATTCTAATGGGGATCTTTGTTAAAGAGGTCCCATCGTGGATTCCATTTATGTCGTCCATTGTTGCAGCCTTAACCCATTTCAGCGTGTACTACCTCTTGCCGTTCATTCATACCAGGTATTCCGTTAGCTTTGGATTGTTTGACACCTATATCCAGGGAACTGTTCGTAACCCGGCCATTGCCGCATCGAGCGCAATTGTTGTTTCCGTTTTAGCGGGATTTGGAGCTTTGCTGGTTGTTCACTTGCTAAAAAACAAGAACTAAACAAGTCCGATGATGAGTAGGTTTAATGATATTTATAAAAGTAAGCTGATTAGCCTTGACCAAGTAGCTGATTTGATAAAAAGTGACAGTGATATAATTGTTGCCCAGTGTGCGTCGGAGCCACAGGGTTGCATGAGTAAATTTCACCTTGCAAAGGATAGGGTAAGGGAGGTAAAAGTTTTCTCGGTTCTTACCATGAAGCCGTATGATTTTTACATGAAACCTGAGATGAAGGGGCATTTTGAGCTTTGTAGCTGGTTTCACGCACCGGGTTCAAGGCAGGCAATTAAGGAAAAGACAGGAACCGTAACCTACGTTCCTAACATGCTCCACAGGGCGGCTACCGATAG
Source organism: uncultured Bacteroidales bacterium (assembly GCA_937926785.1). Taxonomy (GTDB): domain Bacteria; phylum Bacteroidota; class Bacteroidia; order Bacteroidales; family Tenuifilaceae; genus Tenuifilum. The sequence goes on along the minus strand of CALBBQ010000005.1, from coordinate 138,589 downwards.
GTTGAAGGTTCGCAGGCCACACATGTTTGTGGGTACCTGTACCCCGCCCGACGAGAAGGGTTTTGTGTCGCTCTCACTTGGGGTAACCTACGAAAAGGATATCCTTGAAGCGGCGGAGATTGTTGTGCTCGAGGTAAACGACCAACTACCACGAACCTTTGGCGATACCCATGTTCACATTACCGATGTAGATTATTTTGTAGAGTATTCGCAGGTTCCGCCAACCCTACCATCGCCCCAACCCGACGAGGAAGCCATGCGAATAGGTGAACATATAGCAGAGCTGGTTGATGATGGTTCAACCATTCAGCTGGGTATTGGCGAAATTCCAAATGCAGCTGCGCTCTCACTTCGTAATAAGAAGGATTTAGGGGTACACACCGAGATGATGGTCGACTCCATGATGGAACTTTACGAGCTGGGCGTTATTACGAACAAAAAGAAAGCCCTGCACAACGGAAAGTTCATATGCACGTTTGCCATGGGATCGGAAAAGCTCTACCGCTGGCTCCACAATAATCCCTCCGTTGAGTTCCTTCGTGGCCGTTATGTCAACGATCCCTGCGTCATCCGCAAGAACTCAAAAATGGTTTCCATAAACACCTGCATCATGGTCGATTTCACCGGCCAGGTGGCCAGCGAGTCTATTGGTATAAACCAGTACTCCGGCACCGGCGGCCAAACCGATACTGCCGAGGGAGCCATTGAGGGATTCGATGGGCTCGGCAAGTCGATCATTGCATGTCGGTCAACAGCCCGCAATGGAGAGATATCAACCATCGTACCGGTGCTACCCGAGGGTACCGCCGTAACCCTTCATCGTAGCCATACCGATTATGTTGTTACCGAGTGGGGGTATGCTCGTCTTACCGGCTTAACTGTAAAGGAGCGTACAAAAGCCCTTATTTCCATTGCGCATCCCAAATTTCGCGAGGAGTTAACGGAAAAGGCAAAGCAAATGGGTTATATTTAAATTGTACCAGATGATTCCCGTAAGAATAAAAGCAACAGGTATATATGTGCCCGGAGAGCCAATTGATAATCTGGAGTTGAAAAGGTTAGCAGGTGTCGATTTTGATGCGGAAAAAACCGAGCAGAAGATTGGTATTTTCAAGCGGCATATCGCACATCTGAGAGGGTTAAACGAAACCTCTGCCGATTTTGCCACAAGGGCTGCGATGAATGCCATTGCCAGGGCTGAAATTGACCCCAGCGAAATAGGGCTATTTATAGTAGCTACCGACACGCCTGAGTTTATCTCCCCGGCAACGGCAATTATTGTTCAGGGGAGAATACAGGGATCGGAGACATGGTCCTCGGCTTTCGATGTGAATGCTTCCTGTGCCAGTTTCACAATAGGTTTCGATTCGGCCGTAAAAATATTGAGCAGCTCTCCAACTATCAAATACGCCCTGGTTGTGGGGGTTTACAACATGCCAGCCTTTATCCGACCCGACGATGCTTTTGGATACTCCATATTTGCTGATGGTGCTGGTGCTTTCATCCTTGAAAAGGCTACTGATAAGGAATCGGGATATATAGCCGGTCAGCAGCTGGCCGATGGAACTCAATGGGATTTTATAGGCATCTACTCTGGGGGTACTCGTAACCCCATTACCCATGAAAGGCTGAATGCAAACGAGTATGGTTTGCAGAACCTTAAACCCCTACCGGGCGATCGGAATGTTCGTTTGTGGCCAATGGTAGCCAATAAGTTGCTTGCCGATAATAACCTTTCAGCCGGGCAGGTAGATCATTTCATATTCACGCAGATTAATAGGTCGGTAATTGTTAAGGTGATGGATGAGCTGAAGCAACCCATGGAAAAGACCACCTGCGTTATGGATCGGTATGGTTATACCGGGTCCGGATGCGTTCCCATGGCGTTTCACCATGCCATAACCGAAGGGAGGGTCAAACGGGGCGATATGGTTATATTTATTGCTTCGGGAGCCGGGTTGGCCGTTGGAAGCAACCTTTTTATCTTTTAAACTTAAAAACGATTTCTCCAAATGAATAGCCATGTTGGAATAGTTGGTACAGGCATATACATCCCAAAAGAGAGAATGACTGCTCGGCAGATTGCCGAAGCAACTGGTGGTATATGGAGCGAGAAGGCTGTGATAGAGAAATTGGGAATAAAGTCCATTGTGGTTCCGGGGCCTGAGGATGGAACCCAGGAAATGGGAGTAAGGGCAGCTAAGGATGCCCTGGCAAATACGGGGGTTGATCCGGCTTCGATTGACCTCATACTATGTATTGGTGAGGAGTGGAAAGAGTACCCGCTTACCACATCGGGCATTTACATTCAGGAACAGATTGGAGCTAAGAATGCATGGGCCATCGACGTTCAGCAGCGTTGCGGTACAACCGTAGCAGCCATGAAAATTGCCAAGGACATGATGCTGGCCGATGAAAACATAAACACGGTGATGATTGTTGGTGGCTATCGCAACGGCGATTTTATCGATTTCAAGGATCCTGCCGTTTCGTTCATGTACAACCTCTCGGCTGGCGCTGGAGCTCTCATTATGAAGCGCAACCTGGGTAAAAATGTTTTGCTGGGAACCCATATTATGACCGATGGCTCGCTCGCCCGCGACGTAGGTGTGGAGTATGGTGGAACCTGTAAGCCAATAACAGCTGAGAATGCCCATTTTGCTTACAAGTCGCTCAGAGTTTTCGACGAAAAGCACATGAAGGAGCGGCTTAACGAGGTCTCTATGGCCAACTGGATGAACTGCATCAACATGGCATTTAAAAAATCAGGGGTTGATAAGGATAAGCTGGGCTACCTGGCATGCCTGCACTTTAAGCGTTCCATGTACGAGTATATGGTTCAGGAGTTGGGCCTAACCATGGAGCAAACCATTTACCTTGAGGAGTTTGGCCATATGGGCCAGGTAGATCAGATACTTTCGCTTCACCTGGGGCTAAAAACCGGAAGGATAAAAAACGGAACTATTATCTCAATGATAGCTGCAGGTATTGGATATGCCTGGGGAGCAAATGTGATCAGGTGGGGGTGATAAGTCTAATCTTTATTTTAATGATTTAAAGTGCTAAAAAACAATTAAATAGCAATATGTTAGCATATAATAAAAACTTTTGTCAACCTGATGAAAATAGTGTAAATGTTGACCATGATTTCAGGGTTTTGTTACTTGCCTACATAATACTGAACCGAATTAAAGTCTAACTCTAAATCTTACGAAAATGAAAAAGTATCTTGTTTTGGCCGTTATGTTTTCTGTAGCCCTGGTGGCTTGCGAAAAAAGTTCAGATGACGATTCCAACGATCCGCAAAAGATTGGTATTGTTGGTGAGTGGTATTCGTCAGGTACAAATGTTGCCCCTCTTCTTGCTTATTTAGGAATTGACTCCATTTACGCTAAGTTCAATAAGGACAATACCTATTTAGTTGAATCTTTTAAGGATGGTGCCAAAACTACGTTGACCGGTACTTATGTACAGGCAAAATCTGGTGTCGGAAACATATGGAATATCACATTAAACCAGACTTCTCCCTCCTCAATAACCAGCCAGGGAATTTTTGAGATTGACGCTACTAAGAACCCCTACACCATGAATTATGAGGTGGCTCAGACAGAGCCTCAGATTCAGGGTGTTACTCCCCCAACTGCACAGGGTGGTTTTGGAAGCACCAGTGGAGGTGCTTATGGAACAACAAACGTTCAGAAGTATATAAAGATTGTTCGCTAAATTTGGCAATAAGGGACTTGCATGTAATGCAAGTCCCTTATTCTTTTAAAAACATTGAATCTATCAAAGTCAATGAGAAAGAAAACAGTAGTACTTGCACTGTTCATGCTGATAGCATGGGGCAGTAAAGCACAAATGCCAGCCAACCAATATTTTACCAGAGAGATCCCCGAAAAGGCCGATAAGGAGTTGCAGTTTTTTGCCTTCTTCATCAACCAGGGGGTGGCATCGAACATGTACGCCAAAAGCGATTTCCTGAAAGGGCAAGTTGTGGGTAGGCTTTTTGGGGGTAACACCACAACCACAAGCGATTCGGTTACCTCAAGATATTTTGAACAGAGGTTGATACCCTTTTTTATCTATCAACCCAAACTATTTAACGGCAAGGCACTGTTACGGGCTTCGTTCGAAATTGACTGGACCTGGGGCGATGCCGCTTACGGGGTTGGTGGTAACCTGGGTTCAGGTATTTCGGCTGACCAGGTAAACCTTCAAACCCAAAACATTGAAATTGAGCTGAATCCATCGAAGGGATGGTTTGTAAACCTGGGGCTGCAACGTCTCTTCGATACTCCATATAACCCCTACAGAACGGTTTTTGATAAGATGTCTACTACCGGTTATCGGCTTGCTTACTGGGGTACCGATGGGGTAGGCATTTCGGTCCGGAAAGATTGGGATTATTCAAGGGTAAAAGCTGGTTACTACCAGCTTTACGAGAACTCAACGGAACAGAACGACGACGTTTCGTTAATTGAGCTAACAGGAGAGAAAGATATTAGCCGAGCCTGGAAATGGGGGCTATCGGCATACTGGCTGCGCGATAGGGCATCGGGGAAAGGAGGCGTATCCATTTTAGGGCAAGGCCTAAACTCTTTGCTGGCATCCTACAACGGTACCTATTTCTTTCGGTATGGCGATGTTCCCTATAAGGCTGATATTTACTGGTTGGGAACATTTTTTGGACGTAACACCGAGCATTGGCTTGACCCCTGGATGATTACCGGTTTTGTTAACTTTAACCTTGGGCGTGCCGATACTTTGCTGAACAAAACCATGTCGCAAACCCGCTGGACTAAGGCTAATGATTTTCTTGGCTTTGCAGCCAATCTCAGAGCTTCGTACCGTTATGCCCAAACTCCGGCCGATGCCATAACCCTCGACATACTATACTCAAGCGGTGATGCCGATGGTCTTAAGGATGGCCGTTACTCTGGCGTAATTACCGGAAACCAATGGGCTTCGCCAGGTGCCATTTTTATCAGTAGTGGTTCATACATTTTAATGCCTCATGGAAATGTGGTTAACCGTTTTACTCCTGTAGTTTGCGATATTTCAAACATGGGCTATGGACTTACTGCGGCTACACTAACATGGTCAAAGGGTATCGTCCCATACCGTTTCAATGCAAAAGTTGGTGGAGCATTTGCACTTTCAAATGTTCAACCCAAAGATGGTGGGTATGTAATGGGAACAGAGCTAAATGGCGCCTTGGCATACAACTTTGGCCCATTCATGAGTCTGGAGCTGCATGGTGCCTACCTGATGCTTGGTGATTTTTTCGATAGCAAGGAAAACTCCCATGGTAGCCCGGTAAACGGAAATCTCGATAAGCGTCCGGCTAATCCTTGGACAGCCTTTCTGGTATTTAAGTGGTTAATTTTTTAATTGATAAGCAATGGTTCGATATTTTTATGTTGCAATTCTGACAGTTATGATAGCCTCAGGCTGCAGCTCGCCCTATAAGGGGCTGAGCGATCTGAAAACGATGGATGACCTAGAATATCCATTCGAGGTGAAAAAGGTGCTTCTTCCTAAAGATGGCCATACCATTGCTTACACCGAATTGGGAAAGGGCAATAAAACGATAATCTTCATACATGGGCTTGGGAGTTACTCCCCCGCATGGAGCCGTAACCTGGGTGAGCTAAGCCAGCATTTTAGGTGCATTGCTATTGATTTACCCGGATACGGAAAATCGAGCAAGGAACCTCATAGCGGGCTTATGTCGTACTATGCGGGTGTTGTATTAGAGTTGATCAACGAGCTTGATTTACAAAATGTTTATCTGGCTGGACACTCAATGGGCGGACAAATTTCCATTACCACAGCCTTGCTCTATCCTGATGTGGTTAAGGGTCTTATATTGGTTTCTCCGGCCGGATTTGAGAGGTTTACTGCTGGTCAAAAACAATGGTTTCGCGATGTAATGACTCCTAAGGGGGTTAAGCTCACTTCAGCCGAAGCCATTCAGAACAACCTGGCAACCAATTTCTATAAGGTTCCCAAGGAGGCCGAATTTATGATTACCGACAGGCTCCGTATGCGCAAAGCAGCAGACTTTGATGGTTACTGCTACGCAGTTGCCCAATCGGTTAGGGGAATGGTTGATGAGCCCGTAATAGATTACCTGAGCGATATCAAAGTCCCAACTTTGATTTTCTTTGGTGAGAACGATAACCTGATTCCAAACCGATACCTTAATCCCGGTAAAACCGAAGAGATTGCCAGGTATGGGGCGTCTAAAATTGCTAATAGTAAGTTGGTCATGGTTCCCAGATGTGGCCATTTTATGATGTTTGAGAAGCCGGATGTTTTTAACTCCTCAGTTATAGACTTTCTAAAAAAGTAGATGTGAATGGAAACCGTTGTGGTAGGCAAGCACTGCAGAATTGATGTACTTGTTGAAGTGCCCTGCTTAAAGATCAAGTGGGTTGGCTTACCCCCCAGCGATGAGTTCCGGAAAGGGTGTAACACAGCCTTGGAGCTGATGCGTAAGCATGCAATTGTGAAAGTACTCACCGATAATACCGAAGCAAAGGTTTTCGGAGTTGAAGACCAAAGATGGCTTAACGAGGAATGGTTACCCCGGGCTCAGGCAATTGGATATCGCTGTTCTGCTGTTCTAGTGCAGAACGATCCATTTGTCACCTTTGCCGTAAAGAATATAATGGCCAAGCGCGATCCAAAAAAGTTTACATCTAGGTTCTTTACCAATGAGCAGGAAGCCTTGGAATGGTTAAAGACAATATAAAACTTTGAACCGGCATTAGCCGGTTCTTTTTTACTAACTTGCATTGTAAATTTTTTTTGATTATGAAAAGTAAGTTAGCTGCCTTTGAGGCGTTCTGCTCGGAACTTTATCCGCATGAGCTGGATTACCTCATTTCTATACAACAATTTCAGAAACAAGAAAATCTAAAAATACTCAACCTGATCCATTACAATTCCAATAACCCCGATAATCGTTTGCCTTTTGATAAAGCCATTGATAAGCGAACCTACTCTTACCTGAAGAACTGGATTCAGGAAAACTTGCAAAAAATTGATGTTGATTACTTTTACGATTGGGTAAGTGACATTGAAAAATGCATATTGAATGACTCAATCCAGTCGGATCAGGAAATCGACTTGATCAAAAAAATGGATGAAGTGCTGCCCACCAGCTACTACTTCATGAAGTTCTTCAGGGTTTTGCAGCATTACCGCGATTACCTGATTGTACGCAACCGCCCCCGCAACTATGTCATTGTTTCGGAATACCTGGAGCGCTATAAGTCAAACTACTTTAATTCCCAGCAGCTAAACAATAAGATGAACGAGGCTGCGGAAAAGGTAATTTTCAAAAAGATATGGGTAGCAGAGGAGTTTCATACCTGGGAAAAACTTTTTTCTGATACCTATTACAATGAGGCAATTGATGGTTACACCCGGTACCGTGCACTGGTAAGGCTTACCATTCTATACTACACTAACAGGGAATTCGATAAGTTGAAGTTGGTGTACCAGCACCTCGATTTGCAGTTTAAAAAGGATGTGTTTTACTCAAAACGCATTTTGGCTAACTACTATGCCAACCGGGCCATGATGCACTCTAAGCTTAATGAGCTTGATGAAGCCGAAAAGTATGGCTTCCTTTCTATCCGTTACCGAAACAGCGATTACCTGTTTTACCTGATAAATGTATGCGATATCCTTCTGCGGCAGGGGAAAAAAGAAAAAGCTCTTGAAATTATGGTTGCTTCGTTTCCCGACCTCAAAAAATCCGGAAACTTTTACTACAAAATTGGATTTGCCAGCTACTACATCAAAACACTGCTAGCCAACGGTTCGGTTTGCAAAGCCGTGGAGTATGCGGAAATCTTTCTGAATGGTTACAAAACTGAAATTTTTGAGTTTCGCTGGCATCTGTTTTTTGCCACCTATATCGATGCATTATTCCATGCCGAGAAGTATTCCAAGATAATTTCGCTGGTGCGAAGGTATAAGCTTGCTACCAAGGAGAAACAAATGAAAAGTACCCCGCAGTACCTTCCTATCATTCAGCTTTACCTACACGCATCGGAATACATGGAGGGAATTGTAAACAGCGATGGGTTAAAGGCATTGTTTATACAGCATATCAATGAGCTTGGTCAAAACCGTTTTCGCCATAAAAGAGTTTTGGAAGTACTTAAAACCATTGAGCATAATTTACCCGATATTGTTCATGAGGTAATCAGAGAGAATCGAATACTATAACCGTTGTTTTAACTCTTAGCATTTCAGAAAGTTTTTCAAGTAATTTGCTCGTTCTGCATTAAATCATCCTCTAAACGATTATTTCATTTTTCCTAACTTTTACCTACATTTACCGGAAAACGTATTTATGACCAACGTTTTCCCAATATACCACATTGGCCTGATACAGGCCTGGTTTGCAGCACTCCTGGTTTACCGAAAACCTAATAAGGGTGCGGCCGATAAGTTGCTGGTGGTTTGGTTGGTGATTATTGGTTTTGAAATGCTATACTCTTTACTTAATGCAACCTACTTTACCTGGCTGCCCGACCTCATCATCATTCCCTTCAGCTATGGGCCTTTTCTATACTTTTACACAAAGCTCCTGATATCCAAAAAGCCGGTTAAGCTTAACAAGATTCACCTGCACCTGATTCCTGCATACCTATTCATGGTGATCGCCATAGTTTGGATTAAACCAATTGACATTGATGCTGTTGACTTCTTTGGTAAAGGTGTCATTACCTGGCTCGCTGTTTTTAACTTCACCCTTTTTCTGGCCATCATGCTTTACTACTGGCGAGCCTCGTTACTTTTAATCCGAAAACACAACCGAACCCTGGGCGATCATTTCTCTTATCGTTCCGAGGCCATCATGCTGAACTGGCTTAAAAGCTCCGCTTTCTGGATTTTAGGGGGGTTCCTTGCATCGGCTTTAACCTTTATCTTTTTTTCGACCCAGAACATTTTTCCATTTAACCCTATCGAGCTGTTTCACCTGGGGTTGCTGGTATTTACATTTTCCATAAGCTATTACGGTATTCACCAACCCGTGCTGTATCAGTACCAAAAGCCCAAGCAAATTGCTACTCCCGACGATACCCATTTCAAAACACCCCAGAAACTGGGCGATTTGCTTTATGAGCATATGGTTAAAAACAAGCCCTACCTGAACAACGAGCTCACCATTCAAGATCTTGCCGAACAGCTCAAATTAAGTGCACAGGAAATATCAACTTACCTGAACAAGGAGCTTGGAGTTAACTTTTTCAACTATATCAACAGTTTCAGGATAGAAGAGGCCAAGCAAAGGCTTACCAATCCTACCTATGACAACGAAACCCTACTGGGCATTGCCTACGATTCGGGGTTTAACTCAAAAACTTCATTCAACACCCTTTTTAAAAAGGAAACCGGAATGACACCCTCGGAGTACAAAAAGGCGTTCAGGAGTTCAACTAAAAAAAATACTTAGCAGAACCTTCCTTTGTGGTATTTTTTTATAGTTCTGTATATCAATTTAATATAGCCGCAATATCGCTATAAAATTGTTCAAACTTTTTATTTGAACGACCAAATGCTTGCACTTTTCTAAATAGCTTCCCTAAACCTTAACAAAAACCAAAACATAAAGCTATGAGAAAAGTTATTACCTTACTGTTAGTTTGCACAATTGCTTTGCCTGCACTTAGCCAGGAAAATCAGGAAAATAAATCTTCCCAAAAGGATGATGTAAAAACCGGTTGGACAGTGGGAGTTCTACCCGCCCTGGGTTACGATTCGAATCTTGGCCTGCTCTACGGCGCCATTGTTAACTCCTTCGATTTTGGCGATGGCTCTCGCTACCCCGATTTCAACCATAACCTCTATTTACAGCTCTCGGCTTATACCAAGGGAAGCATGGATGCCATTGCCTACTTCGATTCGTACACGCTAATCCCCAACAAGCATTTTATCGGTCGCCTTAGTTTTAACCGAAACAGAACCTATCCATTCTACGGCTTTAATGGCACCCAAACCGTTTATAATGCCGACTTTGAGAATATAGATGCAACCGCCGATTTTATCTCGCAGGTTTTCTATAAGTACGATCGTAAGGCTTTAAAGGCCGATTTCTTGTTAGAAGATAAAATTGCTGATAGCAGGTTTAATTGGATTGCCGGGCTCGACCTGGGTTGGTACGATATAGCAACTGTTGACATTGACCACCTAAACAAGGGCCGCGATAACGATGAGCTAATCCCCAATGTTCCTATTCTTTACGATCAAATGGTTTCATGGGGAATTATTTCTGACGATGAGAAAAATGGCGGATTCGATAATAGCGTAAAGTTGGGTTTAGTTTACAATTCACGCGACCGCCTCACCAACCCGATGAAGGGTATGTGGACCGAGCTACTTTTCAGGGTATCGCCTAAATTCATTGGCAATAACGATACCTACGGAAGAGTATCATTAATTCACCGCCAGTACTTTACGCTTGTGAAGGAAAAGCTATCGTTTGCCTACAGGCTGTGGTACGAGGGGAACCTTGGTAATGTGCCGTTCTACGCACGTCAGCACCTCACCACAAGTAACTACTACGAAGGGTTTGGTGGTGCACAAACCGTTAGAGGAGTGCTGATGAATAGAGTTGTTGGGCGGCACTCAGCAATTGGTAATTTTGAGCTACGCTGGAAAGCCTACCGTTTCCATGCCATAGGTCAGAACTTTTACCTTGGCTTTAACCTGTTTGCCGATGCCGGTAAGGTTTTCAAGGGCTACGATATGGACCTAACGAATGTGCCTTCAACACAACGCAACTTATTGTTTTCGAACAGCTACAAGAACCTGTACACCACATTCGGCGCAGGCCTTAAAATTGTTATGAATGAGAACTTTGTAGTTTCAGCCGATTACGGAATGGCAATGGATAAAAAGTATGGTTCATCCGGATTGTATGTTTTGGTTGGCTACCTTTTCTAAAGGGCAATAGAATAAAACTTTAAGCCGATGCGAAGCGTAATTACAATAATACTCTGTGCTTGCAGCCTGGCGTTGCAGGCACAGAACTGGCAGAACCCCCAGGTTTTTGCCGTTAACCGGCTACCATCGCACACCTTGCTGGTTCCATTTTCCCAGAGACCCAGTGTAAACTCATACATATTTAATTCTGAGTATGCTCTAAGCTTAAATGGGAGCTGGAAGTTCAAGTTCGTAACAAATCCGCTTAACACACCCGACGACTTTCATTCAAAAGCATTTGCTGATAACGACTGGAATACCATTCCTGTCCCTTCCAACTGGCAAACCAAGGGATATGGCGTGCCCGTTTATACCAACCAGATACACCCTTTCCCTGCCAATCCTCCCTTTGTCCCCAACGAGGGGAATGAAACGGGCCTGTACCGGCACACCTTTCGGATACCGGAAAGCTGGAATGGAAACAGGGTGATTATTCATTTCGCCGGTGTGCAATCGGCTATGGATCTATGGATTAATGGCCAATACGTGGGCTACACCCAAGGAAGCATGACCCCTGCAGAGTTTGATATCACCCCTTTTACTACTGCAGGCGAAAACCTTTTGGCCGCTCGGGTTATTAACTGGTCCGATGGAAGCTACCTGGAAGATCAGGATTTTTGGCGATTAGGGGGTATCTTTCGCGATGTATTCATCTATGCACAGCCCGAAAATGCCTTATGGGACATTGAGGTGAACACATCTTTCAATCTCGATTACTCCGAGGCAACACTGTCAGTTAATGGAGTACTAACAAATACTGCTGAAAGTAAACTTCCTAACATCAGCCTAAAGCTTTTTGACAGGAATGGGGATTTGATTTTTGATAAATCGGTACAACCCACCGTAAAGAATGGCGCTACAGTTTTTTCGGTTTCCGAAAAAGTGGTTAAGCCTGAGCTCTGGAGTGCCGAAAAGCCAAATCTATACCAGTTAATTATTAATGTGGATGACAAGTACTACCAGCAGCTGGTGGGTTTCAGGGAGGTTAAAATTGCAGGCGGACAGCTACTGATCAATGGGAAGCCGGTTATGATAAAGGGGGTAAACCGCCATGAGTTTGACCAGTACCATGGTCGTACGGTATCGTATGAGCTGATGGAAAAGGATGTGATGCTGATGAAGCAGAACAACTTTAATGCGGTTCGAACTGCCCACTACCCTCATCATCCTTACTTTTATGAGCTTTGCGATAGGTACGGATTGTACGTAATGGATGAGGCCAATGTGGAGTCGCACTACCTTTGGCAGTATAGGAATCAATCGCCGGTACTTTACCCTGAGTGGAAAAATGCTATTGTTGACCGTGGTGTTAGCATGGTGTTGCGCGATAGGAACCACCCTTCGGTAATAATCTGGTCGCTGGGCAATGAATCGGGCGATGGCCCCAACATGTGGGCTATGGCCGATACCATCAGAAAACTGGATGCTGCTAACCGGCCAATACATTACGAGAGCAAGGCCATCAAGCGGCCACTTAGCTTTGAGGGTGTTGGAGCATTCGAAAAGTTAAGGAGAATGATTTCGGCTTTGCAATGGTCTAAAGCCCTTACCGGATATGATTTCAACGCGGCTATGTATCCCACTCTCGACAGGTTAAACGAGATGGCTAAGCTCGATAAGAAGGAACGCCCAATACTCATCTGCGAGTACTCGCATGCCATGGGAAACAGCAATGGCCACTTCAAGGAGTACTGGGACCTGTTTGAAAGCCACCCCCGCATGGTGGGCGGTTACATTTGGGACTGGACCGACCAGGGGTTAGTAAAGTTCACCGCCGATGGAAAACCTTACTATGCCTATGGTGGAGATTTTGGCGATAAACCTAACGATAAGGATTTCTGCCATAATGGGGTAACCTTCCCCGACCGCTCGCTTAAACCCGCCATGGCTGAAATCAAGAAGGTTCAGCAGTACGTTAAGTTCCTAGACTTGGATGTAGAGCGAAAAACGGTAACACTAAAAAATGCCTATGCGTTTATTAGCCTTAACCAATTTAATCTGGAATGGAACATGACCGAGGATGGCAGAGTGATTCAAAAGGGTAATCTTTCGTTGCCCGATGTAAAACCAGACGGTCGGGCCGTTCTTGAAATTCCTTATACAAAACCGCAAATTAACCCCGGGAAGCGTTACCATCTCAACCTGTCGGTTCAACTCGCAAACGATGAAATTTGGGCAAAGCAAGGTTTTGAGGTGGCCTCCTTTCAGTATGAGATGCCCTGGATGATTCAGAAACCTGCCGAAACCATCGAAGCCACAGGCACTTTAAGTGTCAGCGAAACGGCAAGCCTATGGACAGTGGTGGGCGATAACTTCAGTATCGATTTTGATAGACAAACGGGTTCAATCCTCAGATGGATGAGTAACGGAGAAGTGGTTGTTCAAAATGGTCCCAAGGTGAACCTTTGGCGTGCACCCACCAGCAACGATATTGGAACCGATTTCAATCCCGACCCACGATTCTCTTTCCACGCCAAGCTTTGGCAGATGTATGGGTTAAATGACCTTAGTATCAAGAAATCGAATGTTACGATTGCTAAGTCTGGGGCTGCTGTTGTTGTGAAAACCCAGCAGGTGATTGTAGGTAAAAAATCGAAATTTGATGCTGTGATAACCCATACCGTACAGCCCTCCGGTGAAGTGGATATCCATTTACAGCTAAACGGAAGCAAAAACTATAACCTACCGCGTGTAGGGTTCATGCTGGAACTCCCCAAGGAGCTATCGCAGGTTGAATGGCTGGGTCGTGGACCTCAGGAAAACTATCGCGACCGAAGCTATGCAGCGCACTGGGGGTTGTACTCTTACCTTGCTTCCCAAATGGTTACACCCTATACTAAGCCCCAGGAGAACGGCAATCGATATGATGTAGATTGGGTAAGGGTGCACACAGCCAGCGGTGAGAGAGGAATTGAGGTAACCGGGAAGTCATTCTGCTTTAGCATTCATCCCTATTCGTTAGAAACCCTAACGAAGGCAAACCACACCTCCGACCTCATTGAAAGCCCTGTAAACCATCTTTATATCGATCTTGCTCAGAATGCTCTTGGAAGCGAAAGCTTCTTCTACAACTACTTGCAAAAGTATGTTTTAAAGGGTAAAAGGTTTGATTTTAAGGTAAGTATCAGGCCTATTAACCAATAGTGGATTTTTGGTGGATGTAAAACTTTAACAGAATGAGCAGAATAGCAATACTAATACCACTTCTAATTGCTGCAAATACTATTCTCGGTCAAAGCTACAAGCTACAATCGCCCAACGACCAGGTAGTGGCAAATATCGAAGTAAAAGATAGAATCACCTACACCCTGCTAAGCCATGGTAGTATGGTGGTTCAACCCTCGGCCATAGCCATGAGTACAAGTCTTTTTAACGAAAACAGCTTTTTGGGTCCGCATAAAGCCACCTATGATAGCACCTATCGGATAGTTAAAACACTTTGGGGCACGGCTGCCGAGCTGGAGGAGAGGTATAACCAGCTGACCCTCGATTACGGTAATGGTTTATCGCTTCAGTTCCGATGCTACAACGAGGGTTTTGCCTGGCGGGTGGTTACATCATTCGATAGGGATTTAGTGGTTTATAACGAAGCCGATGAGTTTAACCTGCCCAACGGGACAACGGTTTATTTTCCACAGGTAGGCGGCTTCCTTACGCCTTTTGAGGTGAACTACCTGCCAAAATCCCTGAACGAAATCGAAAAAGGGACACTGGCGCTTACGCCATTTATGTACAAAGTACCCACCGGCCAACTGGTTGTTGTATCGGAATCGAACCTGTTCAGCTATCCGGGCATGTTCATTAGCAAGGGAGAGGGCTCTGGATTTAGGACGGTATTTCCTCAGTATCCGAAGCGCGAAAAGCAGGAATTACCCGGAAGGCTTCATCTGGTCAAATGGCCACAAATATCGAGGATGGTGGTGAAGAAAACCGAAAACTACATCTCAAAAACCAAGGGAACCAGAACCTACCCCTGGCGAGTTATAATGATTGCTCAAAGCGATGTGGAGATTTTACAAAACCAGCTGGTTTACCTGTTGGCCGACGAACCAAAAATGAATTTCGATTGGGTGAAAACGGGTAAGGTGGTTTGGGATTGGTACCATAACTGGAACTTTCCGGGAGTAGATTTTAAAGCGGGGATCAATACCCAAACTTACAAGTACATGGTTGACTTTGCTGCCAAAAATGGCATAGAGTACATCAACATCGACGACGGATGGGCAAAGCTGTGGAACTTTAACAGGGTAAACCCCAATCTCAACCTCGAAGAGGTAATAGCTTATGCCAGGAGCAAGGGAATTAAGGTGTTTATATGGGCCATGTGGAACACTATTGACAAAGATTTTACTGCTAATCTGGATAAGTTCAGCAAACTGGGCGTATCGGGGCTTAAGGTTGATTTTTTCGACCGTGCCGACCAACGCGTTGTCGATTTTGTCAACAAGCTGGCCGAAGAATGCGCCAAGCGAAACCTTCTGTTAAACCTGCACGGAATGTATAAGCCAACCGGTATAACACGAACATACCCAAATATTGTAAACATCGAGGGGGTGCTGGGGTTAGAGTACAATAAGTTTTCCGAAAAATGCACTCCGGTGCATAACCTTACCATTCCATTTGTTAGGAATGTGGTTGGGCCCATGGACTATACACCCGGCTCCATGCGCCATGTTACCCCTGAAAAATTTGTAAAATCATGGGAAAATCCGCATTCCATGACTACGCGTGCCCAACAAATGGCTATGTATGTGGTTTACCACGGTGGCGTTCAGATGCTAGCCGATTCGCCAATTTTCTATGAGAAAGACTCCATCGCTTTAAACTTTTTATCGGGAGTCCCCGTTACATGGGATAGAACTGTTCCCATTGAAGGCAAAGTGGGTGAGCATATCGCAGTAGCCCGTAAGCATGGTAAAAAATGGTATATTGGGTGCATGACGGCTAGCAATGAGCATATCTTTAGCATTAACTTCGGTTTCCTTGATGATAGGGAGTACAAAATGACAGTTATTTCCGAGGGCAACGCTGACGATGAGCTAAAGATAAGCTCGATGAGTGCAGTTAAAAACGAAAACCATAACTTTAAAGTGAAACCCCGTAGCGGATTGGTAATAATTTTGGAGTAGAATAAGATGATGGTTGAGAAGATTGTTGATGCTTTTAGGAACCGTTTTGGTTCAAATCCTTATGTTTTCAAGGCGCCTGGCAGGGTTAATCTGATTGGAGAGCACACCGACTATAACAACGGGTTTGTTATGCCGGCTGCCATTAATCGCTATGCATATTTTGCATTGAAACCCAACGGGCAAAATCTCTATCGTTTCCATGCGTTCGATTTTCAGAAGGATTACACAACCCCCACCCATAGAATTGAACCATCCAAAACCCATTGGGCAAACTATTTGCTGGGGGTAATTGCTCAAATGGTTACCGATAGGAAGGATGTGCCGGGATTCGACTGTGTGTTTGGCGGCGATGTTCCCATTGGAGCAGGCATGTCGTCGTCGGCAGCAATTGAGAGTGGCCTTGCCTTTGCGCTTAACCAGCTCTACAGCCTGGGGTATAGCCGTATGCAGCTGGCCCATCTGGCCCAGAAAGCCGAACACCAGTATGCAGGTGTAAAGTGTGGAATAATGGATCAGTTTGCCTCGTTGCATGGGATGAAAGATCATGTGCTCAAGCTCGACTGCCTTAGCCTTGAGTTTGAACCCTTTGAACTTAACATGGACAATCATTCTATTATTCTGGTTAACACCGGAGTAAAGCATTCGCTGGCATCGTCGGAGTACAACAAACGGAGGCAGGAATGCCAGGCCGGGGTCGATATACTAAAACGTTCGAACGGCAAAGTTCAATCACTACGCGATATTACCTTAGATGAACTTATGGCGCATAAGCAGGAGTTTGACCCCGTGGTTTGGAGCCGATGCTCCTATGTGGTTGAGGAAAACGAAAGGGTTACCAATGCCGGAAAAGCTCTTATCAACAAGGATTTTAATACTTTTGGCAAGTTGATGTACCAGTCCCATTACGGTTTGAAAGACAAGTACCAGGTTAGCTGCCCGGAACTCGATAAACTTGTTGCAATCACAGAGAACCTTGATTACGTTTTGGGTTCACGCATGATGGGAGGCGGATTCGGTGGATGTACAATAAATCTGGTTAAGAATAGCCATACCGAGGCATTTATTGAAGAGGTAACAAGACAATACCAAACACCCGAGGGGCACACGCCTCAAACTATAACCTGCGTTATTAGTAATGGTGCAGAGCAGATAGAATACTAAGGGTTTTTACTGGATGCTCTTGGGGTTGCAAGATATCTTGCAACCCCTTTTTTATATCCAATCGCTATTCCGTCCATCAAATGCTTTTCAGAGCACCCTATTCCACGTGTTCAATATTTTATGGAACAACATTTTTGAGGTTCGAGTTTTTTATTGAACGATTTTATATGGTACAAAGCCAACCTTTGTTAACATCAATTAACAAAGATTGAGTCCGCATTGGAGTTAATCTATAAAGCTTAAACCCAACTTAAAACCAATAACAAATGAAACGATCAGTTATTTTAAGCATTTTGATGCTAGGCGCAGTTTCGGTAATGGCCGATTACAACCCGGCAAACAACGGTAGTGCAGCTAAAATGAAAACAGGAAACCGGAATGCTTCAACCACTACCGATGCACCTTTCTACAACCCGGCAGGTACCATTTGGGGAGCCGATGGCTTTTTCATGGAGTTTTCAACCATTCCATTCTTATCCACAAAAAGCATCTTCGATAATGGGAATTTCTCTGCAGCCAACTACAAGTATAAGAGTAAAACCAGTTCCCTGTTTTACCCGGCACTAAATTTAACCTACAAAAAGGATAGGTTTGCAGCTTTTATGTTTGTGGGTATTACCAATGGTGGCGGAGCCGGAAACTACAACGATGGGTTACCCAACTTTGAACGATTAGGCTACTTTAATGTTATGATGGGCATTATGGCAGGTCAACTACCCGGTCCAGTAAACGACTACAGCGTTAAAACCAGCTTTAAGGGTTCGGCATACGGGGTTGGAACTTCGTTTGGCGTTGCTTACCGTCTGACCGATTGGGCTTCGGTTAGCGCTGCTTTCCAGTACTCCAGGCAGATGAACCACCAGGAGGGCTGGCTCGATATCACCTACAATCCTGCTCCTGCTGCTGTACCCATTCCACGTACCGAAATTGATGTTGACTTTACCGGACAAAACTTTGGTTTTATTGGCGGCTTAAACCTTAAGCCACTGCCCAACCTTTTAATTGCGCAAACTTTCAGGTACTACACCCAGCTGGAGCTGAAAACTAAGGTAAACGATGGCAAGGATGGTGGTCTTTTCACCGACGGTGATAAAGTAAAATCAACCTATGTGCCCACCTACAATTTAGGCATTGCCTATAATGTGACCGAAAAGTTAAGGTTGGACTACAACATGAACCTTTCCTTTTACTCGATGCTAAACCTCGATAAGGATGCAGATGGAGTTGATGTTGCCGACTACTACCACAACGGTATTGATTTTGGCGTAGCCGCTGAGTACCAAATTTCCGATAAGCTGAATTGGGGTGTTGGCTGTACTTATGCTCCCTACAAAATGAAGCAGAAGTACCAGTCCGAAATGGAATTTGAGAACAACTCCCTTTGGCTTAACACCGGTGTAGGCATCAAAATGTCCGAAAATCTTGGTTTAGACCTGGGCTTTCAGGTGGGTTTAGCAACGCAGGAACGTAAGGTAGAAAACAGCACCGATTGGGTTGCCCCTTTCACCCAAAAGTATCAGAATGGCGCATCATACTCTATGGGAATTGGATTCTGGTATAGGTTTTAGTGTTTACTTTTTTGAGTTGAACCCGGCTACCCCATGTTTTGGGGTAGCTTTTTTTATTAGAACTAAAAGCTTTTTCAGGCATCAAACGATCTGACTAAAGTTCTCATTTGATTGCTTTTTTACCAGCCAGTTAAAATGTAAGTTGATATTTTACCACAAACTCAAAATATTTTATACATTTGTTAGTTAAAACCCCAAACACCCTACAGCATTGGAAATTAATGCTATAGTTCAGCAAATATTACTAACTAACGACTACGCAAGCCTCCCAGGGCTTGGAAGTTTTGTTAGGCGTTACGACCCGGCTAAAGTTGCCGATGATGGAGTTACCCTCCTTCCTCCTCAGGAAACAGTGGTTTTTGATTCGTCCCGTGCTTTTAACGATGAGGCCCTTGAGAATTACCTGGTTGAGCATCGTGGCATGTCAAAACCTGAAGCTGAAAAGGAGTTGACAGAGTTCTGCCAAAACGTACGGTTACGCCTTGACAGAGGTGAAAGTGTTTTCTTTCATGGAATTGGAAACCTTCGCAAAACCTCCGATGGCTCAATTGTTGTTGAAAGCGATGAAAAACTTATTTCTTCAACCTTTGGACTGCCCCCAATCGTTCTGGAACGGTCCCAAAATGCTGAAGCCACTCATGTGAATGCTGAAGCACCCTCTCAAGAAGTGCTCAGTACAGCCGACCAGAAAGGTTTTAATACCATTCATGAAGAAAAGCCAGCAAAACGAAAAACTACAAGAATTGTTTTAGTGCTTGTTGTTTTTATAACCCTTATAGGGTTAGCAGCAATTCTCCTTTTCCCAAAATTCCGGCAATCAGAACCTGATAGGATTGCTGTTTCGCAAACCACCGAACAGGCAAATCCTGCTGATCAACAAGTATCATCATCGGAAAATATTGATACCGAACCTATAGAACCAAAAGATACAGTAAAACAAAGCCCCACAGATATTGCTGCTGAAGCAACAACCCCCTCGGCTAAACTTGAGAAACCCGAAATTCCGAAGCAAGCCGATAGGGTTGTACCTGTTCCCATTGATAAGAAGAGTGCTCTATTTTACCAGGATAGAGAGGTTGAGCAGGATAAAACTTTCTATATTGTGGTTGGGAGTTTTGCCAGTCGAGTGAATGCCGAGAAGTTGGTCAATGAACTATCGATAAAGGGATTTAAACCTACTATTATTCCCGGAAACAACATTTACCGTGTGGTTATTTACCAGTTCACCAACCGCGACAGAGCACTACGTGAGCTGGAGCGGGTTCGCAACCTAAGGCTCACCGATAAGGCATGGATATTAACACAGTAACCCTCTATTTGATGCTAATTCTGCACAATGGCGATTATTGAGATTGAGAATATGGAGTTCTACGCCTACCATGGATGCTTCAGAGAGGAGCAGGTGGTGGGTAATCAGTTTTTAGTGAGCATACAGCTTGAAGTTAACACTAAAATGGCTCAGGAATCTGACAACCTAATCGATACCGTGAACTACCTGAAGGTTTATCAAATTGTAAGCAAGGAAATGCAGCAAAAGTCTAAACTTTTGGAGCATGTGGCCGAACGGATCATAACAACAGTTCATGATAACTTTCACGAAATCAAAAGAATTTGGGTCAAAGTATCAAAGGTAAACCCACCATTAGGTGGAAAGGTTGAGCGGGTTAGCGTAACGCTGGAGCGAAAGTACTGATAAATCCGAAAAATTTGCAGGATTGATTTTTTTTGTATCTTTGTAGGCACAAATGGTACCGTGGCCGAGGGGTTAGGCACTGGTCTGCAAAACCACGTACAGCGGTTCGAATCCGCTCGGTACCTCAAAAAAAGCCTCTGAAAGGAGGCTTTTTTATTTTTTCCGGTTGTGTAACCCACATTCTTTGGTCTCAGGTTTTTCCCACCACCAACGGCCTGCTCTAATGTCTTCGCCCGGCTCAATGGCACGCGTACAGGGCTGGCAACCAATACTCGGGTAACCTTTATCGTGAAGCGGGTTGTAGGGAACACCATGCTGCTTTACATAATCCCACACCTGTTTCTCGCTCCATTCAATTAGCGGGTTAAGCTTGAGTAACCCGTTAGCCTCGTCCCACTCAATTAATTGGTTTTCGGTTCGTGTGGCCGATTGGCTGCGGCGTAGGCCGCAAATCCATACATCGAGACCCTGAAAGGCTCTTTTCAGGGGAACAAGCTTACGTACCCGGCAGCACTCCTTTCGGTTTTCGATGCTTTGGTAGAAAAGGTTAATACCCTTTTCTGTAACCATCTTCTCAACATCTGCCGGATCGGGAAAGTAGATTTCAATCTTCTTTTTATACCGTAAAGTTGTACGTTCAATCAATTCGTAGGTCTCATAGAACAACCGGCCGGTATCTAAAGTAAAAATCCTCGTATCGGGTGCTATCTTCATGATCATGTCAGTTAGCACCTGATCCTCCACCCCCATGCTCGAGGACAGAGCAATTCTCCCTTTAAACTCGCTCAGGAACCATCCCAGAACCTCTTCGGCAGGTTTTCCCAAGTGTATCCTATTCAACTCTTCAACCTTGTCTCTCATTGTTTTACGTTTAACATTAAAACATGCTACCTCATGTTAAATATCTTCAAATTAATGTAAAATAATTGACTTTTATGTTAGGGAAGTTTTAACTTGCATAAAAGCATATTTTAAAAAAAACTAAATAGCCTGATTATGAAAAAATTCTACACCTTACTCTTATCGCTATTCACTCTAACGGCATGGTCGCAGGACATACCCATGCAGGTAATTGCCGCCGGAGGTGGATATTTCGAAAACACAGGGGCAGGAGTTTCCATAAGTTTCACAATTGGCGAGGTTGCATACACAACTTTAACCTCTGGGGATTTTATTTTAACTCAGGGGTTCCAGCAGGGTAACCTGTTTACTACATCGATCGACAAACCAGTGAATGCGGTTAACGATATTGCTGTGTATCCTAATCCGGCATCGGATTACGTGAAGGTACGCATTGATATACCAAACCTTTCTGGCAATGCGACCTACGATTTGCTTGACATTACAGGAAAAAAAGTGATAACCAAGGAATTCAATGTTGAAACATCTGTTCCGGTTGAGCTGAGCCTTTCCGACATTCGTCCTGGTATTTATTTGCTTAAGGTTTACATTGCCAAGGGAAACATGGTTCGCGTAGTTAAGCTCGTTAAGGAATAGATTCCTCCTGACATTTTTTTATTCATCTAAAACTGTTAAACCATGAAAAGGATTGGTATACTGTTGTTATTGTTATCGATAACAAGTGGAGTCTTTTCTCAGACTACCAACGGGTTTAGCTACCAGGCCGTGCTCCGGGGCAGCAACGGGCAGGTGCTGGCCAACCAGAATGTCACCCTAAGGCTCAGCCTTACCAACGAGGCGGGCACCACGGTGTACTACGCCGAGAGCCACGCCCTGCAGACCGATGCCCGTGGCATCGTTAATCTGGTGGTGGGAAAAGGCACAGTACTTTCGGGTGATTTTAGCCAGGTGCCCTGGCCCACGGGCGGGGTGTTCCTGAAGGTGGAGCTCAGTACCAATGGTACAAGCTATGTTACCATGGGTTCTCAAAGGGTTACATCCGTACCCTACGCCCTCTATGCCGATAGCGCAAAGCTAAGCTTTGCCAACAACTTCGTAGTACAGGGAAATCCTACCTCAAACCCCGACGATCCTATATTTGAGGTGAAGAACGCCCAGGGCGAAGTACTTTTCGCAGTTTATCAGGAAGGGGTAAGAGTAAACATTAAAGATGGGGTAACCAAGGGGGCAAAGGGTGGCTTTGCAGTGGGCGGCCTGACCGGAGGAAAGGCCGACCCGGTGGAGTACCTGCGGATCACGCCCGACAGTGCGCGCGTCTATTTCAGGCAGAATGCCATCAAGGGGGCGAAGGGTGGCTTCGCAGTGGGTGGGCTGAACGGAGGCAAGGGGTTGGTACTTCAGGATCTGCTTTTCGTGAACCCCGACTCGGCAAGGTTTTACATCAATGAGATTCCTGAAAAAGGAGCGAAGGGCGGATTTGCCGTGGGCGGGTTGACCAACGGAAAGGTATCCTCAGCTCAACTCATTCAGCTTACCAAAGAAAACTATTTTATAGGCCATAGCAGTGGTATGAACATAGTTCAAGGATCGGGTAAGTACAACTCGGTTTTTGGTTACAACTCAGGAATGGAGCTTACAACCGGAAGTAAAAACACATTCATTGGCGCATTTGCCGGAAAATCTAATACCGAGGGATCATCAAATGTTATCATTGGGAATTCAGCAGGCTATTCAAACATTACAGGGAATTGGAATATTATCATTGGTGATTCTGCCGGTTTTAGTGGTAATGGTTATAGAGCTATCGTAATTGGTAATAATGCAGGTAAAAAGGCGAATAATTTTTTTGAAGCCCTATATATTGGTAATTCTGCCGGAGAAAATGATATAAGTGGGTATCCAAATACGTTTATCGGGAACTTTGCAGGTAGCAATAATACCACCGGTATGCAGAACACTTTTATTGGTAATAGTGCAGGATTTAACAACACAACGGGGTTTAGCAATGTTTTTATCGGAAACTATGCCGCATACAACAATACCTCCGGAGGGCAAAACGTGTTTGTTGGTGAAAATGCAGGGTACAAAAACACCACCTCGGGCGGAAATTCTTTCATTGGGTATAATTCCGGTTTTAATAATACTACAGGGTATGGTAATTCGTTTTTTGGTAACTATTCCGGATATCGGAATATAGATGGTTACTCTAACACTTTCATTGGTAATGGCAGCGGGAGTTTTAATGAACATGGTGTAGAGAATACCTATGTAGGTCAGAATGCCGGTGGAGCATGTACTTCAGGCTCACAGAATACCTTTATTGGTCGTGCCGCTGGCATAGCATTTCAAACAGGCAATGGTAATACTTTTCTTGGATATGGTGCCGGTTATTACAAAACATCAGGCAATTACAACGTTTTTATTGGCTCTTATGCAGGAGCTCATGCAAATGGATCCAATCGGCTTTATATTTCTAATTTCATAACTGACTCTACAACCTCATTAGTTTTTGGGAGATTTGACCAGAAAACCATCTCGTTTGATGCTAAAGTTGGAATAGGAACGATAGATCCCGATAAAAAACTCCATGTGGTTGGCGATGCCCGAATAACCGGAGATATCTACTACGGAACCGGAAACAATACTTACATCAAGCCCGATTTCGTCTTCTCAGATAATTACAAAGAATTCCACACCCCACTATCGGTTGAACGATTTATTAGAAAAAATGGTCATCTCCCTTGGCTAACCAAGGCATCCGATGAGAAGGATGGCATTAACCTTACCCGCATGCAGTTCGAAACGGTAGAAACCGTTGAGAACCTTCAGCTACAAATCATTGAGCAGCAAAAGGAGATAGAGATTTTGAAAGCCGAGCTGGCGGCCCTCAAGGCGATGCTTCGGGCCAAGTAGAAGGTTTGGTGGGCCAATCGAAAAGGCTGCCCGGCAGGGCAGCTTTTTTTTTCGTGCGCTTGTCAAAAAGATCCACAAAAAGTTGACAAGCGGGAATGGTATAACTAACTTGAAATCAATAGGTATATTTGCCATAAATCTTAACAGAAAATAGTATGAAGAGACAGATTCTCCTGCAGCTGGCCTTGGTGGTGGTCGCCGTGACCGCAGCGCAGCAACCCAACGGGTTCAGCTAACAGGCCGTATTCCGAGGTAGGGGGGGACGAGTGCTGTCCAACCAGATCGCCACCCTCAGGATTTGCCTGAACGACGAGCCGTGTACCACGGTTTGCTTCACCGAGAGCCGTAAGACAAAGGCTACCACACTAATTGTTTTGACCCTAATGGTGGGCATTGGCCTGATTATCATATGGTGTTTAACCAGTGCACAATGGGTAGTGGCATTAATCAGCACATAGTGCATGGGCAACTTTCTTTTATTTTTCAAAGATCGAGTAAGCTGAATGTGAAATGAATTTTTCTAATGACCTCAGTTATCCCACTACTTTAGTAAAACCTTTTCAAACTTATTATCAAAAAAGATTGACTGGTAAAACGTTTTTTTAATATATTTAGCGAATAAAAAGCAGTAGCGGTTTGTCATGAGAAAGATTTTACTTCCTACTATTTTATTTTTATTCGCTATTCAAGCAAGCGGCCAGTTTTTTAACCGCTATGGCAACCCGCTCATTACAAACTACACCCCCGAAACGTATGGTGGAAACGAGCAGGTATGGTGTGTAGCCCAGGACGATCGGGGCGTGATGTACTTTGGTACAAACGACAATGGTATACTGGAGTACGATGGTAAAACCTGGCGGGCTATTCCCATTCCTGAGAACAAATCGGTTCGGTCGCTCTGTAAAGGCTCCGATGGAGTAATTTATGTTGGCTCCATTGGAGAATTTGGATTCCTTCAGCCTTCAGAGAACGGCAAACTGTACTACAAATCCTTAGTTAATTATATACCAGATAGTATTAAAAGCAACCTGTCTTATATTTATAAGACTTACTGGCACGAAGGGAAGGTTTACTTCTGCTCCCTTTCAATGGTTTTTGTTTACGATGGCAAAACGGTTAAGCCAGTTTCGCTTGGCAAACAGACGGAATACGCAAATTTTTTTACCCTTTTGGCAAATGATAAATTTTTTATCAACAGCTACCTGAAAGGCCTAAGAAGCTTTGTTGACGATAGTGTCCTCAATTTTTTACCAGGCGGCCAGACGTTTATCCAGAAAAATGTATTTTCAATAGTGCCCCTTAATGCCGATACAATCCTCCTATTTACCGATAATGGATTTTACTTATACTCTCAAGGTCGGGCAGAGAAGGTTGATACTCCTACTCAACTTGCAAAAAGAATGGCCGAGGAATCGGCTATTCCCTACAACGCAATTAAGCTCAGTAATGGGAACATAGCCCTCGGTGTTGTTCAGTCCGACTGGTTAGGGGTTGTTGAGCTTTCGCCCGATCTAAAGCCTGTTTCGCTGGTTAGCAAGGAAACCGGAATGCACGCTGGGCAAGTTTCCGAGGTATTTCAGTATGCCGACGCTCCTCTTTGGGCTACCCTTTACGATGGAGGTATAGCTAAAGTAGAGGTAAACTCAGCCATTCGTCGATTCGGTTCTGAAAGCGGCATTTCTGAAATCATTATTGATATAGTAAGGTTTAACAACACCATCTACCTGGCAACCTTTAATGGGGTTTACTATTTGACTTTCGATAGTAAAGGAATTCCCAAATTTAAACCTGTAAATGGCATTAATGGAAATGTTTGGGCACTTTCAATTTTTTCGCCTCCTAATCATCCACAGATGCTTCTGGCAGCAAGCTATACCGATGGTGTGTTTGAAATTAAAGGACACCAGGCTATCAATTTAAGCGCCCCTCTTATTGAGCGTCTTGGTAAGTCCAATACTATTCAGCATAATTGTTTTGCCCTTTACCCATCCCGAATAAAACCCGGACGTTTGTACATCGGCCTGGCATCAGGTTTTGCATTTATGGACTGGAAAAATGGTGAGTGGCAGAATACCGAAAACCTTTTCCGCGATGTTGTCAGGTTTGAAATTCGCTCAATCGTTGAGGATAGCAAAGGAAACCTATGGTTGGCCACCGGATCTTCGGGTTTGTACAAGATCAATCCAGACCTCACCCAGGTAACCCAGTTTGGGAAAGACAAAATTGTTGGGCTCGATAACCTTCAGTATATCAATCTTTACAGTAAAAATGATTCTCTTTTCATTTTAACAGCAGCAGGGGTTTACCATTTCAACTATCAAAAAAATCGATTTGAACCGGGTGGATTAGTAGGAGAAGAGTATTCAAATCGATCGGGATTATTCAAGGTAGTCTCGGTTTCCAATGGATATGTATTTCTATGCTACGATAGTATTAATAGTAACTGGGTTGAGCATTTTGTTAAGGATTCGGCTGGTGTTTGGGTTAGTTGCAGCCGGGACCTTAAGCGGCTACCCAACAGGTGGTCCGATGCCATCTATGCCGATACCGATGGCACCCTTTGGATTGGCATGTCAAAAGAGCTTTATGTTTACAATCCTAATGTAAAGCGCAGCCATAATGCTCCTTTCCGTGCCCTTATCCGCGAGGTGGTTTCTAAGGATTCCATCCTTTTTGGAGGGGCGTTTTATTCTCCGGATTCGTTGCGCCGGGTTATTTCTCTTACACAGCAATCACACCAGGTACCACGATTAAGATACCACTTTAATGCCATGGTTTTCAGCTTTGCGGCACCATACTTTGAGCGTGAGGAGGATATTGTTTACAGCCACTACCTTGAGGGATCCGATGAAACGTCATGGAGTTTATGGGATAAGAAAACCGAAGCTACATACACCAACCTGCGCGAAGGGAAGTATGTTTTCCATGTTAAGGCGCGCAACATTTATGGTGACGAAAGCATTGAGGCTACCTATGCGTTTGAGATACGCCCTCCATGGTACAGAACCATACTGGCTTATATCATATACATCATACTTGCTGTTTGCCTTGTTTGGGGGATTGTAAAGTGGAACACCCGAAGGCTTATTGCCGAAAAGGAACGCCTTGAACAGATTGTTCGAGAGCGTACAGCTGAGGTGGTTGCCCAAAAGGAGGAAATTGAGCAGCAGAAGGAGAAAATTGCCGCTCAGAACGAGGAGATAACCAGCAGTATTCAGTACGCCAGCCGGATACAATCAGCTTTGCTCACCCCTGTTGATCAGATTAACCGCATATTCCCTGAGAATTTCATACTTTACCTGCCCCGCGATATTGTCAGTGGCGACTTCTACTATATCACGCAGGTGGGCAAACTGAAAATATCTGTCGTGGCCGATTGTACCGGTCATGGTGTACCCGGTGGCTTCATGAGCATGTTGGGCATATCGTTCCTCACTCAGATTATTGGCACAAAAACAAACCTGAAAGCCAACGAGGTGCTCAATGAGTTACGAACTCTCGTAATTACTGCGCTCCACCAAACCGGAGAGATTGGTGGAAGTAAGGATGGCATGGATATCGCCATTTACATCATTGATGAGGAAACCCAAACCCTTCAGTTTGCCGGGGCAAATAACCCCTTAATCCTTATCCGTAACAATGAGCTGATTCATATAAAGGGCGATAAAATGCCAATTGGCATTCACCTACGCGGCGATTTACCGTTTACCAACTACGAAATGCCTATCCAGAAAGGAGATGTACTCTACACATTCTCCGATGGGTATGTCGATCAGTTTGGCGGGGGCGATGGCCGTAAGTTCATGATAAAACATTTTAAGGAACTCCTGCTTGAGATACACCATAAACCCATGAGTGAGCAGCGCGATATACTGGATGAAACCCTTCGGAACTGGCATGGCGATACCCCACGCATCGACGATGTGGTGGTAATGGGGGTTCGAATCGTTTAGCTTGTTATCCTCTCGAGCAGCATATTCACTTCGGCGGTAAAATTTTTAACCAAGCGGCTCAGCCTTTCCACGTATAGTTGGGCTGCTTTATGTTTGTTTTCCGGTAGATTCTCAATTTTCTGAAGTATTCCGGCGATCTCGTATATCCTGAACTGGTTAAAGGCCGATTTCATTTTATGTGCAAGGGCAGAAACCTTTTTCATATCCTTAGCCTTTACGCTTCGGCTAAGATCTTCCATGTTTCTTTGAGTATTCTCAAGTAACGATTGGAGGATTAACCTAACAGCTTTTTCGTCGCCACCGGTAAACCGATATAGTTCCGCGATGTCAAACTTGCTGGATTGACCTGTGATTCGTTTGGATTTTGTATAATTTGGTCGTTTAATGTTACCCAGAATAGGGCCAAGTAAACGTACTAGATCCTCCTCAACAAAAGGTTTTATAAGGTAACCGGAAAAACCTAAACTGCTAAAATGCTCCGGGTTATCCACCATATTGTTGGCTGTAACTGCAAACACGGGGATGTCGAGTCCCGCTTGTTCTACCATTTGCACAACATCGTATCCCGATATCTCAGGCATTTGTATGTCGGTAATTATTGCGTTGTACTTTTTTTCTTTAAGTATTTCCAGCAAATTTGATGCTTCGCCAAGAGTTTCGGTTTTCAGCCCAATGCTTTTAACCATTTCAGCAATGATGAGTCGGTTAACCTCATCATCATCAATAATCAGTATCGTATTTTCCTCATCCCACTGGTAGCTGATTTGACTCTCATTCTCCGCTAGATATTGCTGTTGTATGACATACGGGATAACAATTTTAACAATGGTGCCTTCACTGGGTTGGCTGTAAAGGCTAACTTCGCCTCCCTGCAGTTCAACCAGCTTTTTTACAATGGTCAGCCCTAGGCCGGTACCTCCGTATCGCCGTGCTGTACCCGCATCAGCCTGCGTAAATTCTTCAAAAATCTGCGATTGCATTTCGGGTGGGATACCTATTCCAGTATCGGCAACTGTAAACTGAAGCTTAACAGACTCGGAGTTTTGGCGAATTACCGTTGCCGAAAGGATGATGTTCCCCTCGTGGGTGAACTTGATGGCATTGCTGAGTAGGTTGATTAGTACCTGTTTTAGCCTAAAGTCATCACCCCAAAGCATTTCGGGTACTGTCAGGTCAATATTTGAAAGCAGCTGGAGTTTTTTTTCTTCTGCCTTACCCTCAAAAAGTTTAACCACTTCATCTATAGTGTCTCTAGGAGAAAACCTTCGGTTTTCAAGCCGCAGCTTTCCGGTTTCGAGCTTGGAGTAGTCCAGTATATCATTGATAACGGAAAGCAAATGG
Organism: uncultured Bacteroidales bacterium; assembly: GCA_937926785.1. Classification (GTDB taxonomy): domain Bacteria; phylum Bacteroidota; class Bacteroidia; order Bacteroidales; family Tenuifilaceae; genus Tenuifilum. Next base: position 108,963 of record CALBBQ010000005.1, on the reverse strand, counting down.
TTTGAAGAGTTATTGAGTATGGCCACATATTCCTTTTGTTTTGTTGAAAGGTCTGTTTTTTCAAGCTGTCGTGAAATTCCAACAATAGCGCTTAAGGGCGAGCGTATTTCATGGCTCATGTTGGCTAAGAACTGTTCCTTAAGTCGAAGCAGGCTTTCGGCATACTGCTTCGCTTCCAGTAGCTGTGCGTTATAAGCTGTGTTTCGTGAAATATCCCTGAAGATAATGGCTAGTAATACGATTAGCGCAATAAAGGTAAAGGTGCCCAAGAGTAGAATTTTAATCAGTGTTTTGGAAAGCACCTCCTGAATGGTAATGGATTGGGTCAGTACTTCTCCCTGTTCCTGCCGTTCAATACTCGATACTATTAGTTGTATCTGGGTTAATATGGCCCTGTTACGGTTAAGCAGCTCTCTTTCCTTTTCACCAAGCAGGTTAAGATTTCGTTGCTGATCTGTTTTAATATCATCCAGTATAAGCAATAGCTTATTAATTATGGAGTCTGAAATGTACTTGATATTGGGAATCGTATCGTAGCTTATCTCAACAAGGGTATCGGTGGTAACGGTATCGATTTTTTCCGGACCAAGGAAAAAGCGTTTAACCCTCGATGCCATGGAGTTTGAAGTACTTTTTCGTTCAACTACCGTATCGCGCTTGTAATGAGTGATGATTTTTTGTCTGTATATCTGGGCGTAACGTTGTGTCTCGGCTCCGGCACGGGCTATTTTTTGAATGGCTTTATCGTAGAATGTGTTAGAGTTGATATTTACCATCATCTCTAATAGCTCATTCTCGGTTTGCCTTTTCTTTTCCAGTAGCCCTTGTATTTTGTTTATGGAATTGATTTGTTGAGGATTGTCGTATGCTAACTTTTGAAGCGATTTTAGGGCGGCCGTCACGTTTTTGTGGCCGTTTTTGTAAGCCGATAGGTAATTCTCGTTGGTGGTTAGCACAAACATTCTGAACTCGCTATCCTCATTGTATATCGAGGTGATTAGCCTGTTCAGAACAGTAATCTTTTGACCGGGTAAGCCAAATCCTTCGCGGGTGAGCTTGAGGTCGTTAACACCCCGATAGGTCATCACAATGGCTGTTGCCGAAAAAATGGCAATCAGTAAAAATCCTACGATTACTTTTGGTTTAATCCATTGTGGCCGATTTTGTTCGTTTTGAGGCATCGAGTGCTGTTTGATTCTCAAAATTAAATAAATTTAGTTGTTCAGGAATAAAAAAAAGATCGGACAACGGCCCGACCTTTCCTTCTGTCGTTTTCTCTTTTTTACCTTGAGTACCAGGATATACCAACACCTATGGAGATAAAGAGGGGCGTATCGCCAACGGGTGGTAGTACAAAGAACGAAAACTTGGTCTTAGGCATTGGTGCCAGCTTATTCATTGTTGCCGTGAAATTTGAAAACTCAAAGTCAACACCAACACCACCGAGGTTAAAGCTGGCATTGGTGTCGCTGTTATAGTCGGTTTGGGTAGTATTCAATGGTGCCGAAAATTCCATTGTTGAACTTGTACTTACCAGGTTTAGGGTTAGCGAAGGCCTATACTTGAGTGTAAGCGCAACACCCTTCCAGTTCCCGGGGTCAAGGAACTTGCCAATTCCAAAGGTCCAGCCCAGGTTTGCTGCAATAGGGTATGAGAGAGTTAGAACCGACATGTTCATGCTACCCCCTTCAATGTTCACATCCAATTTGTACCTGTAAATAAGCATATCGAGGCTCCATCCGTAGCTAAAGCTGTTCCAGGTGGAAATGCCGGTTTTATATTCGGGTATTTTCAGGTTAATCCAATTCTGTGCAGTTGATAAACCACCGCCATAGCCATCAACACGTGTGTTGAAATCTTTCAGTTTCATACCAAAATAGGTACCTGTAAACGAGACTGACTCATTTTTAATCCTTCCGCCCCTTGCAAGCCACTCCTGCCTGATGGCCTCCGATTCATCAATTCGTTGAATGGTGAAGCCTGCGGCTTTTCCATCGCGGTCAACCTTTAGCTTAGTTTCCCATTCTCCTCCGGCCTTAGCGGAATCTACCTTTTGAATCACTTCCCCCACGGCTAACTCTTTACCCTCCAGTAATTTCAGGTAGATGCCCTTAAATTCGAACCCCGTTTCAAAAACGTATTTCTCTTCGGGTATGGCCCTGAGCCTGTACGTTTGGCTTGCGCCACCGGCTTTAGCCTCTATAGCCAGGGGCTTAACGTAATCATGGGGAATGTTAACGGAGATCTCGGTTCCATTCTTTATCAAGTACTCGTTACCATTTATGAGGATTCGGATTTTTACAGCAGAACCCTGAAATTTTGATGGTCTGATGAACTTAATGGTAACATTCTCCTGAGCATGTAATACTTGGCATGCAAGTAAAACAAGTACAATTAGGAGTTTATTCATGGTTTGGTTAGTTTGGATTTGTAAAACAAGTTAAACCTAATTGAGGCAAAAGTCAACTGTTTTGACTTTTTTGTGTTCAAAAGAATGCAAATAGTGTAAGGATGCGGTGAAACTATAAATCACACAAACTGAATGCATGTAGAAAAAAATAAACCCCGCATTAGGCGGGGTTTTTAGTAGCGGGGGCAGGACTCGAACCTGCGACCTTTGGGTTATGAGCCCAACGAGCTACCAACTGCTCCACCCCGCAATACGATTTTCGAGTGCAAAAATAATCAATTTCAATTATAATGCAATACTCAATTAATCTTTTTTAACGTAATTCGCCATTTTCCTGTTATCATCGCTAAATTTTTAAGTCAAATACCTTAAATTGCGCAAAAGTCAGCATATAGCAAAATCAACTGGATGAAAAAGATTTTTGCCACCAATCTTTTACTGCTGCTTTTTTTGAATGCCATAGTTAAGCCAGTATGGATATTTGCCATCGACAGGAATGTGCAGATAACCCTAGGTGCTGAGGAGTATGGGCTTTTCTTCGCCATGTTTAACTTCTCAATTCTCTTTGGGTTCATTCTGGATATGGGTATAACCAACTTCAATAACCGTGAGGTTAGCTTTTATCCAAATACTGTGTCTTTGCATCTGGCTAACCTTGCTGCAATAAAACTTTTTTTAGCGATAATTTACCTGGTAGTTACCTTTTTGATGGCCGGCTTATTCCAATTTAGCAACAGGCACATAACGCTTCTTGTCATTCTCTCCCTGAATCAGGTTTTAGCATCGCTTGTGCTTTTTGTTCGTTCAAACATCAACGGTTTGCAGCTGTTTAGGTTGGATAGCATTTTAAGTATTACCGATAAGGCCTTCCTCATAGCTATACTATCCATATTTTTATGGACACCATTAAAGATTGGCTTTTGCGTGGAGGTGTTTGCGTTTAGCCAAACTGCTGCATATCTGGCTACGCTCATAATTGCCGTTAATCTTCTATTTAGTAAGTATAAGGCTAAGATTCAATTTGGGTTTGGCTTGAACAACACTTATTCTTTGATGCGAAAGGGGTTCCCTTTTGCTATGCTTGTTCTCCTGATGACCCTTTACAGTAGGATAGACACGGTGTTAATCGAAAGGTTGTCCAATGATGGAGCAACCTCTGCAGGCATTTATGCACAAGCGTTCAGGCTGTTTGATGCATTTAACATGTACCCCTATCTATTTGCCAGCTTAATGCTGCCAATATATTCCAGAATGATTAGTGAGGGTAAGGGTTTGTCCGATATTTTCAATTTTTCGTTGCAGCTAATGGTTATCCCGGTTATTCTGGTTGCAGTTCCCACAATCTTTTTTGGTCATTCCATTATGGATATCCTTTACGTTGAGCATGTTCATATTTCGTCTGTAGTTATGCAGTTCCTAATGGGTTCATTTATTTTTGTTTCAACAGGGTACCTGTTTGGAACAGCATTAACCGCCAAAGGCGACATTTGGCTTCTTTGTCGGATTTCGCTTATAGCTGTAATTGCTAATATCTTGTTGCAATTTTACGTTATCCCTCGCCATGGTGTAACGGGTGCGGCTGCAGCAAATCTTGGGGTTAATTTCCTTGCTTCAACTTTGCAAGGGGTTTATTTTTTTAGGAGATTTAAAATACAAATTAGAAAGCAAGTAACCCTTAAGCTTTTAGCATACATAACTTTGGCATTTGCTATTACATTTCTCTCCATATCCCTTATAGGAGAAACAATAAGTGGTTACCTGGTTTCTGTCGGGTTGGTTTTAGCTTCAATTTTCATACTAAGGTTGGTTCCATTAAAATCTGCCATAGAGTATCTAAAGAGCCAATAATCCTATTTATGTAAACAAAGATTGCCCAACCGTCAAAAAGCATTTGCTTACGTTCTTTTTTTTTAATACATTTGGAGAAATAGTTTAGGATTTAGCTAATCCGCTTTGTAAATGGGAATACTTGTTGAGAGAACACAGGATTGTCCGTATGTGAGTTTTACCGAGGATGGGATACTGGAAATCGAGGGGCGTTCAATAACGGAGGATCCCTTCAGTTTTTGGCAGCCAATCCTGGAATGGCTGGAGGGCTACTGTTCCAAACCGGCACCCACTACGCAGGTTACCATATTCCTGGAATACTCTAACAGTAGCTCCAACAAGTATATAAGTGAGATTTTAAGGCAACTCGAGGAGGTGCACGGCAAAAACACGCAGGTGGTAGTTCGGTGGCGTTACGAGCAGGAAGATGAAGCGGTACTCCAACTCGGAAAGGATTTTGAATCGATTTTTGAGTTGCCTTTTGAGTTTCTGGAGGAGGATGTTGAAAAGGAGCGCACCCGGAAGGTTAAAATACGTAGTAAGAAAACGGGCTCTGAAGCCATCATATCATACCGATACTGGGATGCCATAGTTCGGAATGGTCATGGAGATGAGTACCAAATACTACAGGAATTTTCGTAGTTACATTTATAACAACCTTGTTAATTCATGTAAACTCGCAGGTTATGCAAAAGTATGAGCTAAGAGAAACTGCAACCACCCCTTACATCAACTTTGATCCCGATACGGGCGTAATCCGCATGGAAGGACGATCGATTCCCGAAAACGTGATAGATTTCTATCAACCCATACTCCGGTGGATAGATGAGTATGCTATGAACCCCAAGCCTGAAACCATTGTTCATCTTAAGTTTGAGTATTTCAACACCAGTTCTTCCAAGAGAATTTTTGACATCATGAAAAAGTTTGAAAAATTAGCGGTGGATACAGGCAAGAAGGTTACGATAAACTGGTACTTCGAGGAGGACGATGAGGATATCTACTTTGCTGGGAACGATTATAAGGCTTTAATTAATAAGGTGGATTTTAACCTGGTGGAGATTAAGGGCAAGTAACCCGAAAAAAATGTGGTTATGGATTTTTATCACCCCACGGGGGTGATAGTTTTTTATGAATGGGACTAATAAAAAGAAAATCGTAAACGATCCGGTTCATGGCTTCATCAGCATTAGCCATCCGCTGATATTTGATCTAATTGAGCACCCCTTTTTTCAAAGGCTTCGGAATATTAAACAGCTTGGTCTGAGCTACCTGGTGTATCCCGGTGCAACCCACTCCCGCTTTCAGCACGCCATAGGCGCAATGCACCTTGTCGATCTGGCCATTGAAACCCTAAGGAGTAAGGGAAACCATATATCTGAGGCCGAGGCCGAGGCTGCTGCTGTCGCCATCCTGCTCCACGATATAGGACACGGGCCTTTCTCCCATGCCCTTGAACACGTCATTGCCAACGGCATTAGCCACGAGCACCTAAGCCGCTGCTTTTTGCAACAGCTAAACAACGAATTCAACGGACGTCTGTCGCTAGCCATTGATATTTTTGAGGACCACTACCCGAGGCACTTTCTACACCAACTCATTTCAGGGCAGCTGGATATGGATCGGATGGACTACCTAAAGCGCGATAGCTTTTATACCGGAGTGTCCGAGGGGATTATTGGTACGGAGCGAATAATAAAGATGCTAAACGTGGTAAACGACAGCCTGGTGGTGGAGTCAAAAGGCATCTACTCCATTGAAAAGTTTCTGATTGCCCGCAGGCTCATGTACTGGCAGGTTTATTTGCACAAAACGGTTGTTGCTGCTGAGCAGACATTGATTAAGCTACTGGAGCGAGCCAAGGAGCTGCTTCGTATCAAGGAGAATTTGTTTTGTGGCGACTCATTGATGTACCTGCTATCAAACCGTCTATCGCCCCAGGACTTTATGCCGGCTGGCACCGGCATTCCCTTCCCTCTTATGCAGTTTGCATCAATCGATGATGCCGATATCATGGTGGCTGCCAAGCAATGGGCTGCACACCCCGACAAGGTTCTGGCAACCCTGGCCCAGATGGTTGTATTGCGGAGGCTTCCAAGTGTTGAGCTAAAGAGTTCTGCTTTCGACGGGGTGTATGTAAATAATCTGACACGTCATTTTAAAGATGTTTTCCCCGAGTTGGCAAACAGTTTCGAATATTTTGTTTTTACCGATAGCATTAGCATCAACGCCTACCAGCCAGGCGAGGAGTCCATTAAAATCCTGTTCAACAACGGACAGCTTCTCGATATCGCTGATGCCTCGGATATGCTCAATGCTAAAGCACTTTCAAACGAAACAAAAAAATTTTTCCTTTGTTACCCTAAACAGCTTAGGGGTATTTAGATTAATTATTTAGTTTTGCAGATTGTTCACAAAAGGTTAATATGGAATTTACAGCACAGATTATTGCAGGGTACTTGGGTGGCAAGGTTGAGGGCGATCCCAACGTTAAGGTAACTACCGTTTCCAAGATTGAAGAGGGATTTCCCGGTTCGTTGGCATTCCTGGCAAATCCAAAATACACACCTTATATATATTCTACCAAAGCATCTATTGTTCTGGTAAACGAGGATTTTACTCCCGAACAGCCGGTTGAGGCAACTCTCATTAGGGTAAAGAATGCCTATGAAGCATTTGCCTCACTGCTAACCCTGTATGCACAATCAAAGCAGCCCAAGAGTGGTGTTGAGGAGCCCTCTTTCATTCATAAAAGTGCGAAAATCGGGAAAGAACCTTACATAGGTGCTTTCACATATATTGCCGAGGATGTTGTTTTAGGTAATAACGTAAAAATTTATCCGCAGGTTTACATTGGCCCAAGGGTAAAAGTTGGCGATAATACCATTCTATACCCCGGAGTGGTTATATATGAGGAATGCGTTATTGGGAACAACTGCATTATTCATGGAGGAGCTATCATCGGGGCCGATGGCTTTGGCTTTGCTTCGAGCGAGGAAACTAACTATAAGAAAATCCCTCAGATAGGCAATGTAATTATTGAGGATTATGTTGAAATTGGAGCAAATGCAACAGTTGACCGAGCCACTATGGGTTCAACAATTCTCAGGAAGGGAGTTAAGATAGACGATCATGTTCACATTGCTCATAATGTAGAAGTTGGTGAAAACACCGTGATGGCAGCACAAAGTGGAGTTGCAGGTTCCACCAAGATAGGTAAAAACTGTATGTTTGGCGGCCAGGTGGGTGTTAGCCCGCATGTTAAGATAGCTGATGGCGTTAAGGCAGGTGCACAGGCAGGTATATCGGGCGATATTCGTAAACCCGGCGTCATTGTTTTGGGTAGCCCCGCTAACGAGATCAGCAAGCAACGCCGTTCCATGGCTGTTTATAAGAACCTGCCGGAGCTAATGAATAAGATTAATGAGCTGGAACGCACCATTGAGGAGTTGAAAAATAGAATCAATCCATAATCTTAGCATAAGACGCTTTTGGCGTCTTTTATTGTTTAACAAATACAGGTACAGATGTCAGACAAGCAACGTACTATAAGCCAGGTAGTGTCGCTTACCGGTAAAGGGTTGCACACCGGAGCCGATGTTGAGGTTTCCATTCACCCAGCCGAGGTAAATACAGGTATCGTTTTTCAGCGTATCGACTTAGAGGGGCAACCCAGGATTGAGGCCATTGCCGATAACGTGGTGGATACCTCCAGGGGGACAACCATTGCGGTAAAGAATGTGCGCATAAGCACCATTGAGCACATGATGGCTGCCCTTTATGGAATGGGAATCGATAATGCCATTGTTCAGGTTAATGGGCCGGAAATGCCCATAATGGATGGCAGCTCAAAACACTTTGTTGAGGCCATCGCCCGGGTTGGTACTGTTGAACAGGGCGCTGAACGTAACTATTTGGTTGTTAAAGAGAAAATGGTTTACGCCGATGAAAAAAACAATATTGAGATTGTTATCTACCCCGATGAAAAGTTTAGCGTGGATGTGATGGTCGATTACAACTCCAAAGTTCTTGGCCATCAGTACGCTAAAATGAACTCCATTGAGGAATTCCCGGAACAAATAGCCCCCTGTCGTACTTTTGTGTTTTTCCATGAACTGGAAGTGTTACTCAAACACAACCTCATTAAGGGTGGCGATTTAGAGAATGCTATTGTCATCATGGAGCATGAAGTTCCTCAGGATGAACTCGATAGAATAGCAGACCTGTTCAATAAGCCTCACGTACGGGTAAAACCCGAGGGAATACTGAACAACCTCGACTTGCATTTCGACAATGAGCCTGCTCGTCATAAGCTTTTGGACATTGTGGGTGATTTTGCTCTGGTTGGAGTACGAATTAAGGGAAAAATTATTGCCATGCGTCCAGGGCATAGGGCTAACACTGAATTTGCCAAGGTGCTCAGGAAACACTATAAGCAGGAACGGCTAAAGCCTACCCCTCCGGAGTATGATCCAAACAAGCCCCCTTTAATGGATGTTAACCAGATCATGAAGATTCTTCCTCATCGCCCTCCTTTCCTTCTGATTGATAAGATCCTATCAATGGATGGTACCACCGTTGTGGGGATGAAAAATGTAACCATGAACGAGGCATTCTTTGTTGGTCACTTCCCCGACGAACCCGTTATGCCGGGTGTGCTGCAGGTAGAGGCTATGGCTCAAACCGGTGGAATACTGGTCCTGAATACTGTTCCTGACCCAGAAAACTATCTTACCTATTTCCTGAAAATTGATCAGGTTCGCTTTAAGCGAAAGGTGGTTCCGGGCGATACGATTCTTTTTAAATGCTTCCTAAACGAACCCATTCGCAGGGGAATTGCTAACATGACCGGACAGGCTTTTGTGGGTGACCAACTGGTTATGGAAGGGATACTAATGGCACAAATAACTAAAGTTAAGGAATAATGACACAACATAGCAACACATTCATACATCCCGATGCACAGATTGGCAAGGATGTTACTATTGGCCCCTTTACTTACATCGCAGGTAACGTGGTGATTGGCGATGGTACATGGATTGGTCCAAACGTAACCATCATGGATGGTGCGCGAATTGGTAAAAACTGCCGGATATTTCCGGGCGCAGTTATTTCGGCAATCCCACAGGATTTAAAGTTCAGGGGAGAAGAAACCACTGCAGAAATTGGCGATAATACAACCGTTCGCGAATGCGCAACTGTAAACCGCGGAACTGCCTCCCGTGGTAAAACCGTTGTGGGTAGTAATTGTTTGCTCATGGCCTACTCCCATATAGCTCACGACTGCATTCTGAAAAATCATATCATTATTGGTAATGGAACTCAGATTGCGGGTGAAGTAGAAATTGATGACCATGCCATACTGAGCGCACACGTTTTGGTTCACCAGTTTGAACGCATTGGAGCCCATGTGATGATTCAGGGTGGTTCAAAGGTGAACAAGGATATCCCTCCGTTCATCATTGCCGCACGCGAACCCCTTACCTTTGCCGGAATCAATCTGGTAGGGCTACGCCGCAGGGGGTTCACTCCTCAACAAATTGGAGTAATACAGGAAATATACCGCAATCTTTATAACAAGGGGATGAATGTGAGCCAGGCCTTGGCCTACATCGAGGCGAACATTGAGGCAACTCCGGAACGTGAGCTCATCTTAGATTTCATCAGGAAATCTAAGAGAGGGATAGTACGGGAGTACACGGGTTCTGATCCCGACGAAGGTGTTGAACTATAAGCGTATAGCCGGCTAAAGCCGGCTTTTTCATTTTAATGGATTTATCGTATATTTCGACATATTTCTAAAGGATAGTATATGGTGTTTCTTTACAATCTATCAATCAAGATTTACTTCGTGCTCGTTCTTTTGGCATCAACCTTTAACCGCAAGGCTAAGCTCTGGATTGAGGGGCGAAAGAATTATTGGTCAAGGCTGAAATCGCAAATCGACCCCTCTTCAAAAATTGTCTGGTTTCACTGCTCTTCGCTGGGAGAGTTTGAGCAAGGTCGTCCACTTATCGAAGCGTTTAAACAGAGGATGCCCGAGGTTAAAATCCTACTTACCTTTTTCTCTCCTTCGGGTTACGAGGTCCGAAAAAACTATTCAGGGGCCGATTACATCTTCTATCTTCCATTGGATACAAAGGCTAATGCGCAGCAATTCCTGGCATTGGTAAAACCCTTTATGGCTATTTTTATTAAGTACGAGTTTTGGTATCACTTCCTCAGTCACCTTAAAATGAATAAAATTCCCACCTACCTGGTTTCTGCAAACTTCCGTCCCGATCAAGTATTTTTCAAAACCTACGGAGAATGGTACCGGAAGTTCCTACAAAACTTCACCTGTTTCTTTGTACAGAACACAAAATCTAAAGAACTACTCGAAAGTATCGGACTAACCAACGTATTGGTTACCGGCGATACCCGTTTCGACCGGGTGGCTCGGATAGCAGCCGAAGCAAGAGAAGTACCACTCATCCAGGAGTTTGTTGGTTCCCGTAAAGTTTTTGTCGCCGGGAGTACCTGGCCCAAGGACGAGGATATCATTCTACCTTTAACCCATAGGTTCCCGGATGTAAAGTTTTTAATTGTGCCGCACGAGGTTGATGAGAGCCATATCCAATCGATCATCCAAAAGTCCCCGGTACAGGCTGTGAGATTCACCAAGGCCTCAGCGGGTGATGTTTCTAACGCTCAGGTGATGATTGTTGACACGATTGGTTTGCTTGCATCCATTTACAGATACGGGCATATTGCATATGTTGGGGGTGGTTTTGGCGTTGGAATCCATAACACGCTGGAGGCGGCAGCTTACGGCATTCCCGTAATATTTGGGCCTAACTATCAAAAATTCCAGGAAGCCAAAGATTTAGTAGCGCAAAAAGCAGGATTTTCTATAAAATCGCAAGGGGAGTTAGCGAATTTACTAAATAGATTGCTAACCGATGAAAAAGAATATATGAGCTCATGTGGCGAAGCAAAAAAAATTGTAAATTCTGGCCTTGGAGCAACCCAAAAAATCATCGATAAAATTATGGGGGAACTTTAGAAAAATCAGCATACAAACGATTGCGATGGTTTAACATTTTGTTAATACACCATCTTAAATATTGTTAATAAATAGACTTAATTTTGAAAACTTAAATCAGTAAATCAACTAACCATTAACTATTAAACTCAAAGCTTATGCTAAAACAACTACGCAACTTGCTGCTAACTACCGGCATTATTCTTGTGTCGCTGTTAGCTAGTGGTCAGGGTGTTACCACGGCCAATATGAGCGGTAAGGTTACCGATCAGAATGGTGGTACCCTACCCGGTGCTACCATCGTAGCAGTCCATGTACCCTCTGGTACTACTTATGGAACCACCACCGGTACAAATGGTGTTTATTTTATGCCTTCAATGAGGGTAGGTGGGCCTTATAAGGTAACCATCAGCTTTGTGGGTTACAAAGATGCTGTATATGATGATGTTTATCTGAACCTGGGTACAACATTTAACCTCGATGCCCAACTTTCTGAAGCTCAAGTGGAAATTCAGGAAGTTGTTGTAACAGGAGTGCGAAGCAACGTTTTCAGTTCAGATAGAACTGGTGCAGCAACCAGTATAACAAGAGAATACATGACGGCTTTGCCAACGATTAACAGATCAATTAATGACTTTACCAAGCTAACACCACAAGCCAGTGGTCGCTCGTTTGTGGGTCAGGATGCCAGATTAAATAATATAACCATCGACGGCTCAATTTTCAATAATAGCTTCGGTTTAGCTGACCAACCCGGAGGTAGGACAGGTACAGCTCCTATATCGCTCGATGCTATTGAAGAGATTCAGGTATCCATAGCCCCCTTCGATGTTCGTCAGGCTGGTTTCGTTGGAGCAGGTGTTAATGCTGTTACCAAGAGTGGTACAAACGACTTTGCGGGTTCGGCGTTCTATACCGTACGCAACCAGAGTTGGATTGGCGATAAGGCGCATGGTGTTGATGTAACCTCTCAGGATTTTAACGTAGCGCAGTACGGGTTCCGTTTGGGCGGTCCCATTATTAAGAATAAGCTTTTCTTCTTTGTGAACGGCGAATTTGAATCAGATGTTCGTCCCGCTACCTCTTACAGAGCCAATCTGGGTGGCGAAACGGTTGGTGGTAACATCACCCGTGTACTAAAAAGCGACTTGGACAACCTAAGCTCCTTCCTGAAGGACAAATTCAACTATGAAACAGGTCCCTACCAGGGTTATAATAATGAAATGAGAGGAAACAAGTTCCTGGTTAAGATGGACTATAACATTAGCAATAACCACAAGTTTAGCATTCGTTACAACTGGCTCGATTCTCAAACCGATGTGCTCTGCAGCAACAGCTCTTCACTTGGTTTTGGAAATCGCCGAACCAACACTCAGGCACTCAACTATCAGAATTCTAACTACATCCAGAAGGAAATTATCCATTCCGTAATTGGTGAGTTGAACTCAACATTTGGACGTTTTTCAAATAACCTGATTCTAGGTTATACCTATCAGAATGAAGACAGGGGTTCTAGAGGTGATTTCTTCCCATTGGTTGAAATACAGAATGCTTCTACTACCTATATTACTTTTGGTTTTGAACCATTTACTCCAAACAATCAGCTAAGTTATAAGACTTACCAGTTGCAAAATAACCTAACATACTTTGCAGGGAACCATACGGTAACCGCTGGGTTCAACCTTGAGCGTTTTTCCTTCCGAAATGTGTTTTTCCCGGGATCACAGAGTGTTTATGTTTACAGTAGCCTTGCCGACTGGTACACCGATGCTAATGGCTACCTAGCTGACCCCAACCGGACCGTAAGCCCGGTTGCCCTCCGCCGTTTCCAGCTCAGGTACTCCGCGCTTCCCGGTGGTGCAGAACCCGTTCAACCAACCCGTGTAACCTATGCTGGTGCATACATTCAGGATCAGTTTACACCGCTTAAAGGTTTAAAAGTAACGGCAGGTATTCGTGTTGACGTACCTATTTTTGACAACACAGGATTTAAAAATGAAACTGTTGCCGGTCAAACCTTTATCGATAGAAAGGGTCAGCCCTATAAGATAAACACCGATAAGCTACCCGATCCTAAGCTCCTTTATTCTCCAAGGTTAGGTTTTAACTATGATGTTACAGGAGATCGCAAAATTCAACTCCGTGGAGGTACCGGATTATTCACAGGCCGTCCCGCATTCGTTTGGATTTCGAACCAGATTGGAAACAATGGTGTACTAACCGGATTTATCCAAACCGATAATACTACTGCTTATCCCTTTAATCCAGACCCCGCACACTACATCCCAGCAACCCCAACACTACCTTCTACATATGAGTTGGCTATAACTGATCCTGATTTCAAGTTCCCTCAGACTTGGCGTAGCAATATCGCAACGGACATTAAGCTTCCCTTTGGATTTTTAAGTACTCTGGAGTTCATTTACAACCAGGAGGTTAATGGTATTGGTTACTTTAATGCAAACCTTCCACTCTCTAACAATGTTGTATATCGCCCCGGTGGTGTTATTGAGCGTCCACGTTACACTAGCACACGTATAAATAGTAACGTGGTTAACGCTATAACCCTTGATAATTCAAACAATGGCTATGGATACTCACTAGCGGCTAGCCTCGAAAAACCATTTGCTAATGGGTTCTTTGTAAAGGCTGCCTATAACTTTGGTGTATCAAAGAATACGGTTGACCCGGGTTCAATTGCTGCAGGTTCGTATAACAATAATCTCATTTACTGGGATCCTAACAATGCCTACCTATCTTATTCCAGCAACGACCAGCGTCACCGTTTCATTTTTGCAGCTTCCTATAAACTCGAGTACAAGAAATTTGGATCAACCCAGATTGGTTTATTCCTCGAAGGCCGCAACCAAGGTAGAACCAGCTACTACTACTCCAACGATTTGAATGGCGATGGTAATACCAACGACCTGCTTTATATCCACAAGAACATGTCGGAGATGAATTTTGTAAGCTACGACCCCGATGGGGCAGGCCCAGCTCCCACCTATACTGCAGCAGAGCAAGCAGCTGATTGGGAACTGTATATCAAGCAGGACAAGTATCTGAACGCTAACCGTGGTAAATTTGCTGAACGCAATGGTGTTATTTTCCCATGGATTTGGAGTGCCGACCTGAATATTACTCAGGAGTTCTATATTTACACCGGAGGCAAGCGTAATGTTCTCCAGTTCACCATGAACATCATCAATGTTACCAACCTTATCAACAGCGATTGGGGTGTGGGTTGGGTTATCAATAGCAACCGCCCAATACGCGTTCAAAGCGGTTCGGCAAATCCAGCAACCTACCGTTTAAACACCCTGGGTGTAAAAACCGATGGAACCATTGTTAAGCTAACCGAAACCTTCAGTCACTCTGCTAACATAAGCGATGTTTGGTCGGCACAATTTGGCATCCGCTACATCTTCAACTAATATTTTGCCAGGTAATTTGAGGGCGAAGCTTGCTTCGCCCTCTTTTTTTATCCATTTTTTCCAGGACTTTTAACCCAACTGCCTCTGTTTCAGAAACCCTGGTAATTTCAAGATTTACAAGTGGTTATGTTGTTAATAACTATAAACTGTTGTTAATATTTACAACCGTTTTTTTTTGGCTCGGGAGCAACCCTTTCAATAAATTCGTAATTACATTTTTCAAAACGAAAATTATACAAATGGCTCACGGTCAGCATCGTGAGACGAAGGGTTTGACTTCAAAAATTAAAACACACATATAACCATGAGTAAAGATAATACCCTGATGGAGCAGAAGACAAAACAGCAGGTTAAAACCTACACCTTTGATGAGGCCTACGCGGCAAGCGTTAAGTACTTTAAGGGTGATGAAATGGCGGCGAAGGTATGGGTTAGCAAGTATGCCCTAAAGGATTCCTTTGGCACTATCTACGAGCTTACCCCCGACGATATGCACTGGCGGCTTGCCCGCGAGCTGGCGCGAATTGAACGGAAGTACCCAAACCCCATGAGCGAGGAGGAAATTTATCATCTTTTGGAGGATTTTCGGTACATCGTTCCGCAGGGTGGCCCGATGACCGGCATTGGCAACAAGTACCAGATAGCATCGCTTTCGAACTGTTTTGTGATTGGGAATAACAATGCCGACTCCTACGGCGGTATTATGAAGGTCGATGAGGAGCAGGTGCAGCTCATGAAGCGCCGGGGAGGGGTAGGGCATGACCTTTCGCATATTCGCCCCAAGGGAAGCCCGGTGCTCAACAGCGCGCTAACCTCAACCGGGGTGGTTCCATTCATGGAACGTTACTCCAACTCTACCCGCGAGGTGGCTCAGGATGGCCGTCGGGGTGCACTTATGCTCAGCATTTCCATTAAGCATCCCGACTCCGAAAAGTTCATCGATGCAAAAATGGAAGCAGGTAAAATTACCGGAGCGAATGTTTCCGTTAAGATTGACGATGAGTTCATGCGGGCAGCCATAGAGGGGAAACCATATGTTCAGCAGTACCCGGTTGATTCACCAAACCCCAGGTTCCGCCAGGAAATCAACGCAGCAGAGCTGTGGAAAAAGATCGTCCATAACGCATGGAAATCTGCCGAACCCGGCATCCTCTTTTGGGATACCATCATCAGGGAGTCAGTTCCGGACTGCTATGCCGATTTAGGATATCGAACCGTTTCCACCAATCCCTGTGGTGAGATACCCCTTTGTCCTTACGACAGCTGCCGTTTACTGGCGCTAAACCTTTACAGCTATGTAGAAAACCCGTTCACTTCCAATGCCCGTTTTAACTTTGAGCTTTTCAAAAAGCATGTACACGCAGCCCAGCGTATCATGGATGATATTATTGATTTAGAACTTGAAAAGATTGATGCCATCCTTGAAAAGATTGCCAATGACCCCGAAGATGACGAAATCAAATCGGTTGAGCGTAACCTTTGGCTAAAGATTCGTCGGAAAACCATTGAAGGGCGAAGAACCGGTATAGGTATCACTGCCGAGGGTGATATGCTTGCCGCGCTTAACTTACGCTACGGATCGGACAATGCCACCGACTTTGCCGTAGAAGTTCACAAAACCTTAGCCATTGAGGCATACCGTTCATCGGTACATGTGGCCAAAGAACGTGGTGCTTTCCCCATTTACAATGCCCAGCGCGAAAAGGATAATCCCTTTATCAACCGCATCAAGGCCGAGGATGAGGAGCTTTACAAGGAGATGACCACTTACGGACGGAGAAATATTGCTCTTCTGACCATTGCACCAACGGGCACCACCAGCCTGATGACACAAACCACTTCAGGCATCGAACCTGTATTCATGCCTTACTATAAGCGTAGGCGTAAAGTTAATCCGAACGATAAGAATGTTAAGGTTACCTTTGTCGATAAGGTGGGCGATTCGTGGGAGGAGTATAACGTTTTCCATCACAAATTTTTAGTATGGATGGAGGTGAATGGCTACAACCCACAGGAGGTGGAAAGTTATAACGATGAGCAGCTCCTTGAGCTGGTAAAGCAGTCGCCCTATTATGGTGCAACATCGAACGATGTGGACTGGGTTAGCAAAGTTCGTATGCAGGGAATGATTCAAAAATGGGTTGACCATTCCATTAGCGTTACGGTGAACCTGCCCGAAGATATTACCGAGGAGATGGTTGCCAAGGTATATCAAACCGCATGGGAAAGCGGATGTAAGGGATGCACTGTTTACCGCGAGGGTTCTCGTGAGGGAGTGTTGGTTACCAATAAGAAAGAGAAGGAGCAACCCGGAACTTCGGTATTTCCCAATAAACGTCCGCCGGTTTTGGAATGCGATGTTATCCGCTTTAAGAATAACCACGAAGATTGGGTTGCGTTTGTTGGGCTTTACGAAGGTCGCCCCTACGAGATCTTTACCGGTCGCACTGAGGACGATGTACTTCCCATTCCAAAAACAGTAACCAAGGGTCGCATAATCAAAATAAAGGATGAGAATGGCAGCCGCTACGATTTCCAGTACGTGGATAAGTATGGTTACACCAACACCATGGGGGGCCTATCGCACATGTTTAACAAGGAGTACTGGAACTATGCTAAGTTGATTTCCGGCGTGCTGCGCAATGGAATGCCCATTCCCGATGTGGTTAACCTGGTATCGTCGTTACGGTTGGACAATGAGAGCATAAACTCATGGATAGCGGGGGTAGAACGTTCGTTACGGAGGTATATTCCCGATGGTACCAAGGCAAAACCTGGAAAGAAGTGCCCTGATTGTGGTTCAGAATCACTGGTGTACCAGGAAGGTTGCTTAACTTGCAAAAACTGCGGACACTCGAAATGTGGATAATTGGTTATAGCTATTTCAACGATTAGCCACCCCCTGGGGTGGCTAATTCTTTAAACTATTTCACAACGTACTCAATAAATTCGTAGCTATTCCCCACCCAATGGAGATACCTGAAAAAGTCGGGTGTGCTGATTACCAGCGAAGCGGTATTCAGGTTGGGGTGAAAGCTAAGCCGCTGGGTATTCCTGAGCTCGCTGTCGATAAAAAGATGAACATGATGTTCGGTGTCGTGAAGCAGACCAAAAGGCGATACCGACCCGGGTTTTAAACCAAGGTAGCGCTCCATTCGCTCAGGCGATGCAAATGATAGCTTTCCTTGCTTGAGCAGCTTTTCGAGTTGGTGGATATCAAGCATCTTACGATGCTCCAGGATAACCAGGTAGTGTTTATTCCCTTTATGGTTCCGAAAGAACAGGTTCTTGCAGTGCGACGAGTTGATACCCTCCCAGTATTTAGATGCTACTTCAACGGTTGGAGCCTCGGGATGCTCATGGTACTCAAACGGAATCTTAAGGTTGTTCAGAGTTTCGTAAACTAAAGGGTCGCCTCTAAAAATCATTGTTTCACAGCACCAAATTTTTCAGATTTTCGTTTACCAGATCACAATCGAAATCAAATGGGTTAAAATCCTCTCCCAGCCACTCCGCTATAAGCGGATACTTACGTTTTCCAGCCTGGTGATGGGAGTAGAGCTCAATTACCTCGCAGTAGTTTATAATTCCACCCGAATCTTCAGGTGGCGATTTCCCTTGACCCTTCAGGCAAACCGGCTTCCCTTTGTAGGGATCGGAACTTTTATTTTCTAATGTTACATCTATTGTCCATGTGTCGGCAAGGTCGTACACGTAAGTAATTTTACCCCATTTTTCTAATGCCTCAATAATGCTTACATCTTCTTCATTTTTAATGATACCCTGCTCCAATGTTCTGAAAAAATGGGAGTGGATGTTGCTCCAGCAAAACGAAGCCTGAATTACCTCGTGAATAAGTTGAAGATTTAAATGGTCATCAACCCTAACTATTCTGTAAATCTCCGGATTTGCATGTTTAACGTTGAGTCTCAGTTCTAGCATAGGGTTAATGGTTTTTTCATATCATCAAATGTAGTTATATTTTCAGTGTCGGGCATACACTAAAGTCAAGTAAGAAAAGGTGACGGAATCACTGGGATATAAAGTTGAACTTAACCTGCGAAAGTTCGGATAGTTCCTCTCCTGCCTCGCGAAGCTCAGAATCTTCTTTGTCGTAGTACCAGTTTATTGATAGAGGAACATTGTATTTTTGAATCTCGTTGAGCAGTATCACGATATCGTAAAGGAATTTTGCCGATGAGGAGTTGAAATAGATAAGCTTAAACTGGAACTCCATTGGATTAATGGGTTTACCTAGAGAAATCTTTTCGGTAATTTCCTTTTTGAAATCTTCAAGCCAGCTTATAATTGGGGTGTAAAAGTCTCTGACATTCTCTGGACGAGAGTAGCCAGAGAGGGAGAGAACACCCTCTTCTGGGTTGAAGTTTACTTGAGGGGTTGTATTACTTTGCTCTAAAACTAATGAAGTCATAAAAATACACTTTCTTATGTATTTGGAGTGATAGGAATAAAGTTGAACGGAAAGTTGACCATTTCCGATATCTCTTCGCCCGATTCAAAAATTTCGTCGTCGTCTTCGTCGTAGTACCAGTTGACTTCAACAGAATTGCCTTTTGAGTGAAACTTCATGAAAACCATGAGAATATCGAGCAAAAACTTTGAGGATGCGGAATTAAAATAGGTAAGCTTAAGGTTCACAATGAGGTTGCTTTTATTAAAGCTCGTATTTTTTGAAAGCACATTGTCTTCGTAATCCTCAAGCCATTTTAGAAGTGGTTTATAGAATCCAACGGTGTTTTCAGGCCTGGAGAACCCTGAAATCTCAAATACTGAGTTATCGGGATCAAAAAACACCCTTGGGGTAAATTCGCTGGGTTCTATGTATAACGGCTCCATAAATGCTAGTTTTGTTGGGGTTGAAGCGAAACTTTAATTGTCAAAGTAAAGTAGGTGAAATGGTCATCGATATCGTCAAAAGTATAAGTAAGTTTATTCTCGGTTACCTTGGCGATATTTATAATGCCAAGCCCTGCACCTCCTTTCTGGCTTACGTTGCCGCTCAGTATAACCTCTTTATAGAATTCTTTTAGGCCAGCCTTGTCGAGTTGATTAACCTTGTTTAGCCTTTCCTTGAGAGGATTAATCTTCCCTTTAAGCATAGAATTCGAACAAGTAATATCTATCTGGTTGCCTTCCAGCGTCAACACAAACTTGGGTTGGTAGTTGTTGTTTTCCTTTATGATATCCTGATGTTTGTAGATGTTTTCGAGACTTTCAACCATTGCAGCGTACACCTTTTTCCGAATGGTGATTCCGTAGTTGTATCGCTCCAAAATGGATGTCATCTTGTTAAGCAGAAAGCCTATCTCTTCGTAGGAGAGAGGACCGTAATGGTTTATTAACACTTCGCGTTTTTCCACTTCGTTTAGGGTATTGAATGCGGTTTTGGTTTCACTCATTTGTGTAACGCAAAATTTCGCTATTTTTTCCAATAAAGGTATAATATTTTGACGAAGTATCTTGTTTTATATGACAAAAAAAACAGAAAAAAAGATAAAAACCGTATTTGGGCAGATAAAACAAAACCGGGCGTTAAACCCGGTATTGTATCAATTTCGTTGTAAGCTTATTTAATCGATGATTTTCATTTCATCAATAAGTCTTATAGCCCCTGCATACTTATCTATGACAAACAGAACATAGCGGATATCAACCGATATGGTACGCTGCAAATTCTTTTCGAATACAATATCGCCGCTCATGGCTTCCCAGTTGCCATCGAAAGCGATACCGATTAGTTCCCCATTGTTGTTCATTACCGGGCTGCCCGAGTTTCCACCGGTAATATCGTTAGTGGAGATGAATGCTACGGGCATGCGGCCATTTTCGCCGTAGCGGCCGTAGTCCTTAGAGTTGTATAGCTCTTTCAGCTTATCGGGCACAATAAACTCCCAGTTGTCAGGGTCTTCCTTTTCCATCACGCCATCAAGGGTGGTGATGTAGTTGTAGTGTACGGCATCCATTGGGAAGTAATCTTTTACCTCGCCATAGGTTAACCGCATGGTTGAGTTTGCATCGGGATACAAAGGTTTACCCTCGTTCATTTCCAAAACGCCAGCAATGTATAAACGTTGCCCACGCTGAAGCTTTTCGTTAAAGGGAGCCATGGCTTTCCCAATTTCTTCGGCTTTAGTAAGTATGGACATTGCTGCTAAGTAAACAGGATCTTTTTCTAACATTTTTAGCGAGGGTTTTTCCAGGAAGGTGTTGAATTTATCGGGATTGGTGAAAAATGTTTTGGCAAACATTTCGTCGATAAACTTATCGGAGTTGCCTTTGTACTTGGTTCGGATGGTGTTGAAAACATCTGGTTGGTGTTTCTGGGGTACATTCTCCATGAAGAGGCGGAACATGGCTTTAGCCGATTTCTGATCGGTGGGCATGTTGTAGTTTTTGTAGAAGCTTGTTGAGCGGGATTTTAGCATTGAGGTTATACGGTTAACGTCGTCTGCTTTGTTATTTTTTAATGCATCAGCCAGCTGGCGGGTTGCGGTAGCAAATCCTATTATCTCTGAACCGCTGAAGAGTGCCTCGTTGATGTACTGGGTGGCATGCAGGTACTCGTTTCGTCCGGCCACGCCTTCGCTGATTAGTGCAAGTGCCTCACCATACTTTTCCTTTCGCGCAGGGTTTGCCAGCACCCATTTGGTGAATTCTTCCTCCTGCTGTTTCTTAAAATCGTAAACCTTTAGCCGCTTTAGGGCTTTATTCATACCAATGGAGTTCTTCCAGTAGTTGCTCGAGCCGGCGTACTTGGAGGCATACTTGATGTTAACAGCCTTATCGGCTTGCATATCTTTCAACCAGATATCCTGCTTAACACCTCTAACATAAATCATGCTTGCGTTAATGATTTTCATTCGCTCCTCAACTTCAAATGAGGTCATGTAGCGCTGGGTTCTTCCCGGATTACCAATAATCATGGTAAAATCGCCATTTTTAACCCCCTTCAGCGAAATGGGCAGGAAATGCTTGGGTTTGTAGGGAACGTTCTGGGGTGAGTAATCGGCAGGTTTGTTATCCTTACTGGCATAGATGCGGAAAACGGAGAAGTCGCCAGTATGGCGGGGCCACATCCAGTTATCGGTGTCGTGTCCAAATTTACCAATG
Organism: uncultured Bacteroidales bacterium; assembly: GCA_937926785.1. Classification (GTDB taxonomy): domain Bacteria; phylum Bacteroidota; class Bacteroidia; order Bacteroidales; family Tenuifilaceae; genus Tenuifilum. The sequence goes on along the minus strand of CALBBQ010000005.1, from coordinate 87,137 downwards.
GATGATGGTGGAGCTCCAACCAATCTTACATCATTAAACACCTCGTAAACAAGCAGGAAGTACTGGTTGCCTCCAAAGAAGCTACGAACGCTTGCAGTATAGTGTGTGCCGTCGGTGGCGTTCTTTGCAATTTTTCTGCCAGCGTCCATAGCTGCTTTATCGCGTTCTGCTTCAGTCATTTCGGGCTTGAAAACGGCGGTTATCTGATCAGTAACATCTTCCATTCGTACCAGAAATGTTGCGGTTAACCCTGGAGTGGGAATTTCTTCCTCGAACGATTTTGCCCAGAACCCGTCGGTAAGGTAGTCGTGTTCAGGTGTGCTGTGCTGCTGGATGGCTCCATACCCACAGTGATGGTTGGTTAGGATTAGCCCCTGATCCGAAACCACCTCGCCGGTACATCCGCGCCCAAAGATGATAACGGCATCCTTCAGGCTGGCCTGATTAATATTATAGATATCATCGGCTGTGAGCTTAAAGCCTTTTTGCTGCATCACATCAATGTTGTACTTCTGCAACAGGGGCAGAAGCCACATGCCTTCGTCGGCGCGCAGCGATGTGCTGAACACAAACAGGACTCCCAAAAGGAGCGACAGGAAACGTTTTTTCATATACTTTCTGTTTTTGAGTTTGTTTATTTCGACATGTGAAGGATTGCTAGGTTTAATTTCACCATAAAGATAATGGTTAATTGGCATTATAAAAGTTTGAAGCTTTTCCTATGAAAGGGCGATATACCGTATTGCGCAATTTGTTGTCTGTGTCTTTGGGTAGGGTAGCCTTTGTTAATGTTCCATTCGTACTGCGGGTATTTCTCATTCAGCTCAACCATACACTCGTCGCGGTAAGTTTTGGCAAGGATAGACGCCGCAGCTATCGAAAGGTACTTAGAATCTCCTTTAACTATACAGGTATGCGGTATACCGGGGTAGGGTTTAAACCGGTTTCCGTCGATGAGCAAATGTTGGGGGGTGACTCTTTTAAGCTTACCTATAGCCAGATGCATGGCTTTGATTGATGCGTTCAGAATGTTTATACAGTCAATTTCCTCGTTCCCAACACTTTCTACAGCCCAATCGATTGCATAATGTTCGATGACTCTCCTGAGCGACTCCCGTTGCTTATGGCTAAGCTGTTTTGAATCGGTGATATGGGGATGGGTAAAGTCGGGTGGAAGAATTACTGCAGCCGCAAACACGGGTCCTGCCAGGCATCCTCGCCCGGCCTCGTCGCAACCTGCTTCAACCAGGTTTATATGGTAAAAGGGCAACAGCATTTTAGCCGATACATTTCTCTATGCTACTGAAAAGGGTATTTGCAGTACTGTCCCAGCTGAACCTTTTTTGCTGTTCATGGGCGTTATTGCTCAACCTTTGTCGCAGCAGGTCATCGGTGCTTAGCACAGCCATTGCATTGGCAATCTCTTCGGTGGAAAAGGGGTCGAAGTAGATGGCCGCATCGCCGGCAACTTCGGGTATGGCGGTGGTATTTGCCGCCGCAATGGGAATACCGCAATTCATGGCCTCTAGGAGCGGAATGCCAAAGCCTTCAAATGTTGATGGGTAAACCATGGCCAAGGCAGCACCAACTATTTGGGGTAGCTCATCAATTCCTTTGCGGCCAAGAAGGATGATGTCGTTTCTGTTTGGGCTTTTTTTCAATGCTTGCTCAATGTCGGAGGTCTTAAACATCGGTTCACCAACAAGAACAAGCTTAATTTCCGATGAGGTTGAAGCCTTGAAATGGTCAAAGGCATGGATGAGTCGAGCTACATTTTTCCTCGGGTTAAAAGCACCAACGAATATGAAATAGGGGTTGCCCTCAGAAATCCTCCTGCGTATGCTCTGCACTTCTTCAAAACTTAATGGTTTATAGCTGTCGCTCGCCCCGTTATGGGCAACATCTATCTTTTCCGGCATAACACCAAAATTGGCTACGATGTCCTGCTTTGAAAAGTGGCTTACGGTTACTATCCTATTCGCCTTGTGGGCAAAACGCGGAAAAAAGTAGTTTAGGTATTTTGATGTAAAAAAGGGCAGCCCTTGGGGATTGTGGTAAAAGTTGATGTCATGGATTACCGAAAGCTGCGGCACACTTGTGCTAAGTGAGATATACCCATCGGGCGATACAAAAACATCAGCCTTATACCTTTTCAACGCCCTTGGTATTTGATGTTCGAACCAGTAGTACCAGAGAAATGGATGCCTGGCCGGTGGGCCCAGAACCACAGGGTGGATATTACTATTGAAAATGAATTCCTGACTAAAAGGCCGGTCAAAAATAAATATAAACTGGTGCTCAGGGTGTTTGGTGCAAATGCGTATGAGAGTTTCATAGGTAAACCATCCAATCCCCTCAAGCTTATTCTTTAAAAGGAGTCTTGTGTTGACTGCGATAACCAACGCTGAATATTTTAGGCTCTAAGTACACTATTTTTTCGATATTATGCAATTGAAAAAAAGCTTTTTGTATGCGCTGCCATTAAATCGATTTGGTTTTCAAACAAATAATTTGCTTTTTGACGAAAACATCGTATATTTGCAAAAGTTTTTGCTGTGTGTGGCAGGGGACTTTGTCCCCTGTTTTATTAGAATTACCTTGTAGAGATGATTAATCAGAACGAGCTTAAACGAGTTATTGAACCCATGCTGGAAAAGGAGAACCTTTTCCTGGTTGAGATTTCGATTACTCCTGATAACCGGGTAGTGGTTACCCTCGACGGCGACAATGGGGTATCCATTGATTCATGTGTTAGCATCAGTCGGGCAATTGAATCTGCGTTTGACAGGGACAAAGAAGACTTTGAACTTGAAGTTACCTCTGCCGGGCTTGGTCAACCCTTGAAATTACCACGTCAGTATCAAAAGTATCGGGGCAAGGAATTGGAAGTGGTGCTTAGGTCAGGTGAAAAACTTACCGGAACCCTTCTAAGCGCAGGCGAGAACGGTTTTATGCTGACAGTTACCCGAAAAGTAGCGGTTGAAGGCAAGAAAAAACCACAACCAGTAACCCAAAAGGTAGAGCTGCTTTACACCAATGTTAAAACCGCCAAGGCAGTAATTAAGTTTAGATAAGAAGAGTAGTAAAAGGAAAAATATACAAAGACATGGAAAACCTGAATCTTATTGAGTCGTTTCTGGAGTTTAAGGAACTCAAAAACATTGACAGACCAACAATGATAAGTGTGCTGGAAGATGTTTTCCGTAGCATGCTCATAAAGCTGTATGGCTCCGACGACAATTTCGACATCATCATCAATATTGATAAGGGCGACTTTGTTATCTACCGAAACCGCGAGGTGGTTGAAGATGGTGAGGTGGAAGACCCCAACCGGCAGATATCCCTTTCCGATGCACGTAAGATTGATGAGGATTACGAGGTTGGCGAGGAGGTAACATCGGAGGTTCAGCTTTCGGAGTTTGGTCGCCGTGCAATTTTGGCGTTGAGGCAAAATTTAACCTCCCGTATCATGGAGCTCGAGCGCAATAACCTTTACACTAAGTATAAGGATAGAATCGGGGAAATTATTACCGGCGAGGTTTATCAGGTTTGGAAGAAGGAGATACTGGTACTTGACGATGAAGGAAACGAGCTCATTCTGCCTAAGACTGAGCAAATTCCCACCGATTTTTACCGCAAAGGCGATACCATTCGTGCCGTGGTGTATAAGGTGGAGATGAAGAACAACACCCCGCAGATCATACTGTCCAGAACTGCTAATGCCTTCCTGGAACGTTTGTTTGAACTGGAGGTGCCGGAAATTTTTGATGGTCTCATAACCATCAAGAAGATTGTGCGAATACCCGGCGAAAGGGCTAAGGTGGCAGTAGAATCGTACGACGAACGTGTTGACCCGGTTGGTGCTTGCGTTGGGATGAAGGGAAGCCGTATTCATGGCATTGTGAGGGAGCTAAGGAACGAAAGTATCGATGTGATTAACTACACGAATAATACTCAACTCTTTATTCAGCGCGCGTTAAGCCCAGCAAAGATAACCTCGATTAAGCTTGATGAGCAGAACAAACGTGCCGAGGTTTACCTGAAACCCTCAGAGGTATCGCTGGCTATTGGAAAGGGCGGCTACAACATTAAGCTGGCCAGCCAGCTTACCGGTTACGAAATTGACGTTTACCGCGAGACCGAGGCCGAAGATGAAGAGGACGTGAGTTTGGATGAATTCAGCGATGAAATTGAAAGCTGGATTATCGATACACTCAAGGGCATTGGCTGCGACACTGCAAAGAGTGTTCTTGAAATTCCGTTCAAGGAACTGGTGAAAAGAACCGACCTTGAAGAAGAAACAGTTAAAGAGGTAATCAGAATTTTGAAAGCCGAGTTTGAATAATTAAGCCTTTAGCTTAGTTTTGCATTGAAAAAATTAACATAACAGGGGAAGAAGCCTTTATGACTAGCGATAAAATGATAAGGCTCAGCAAGTTGGCCAAGGAGTTCAATGTGGGCGTGGGAACGTTGGTGGAGTTCCTTCATAAAAAAGGGTACGACGTCAGCAACGATCCCAATGCCAAGGTTGAGCAAAACGTTGTTGCAGTTTTGGAAAAAGAGTTCGGGGTAGAGCTCGATCTCAAAAAGAAAACAGAGCAGCAAAAGGAAAACCTCAAGGCCCTGAGGGATAAAAAGCAAACAATATCAATTGATGATATTGAGAAGCACGAGGACGACTCGGCCGATGAGCCTTCCTACGACGAAGTTATCATCAAGACCACAACCATTGAGCCCAGTAAGCCAGTTGTAGAAGTTGAAAAGCCCAAAATCGATCTGAAAGTTAAGGGTAAGATTGATCTTGACGCCCTCTCCTCTAAACCGAAAGCACCTGAAGTTAAATCTGACAAAGAAAAATCAGAGGCAACCACCCCTAAAGAGGTGACGGCACAACAACCATCCGCAGCTGAGCCCGAAGAAGAGGTTATTAAACCATCTGTTAAGGTGAAGGAGCCAAAAGTATTAGGAAAAATTGATATTGACAGCCTAAAGAAGCCCCTTAAGAAGAAGGATAAACCCATTGAGCCCCAAACCCCGAAAGATGAGATCCAAGCAAGTGATGTTGTAACACCACAACCCGAAACGCTGAGCGCTATAAAAGCTGAAGTTCAAACCGAGGGGGTTGAAGCGAAAACACCCGAAACGGAGGAGGTTTACCGTGCCGAAGTAGAACGCCTCACCGGCCCAACAATCAAAGGTAAAATTGACTTGAGCCAGTTTGAGGTAAAGAAAAAACCCGTAGCGTCATCATCAGACTTCGACAAAGCCGGTAAAAAGAAAAAACGCAAGCGCATAAAAAAGGATGGCCGGGTAACCATCGGCGAGGCAGAGCCCCGCGAGAATCAGCAACCCTCTCAGCAACCCAAGAAAGGCGATTTACAGGCCAAGAAGCTTAAAAAGAAAAAGCTGATCAAGCAAGAGGTTGACGAGGAGGAAGTTCAGCGGCAGATAAAGGAAACATTAGCCCGGTTGACCGCTAAGGGTAAAACAAAAGGTTCAAAGTACCGTCGTGAGAAAAGGGAACTGCTCAGTGCACGCCAACAGGAAGAAATGGAGCGCCTTGAGCAGGAGAAACAAATACTCAAGGTTGCCGAGTTCGTTTCAGCCAATGAGTTGGCATCCATGATGAATGTTCAGGTAACCGAAGTGATTGAAGTGTGCATGAACTTGGGCTTAATGGTTTCCATTAACCAGCGCCTCGATGCTGAAACCATGGCCCTGGTTGCCGATGAGTTTGGGTATAAGGTAGAATTTGTTAGTGTAGATTTACAGGAAGTAATTAAAGAAGAAGATGCGGATTCGCCCGAAAAGCTTAAACCTCGACCGCCCATAGTTACTGTTATGGGGCACGTTGACCACGGTAAAACCTCATTGCTTGACTATATCAGGCATACCAATGTTATTGCCGGCGAAGCTGGGGGCATAACCCAGCACATTGGAGCCTATAGCGTTGAACTCGAGGGCGGTCGAAAGATAACATTTCTGGACACCCCCGGTCACGAGGCTTTTACTGCCATGCGTGCACGCGGCGCTAAGCTTACCGATGTGGCCATCATTGTGGTGGCTGCCGATGACGCCGTGATGCCCCAAACCGTTGAAGCAATTAATCATGCCAGTGCGGCCGGTGTACCCATAGTTTTTGCAATTAATAAAATAGATAAGCCCACAGCAGACCCTGAAAAAATTAAGGGTGAGTTGGCAAATATGAACTACCTGGTTGAGGATTGGGGAGGTAAGTACCAGTGCCAGGAAATTTCTGCCAAACAGGGTATCAATGTTGAAAAGTTACTAGATAAAGTTTTACTTGAGGCAGAAATCCTCGACCTTAAAGCTAATCCCGATAAACGCGCTTCGGGTACCGTAATTGAGTCTGCATTGGACAAAGGTAGGGGGTACGTGGCTACCGTACTAGTCCAGAACGGAACACTTCGTCAGGGCGACATCATGCTTGCCGGAATTTACTACGGACACGTAAAGGCCATGTTCAACGAACGCGGACAGCGAATACAAGAAGCCGGCCCTTCAACACCTGTTCAGGTTATCGGGTTAAATGGGGCTCCTCAGGCTGGCGATTACTTCAACATTCTTGACTCTGACCGCGAAGCCCGTGAAATAGCAAATAAGCGTGAGCAGCTGGTTCGCATGCAAAGCATGAAAACCAAGAAGCACATCACCCTCGATGAAATTGGTCGGCGCATTGCCATTGGAAACTTCCGTGAGCTAAACCTGGTGGTGAAAGGTGATGTGGACGGATCGGTTGAGGCCCTATCGGACAGCTTGATTAAGCTTTCAACACCACAAATCCAGGTGAATGTAATTCACAAGGCGGTGGGGCAAATCTCCGAGTCCGATATTCTCCTTGCCGCTGCATCCAACGCCATTGTGATTGGTTTCCAGGTTCGCCCTTCGGCTGGTGCCCGTAAGTTAGCCGAAAAGGAAGAAATCGATATCCGTTTGTACTCCATCATTTACGATGCCATCAACGAGATAAAGGATGCCATGGAGGGTATGTTGGCCCCCGAAATCAAGGAGGAAATTACCGGATCCGCCGAGGTGCTTGAAACTTTCAAAATATCTAAGGTTGGTACAGTGGCTGGATGTATCGTACGTGAAGGGAAAATTGTTCGAAATAATAAGATCCGACTTATCCGCGACGGTATTGTAATTTACACCGGAGAACTGGGTTCGCTCAAGCGCTTTAAGGATGATGTTAAGGAGGTTTCAGCCGGTTTTGAGTGCGGTTTAAACATTAACAACTTCAACGACATCAAAGTGGGCGACTTTATTGAGGGATTCCAGGAAGTGGAAGTTAAACGTAAATTGTAAGCAGCTCTACTGCTCAAAATAACGGGTTACCCTTAGGGTAGCCCTTTTTTATTTGCAAAATTGTTACATTTGTAAGTACTACATCGTAATTATGACCCTTCCAGCAGGAAACTATACCCCGCAAGAACTGAAATGGTTCCGTAGTGTTTTTGACCTATACTACGAAAGCATCAGGCATTTTGCCTACTTCAAAACAGGGGATGTGGACTTAGCAGACGATATCGTTCAGGAAGTATTTCTTAAATTATGGGATATGCGTGGCAAGGTGAAGGACGAAACCGTGAAAGCCTTGCTTTACACCATTGCGGGGAATATCATTAGAAATCATTACAAGCATTTGAAGGTGGTATACAACTTTCAGGTTTCCCAAAAAACAGAGTTTTCAGTTGGAGGGTATAGTGCCGATGAGGTGGTTAGAATGGAGCAGCTTAACCGTCAGCTACAAGATGCGCTCGCCTCAATCCCCGATGGACCCAGAGAGGTATTCTTGATGAACCGGATTGATGGGCTTACTTATGAAGAGATTGCCCAGCGCCTTGGGTTAAGTGTTAAAGCCATTGAAAAACGTATGTCAGAAGCGTTGGCTGTGCTGAGAAAAAAATTTGGGTACAAGATATGAGCCACGAAAGGGATAAAAGCGAGAATGGTTATGGCTTGAGTTCAGGCCACAGCGGGCTCGACGGCATGTCGGTGCCTCCTTCACGTAGGAGTAAGGATGAGGCGTGGGATTTGCTACTAAAAAACATCGAAAAGCAGCAAACGGTTACCCCAAAATTAGTTCCATTCAAAAGGACCAAAATGTTAGTTATCGCCATGGCTGCCTCTGTTGCCATCACCCTTCTTGTTGCGGGCTATCTGGCATTAACCGGCGCTGTGAGAGTTGATGCACCGCTTGCGCAAAGCATAAAGGTTTCGCTCCCCGATAGTTCATCGATTTATCTAAACCAGGGCTCATGGATACAATACTCCCACTTATATGGATGGTTGAACAGAAATTTAACCCTTGAAGGTGAGGCTTACTTTATGGTGGTAAAGGGTAGAGGTAAATTTGTTGTATCTGACCCAAGGGGTCAAAAAGTTGAAGCTACCGGAACTGAGTTTTCGGTTTTAACGCGTAACAACCTCTTTACCGTTAAATGTTTTGAGGGCTCGGTTAAGCTGAAGGTTTCAGGAATGGAATCGATTAGCCTCTCCAAGGGGCAAGGAATTGAAAGAAAAGGTAACCAATGGGTTTCAGTGGGTGCAGGTTTAAAACAAATAGCGAAACCTGTTTGGGTTACCAAGGAGTTTTACTTTATTGAACAATCGCTCCAGCAAGTTTTTGAAGAAATTTCTGATTACTACAAAATATCTATTAAAGCAGAAGGATTTAACCCGGAGTCGCGTTTGTTTACAGGAACAGTTCCGGCGAACACGCTAACCGAAGTGCTCGATATCATTTCACTATCAACCGGCTTAACCTATTCGATTAGCTCCGATTCTACGGTATGTACTTTTAGGTAGGGAGTTAACCAATCGGGTTGTAATACTGATATAAATATTTTGATTGCACGATGAGGGGGGTAAAACATATCCGTATAACCATTTTGCTGGTTTTACTATTCCAAATCCATCAACAGGCATTTGGACAAAAGACGAAAATTTCAGAGAGCTACGTTAACCAACCCCTTACCGAAATACTATCATCGCTTTCATCAAAGTATAACATCAAGCTCGCTTTCGATCCCATCGCCTTAGCGGGAATTAGTTTTACAGGCCAGTTTAGGAATGATTCACCTGAGAAAGTTTTAAGGACGATACTTGCAAATACCGATTTTGAGTTTATTGTGCTGGCGGGTGTTTACGTTCTAAAACGAAGGGAGTTGGTACAGGAAAAACCCAAACCTATCCAGGGAATTGTCAGGGATCGTGTTTCAGGCGAAGCCTTACCCTATGCGTCGGTTCGGATTCTTGATAAGAGCATCGGGACCACGACCAACCCCGATGGTTTTTTTTCAATTGCCGATGTAAAAAGCGATACGATAAACATCGAGGTTCGTTATCTAGGGTTTGAACCCATTCAGCTGCGGGTTGCCCGAATAGAGGGAGGTGCGAAACCCTTAATTGTTGAGCTCGATCCCAAAGCCTTCAGGCTGCCCGATGTGGAAGTGGTGAAGAAGTTATTTCCCATGGTAACCACAGGCGATAGCCCCGGCGAAATGGTTATAAACACTAAAAGTGTAGCTGATATTCCAAGCATTTCAGGAGTTGATATCTTGGCCCCCCTCCAGCTGCTTCCGGGGGTCGATGGTACTACCGAATCGCTATCGGGCCTTCTGGTTCGCCACTCTCCTGCCGACAAAAACCTGATATCCTACGATGGCTTCACCATTTATCATATCGATCATCTGTTTGGAGCATTCTCCAGCTTGAACAGCAAAGCCATTAAGGATGTCAGGTTGTATCGTGGCGGATTCGATTCACGATGGGGTGGAAGAGCTTCCTCGGTTATAGAGATAACCGGAAAAACCGGTAACGAGAATGGTTTATGTGCCGATATCGGTTCCGATCAGCTCGCAGGCGATATTACTCTAGAAGGTCCACTGAGCAGGCATACCTCTTTCATCCTCTCGGCCCGGAGGTCCTACACCGATTTTTATCGCTCCCCACAGTTTTTAAACCTGTTTGAGAGCGCTGCATCTGACCTCAGCTTAGGGAAGCAGAGCTTTACGGTTTTTGGCTCTAATGCCAACGATCCGTCATATAAATTCTATGATGCCAATGCCAAAATAAGTATTAAACCCTCGGAGAACGATGTAATTTCTGCAACAGGCTACCTGGGGCGAGATCAGCTAAGCTATTTTCACCTATCAACCTCTCCGTTTGTGCAGGAAAATGCTCTGTGGGGAAATAGGGGAACAGGCCTACGTTGGGCACGGCAGTGGGGGAGCAGCTTTTACCACAACCTTACGCTTGGGCTATCCGATTTCAAAAGTGATTTTACCCATGCCGATAGCACCCTTAAACGACGATCTGCTCAGATGGTGGTTGATACCATTGCACGGGAGTACATTACAAAAACTAACCTCTCCGATATCTCGGCTAACCTGAATGCACTACTAAACCTAACTAACGAAATTACCCTGGAGTTAGGTGCGCAAAGCAACCTGGTTGATGTTGATATTTATGAAAAGTATAAGCACTCTGTAAATTCAACTTATATAACCGACACCATTCGGCAAAACTATTTTTACTCAGCGCTTTACACCGGTTGGATGCAAATTTCATACAAAACAAAGGGCTTAAAATCATTGAATATAGGAGGACGCCTAAACTACCATAACCTAACGGATAGCTACTACTTTGAACCCCGATTCCAGATGGTGATCAGCCCAACTGCTAAAGTTGATCTTAAGTTTGCAGCAGGACTTTACAACCAGTTTGTAAACAGAATCTATGTTACCGGCAATGGTGTGCGCTATCTTTGGGTAGCTTCCGATGGGGGGCGGTACCCGGTGGTCAAATCAAAGCACCTGATTGCTGGATTTGCATACAATAGCAATGGACTAACCATAGATGCCGAGGGGTATGTAAAAGAGACCAATGGCTTATCGTTCATCCAAAACGTGATAAAACGCACAACAGGAAACCAGTTTGTTAACCAATCCAGAATCTTTTACTTCGATAGCCGTTCGTTTGGTTTCGATTTGCTAATCCGCAAATCGTGGAAAAGTCTTGAGAGCTGGATCTCTTACTCTCTCAGCCAATCCTTCAACCAGTCATCGAACCTTAACGGCGGAGATGAGTACTTTGCCCTTGACGATCATCTGCATGAGTTTAAAACAGTGTGTATCTATAAATGGCGAAAGTGGAGAGCGGTTGGATCCTGGATTTACGGCACACCTAAGCCTTGGGATGAACTACTGCTACTCAGCAACCTGACTCTTTCACCGGAGTACGAAAAGAACTCAAGCCGCCTTGTCCCATACCACAGGCTCGATTTGGGGCTAAGCTATCAGGCTAAAATCTTTTCACATGGCAACATCGAACTCGGGATAAAGGTGTTCAATGCATATAACCGCCAAAATATTCTGGGACGTCCCTATGCTCTAACCGCAACCCCCATGATAGATTACCTCCAGGGCCGATCTATCATCGAATACCATGATATCTATGGCTATAGCATTACACCGACACTCTACTTCAATGTGAAGTTTTAAATGCGTAACTCCGCAATAATTTGATCCACACCTTTTACCATTCTCATGATTAGCTTATCGGGAATGGCCACCAGCTTATATGTGGAGTGGTAAAGAACCTTGCTGTTCTGTGAGCATACTACATGAGCCACGTAAACCTTATTCTGCTTTTCTCGTTCAAACCGAACATTATAATCAATTACTCCCTCATTACCGAGTTCTGAATCGAAGTGGGTTCTGTAAATCTCCAGGGTTTGGTAGAAAGGTGAGACCTGAACTGGGTTTATCGTTTTATCCAGCAACCTATTTATCTCCTCTTCAACCTCAGTTAGTGGCTCGCGTATTGATTTGAACAGTGCAGCGCTGGCATAGGCAATGGTGAATAGGAAATCGGATAGCGAACGGTTAACCCCATTTGTTAGCCTTCTAAAAGTTTCCAGCTGCGAGGATTGGTAGCTTAGTTTTCGGTCAACTCCGTTTGCATCAATGCTTGGAGCATTACCACATTTACTTACAATTGATCGCTCATGCTTGGTCGAAAAGGAGTCGTGTCCGTTAATGGCAAAAAGGTATTTTATGTTGGGATGTTCCCTGTTTGGCGCGAAACCCAGGTCAACCTTTTCGTTAGCACAAATTACATTACCAAAAATTAAACGGTAGTAGTTGTAAAGCTCGCTGGTCTGTTGATGCAGAAAGTTGATTATAGTAGAGAAAAGTAGCATTCCGGGCACAACAACCCCTTTGTTCTGGGCATACATGTAGCTGGGATCATGTATAGGGTTATCATCGGCTGTTGCCTGGCAAAAGTTTACCACCATTGACTCCGAAAAAACAACTTGCTGTTCCATGATTAAATAAAAAGTTTCACAAAAGTATAATTATTTCTATAAATCAAACGTGTGTATGATTAGAAATTTGTAGGGATTTTTCAGGTTGAGTTGTAACGTGTTGTGAGGCATAATGATAGTCAATATCAATTTTATGAAAAAAATGGTAGGGTGTTTTTAAACGGGGTTGTATTAGTAGTAAAAACAAACCAAATGCTTCGTAACGAAAACATAGGCAATCTTCCAGAGGGAGTAGAAAGGCTTCTCGAAAGCTATAGGATGCCTGAAGGGAAAACTCGTTTCGAAGTCTGGGATTCGATCTTTGATAGATTGGAAAGAGGTAAGCAGACTAGCGTAGCAAAGGTAAGAACTATACCAACCGTGTTGGCGCGGGTTGCAGTGGCCGCTTCCATTTTTGCCATAGCATTGCTATCATCGTACATCTACCTATATAGAAAGGGGAACGTTATTGTCCAACTCGCCAGAGGAGAGCACGGTGTGGTTTACCTACCCGATAGCAGCAGGATTCAACTGAATGCCGATTCGAGGGTTTCATTCAACAAGAACCGCTGGTTTATTGATAGAAGTGTGACCTTGACGGGCGAAGCTTTATTTGAAGTTACAAAAGGGAATCGTTTTAGGGTACTAACACCATTTGCAACGACAACTGTTCTTGGAACCGTATTCAATATTTACAGCCGCGGCGATGTGGTCAAGGTCACCTGTTTTGAGGGGAAAGTAAAAGTTGTTGCCACAAATAGTAAAGCTCAAACTTTGCTTACAAAAGGAATGGAGGCCAGAACTATGGGATATGTTTTAGATGTAAAAATGGCTGAAACAGCTGAACTTGCAGCAAAGCCAACCTGGGCTAACAACGAGTTTTTCTTTAATAACACCCCTTTGGGTTATGTGATAGAAGAACTTGAACGTCAGTTCGATGTAGATATTTTCCTTGAAGTAGATTCGAGCAAGTTGTATTCCGGATATTTTAAACGAAACAGCATAGACGAGGCACTCAACCTTGTGTGTATTCCGCTCGGATTAAAATGGAGCTATAATGGCGAAATAATTGTAATCACTAATATGTAATTTTTCAAAAATCATTATGTCTAACCTAAATTTACAGCTATGAAAAGAACAAGTTTAATTTTTGCTGCTAGCCTTATGATGATGGCAGCAATCAGTTTCACCTCGTGCCAGAAGGACGATGACCAAGATCCGATTATTACTCAGGCAGCAGAGGACTCCGATGTGGACAGCTACTTTGACGATGTGTTAACCGAAGTAGATGATCTAACTTTAACTGACGACAGCAAGGGATCCGAAATGATGTTTGCCAGCCTTGCCGAAACAGGCACCCGTACCCGCAAAACCTCGTGGGATGGAAACTGCCGGGTTGATACCATTATCTATAATGAGTATGTTAACCCTAAAGCGCGTTATGAGAGGGTTAAGAATGGTATCATAGTCATTCGCACCTGTGGTCAGTACAATGGTGCAGAGTTTGAGCGTACCATTACCTTTAAGAATTTCACCATTAATGGTAACCAAATTGAAGGGACCAAGGTGATTCGGAAAACCGCCGAGAATACCTACCAGATTACCCTAACCAACGGAAAGATTACCTTTACCGATGGAACAACCTACACTCGTACTGTTGAGCGAACCCGTACTTGGGTAAGCGGATATAACACCCCTTACAATGTTTGGGATGATGTTTACACACTTGAGGGAGCAGCAACAGGAGTGAATCGTAGGGGATATACCTATACGCATCAAATTAAGAGCGCTTTGATGTTTAAGCTCGCTTGCCGGTGGATTGTTCAGGGTATTGTTGATATTACAATTGGCGATAAGCAAGCCACAATTGATTATGGTAATGGCGACTGCGACAACTTAGCTTACGTAACAGTCAATGGCAAAACCTATGAGGTTAAGCTAAGAGGCGGAAGGTAATATTGGAGCCAGACGTCATAAGACAAAGTAAAGGAGGGGTTACCCTCCTTTTTTTATTTTATAGGAATTGCAATGATTGGGCTTGCGGACACAGCAAAAGAGCAAAACGAAGAAGAATTTGAATCCAATAATTTGTTCCTTCTTGTATGTTTTATTGAAACTGTACATCTATTAAGAGGATTGTCAAGTATCAACATAAATTAACATATCTATATATAAAAATATATTATTTTTGCATCGTAAACATGATTGAACATTATGAGCGTTATTGTTGTTGATGAATCACGTTGCCCTCAAAACCACCCATGTCCGGTGGTTAGGTACTGCCCCACGGGAGCAATTAAGCAGCATAGCTGGAACAGTGCCCCTGAAATTGATAAAGAAAACTGCAAGAATTGCGGTTTGTGTGTGAGGGTTTGTGGTTATGGAGCCTTTACTTTTGCCGAAAGTGGTAGTAGAATAGGGTAGAACTATCTACCCTTCTGTTAAGAAACTATGATAAACATTATACCTATGAGAAAACTTGCAGCCTTTTTTCCGATCCTGATGGTAACCATGGTTGCACTGGGATCGTGTAACGGAACTTCGGCCAAGCAGTCTGAAGGCGAACCAGTTGATGGAGCCAAAAATGTTAAGGATAAGTATGCCATTGATATTACCCGCGATTTTTTCCTTTCTAAAATTCTGGATTACACCAAAGGACAGGAAAACATGCAGTATCTTGGTGATAAACCAGCCATTGTAGATTTCTGGGCAAGCTGGTGTGGCCCTTGTAGAATAGCTAGCCCAATTCTTGAGGAGCTTGCAAAGGAATACGATGGGAAAATTTATGTGTATAAGGTAAATACCCAAACTGAGCAGCAAATTTCTGCTGAACTCGGAATCCAAAGCATTCCAACCTTCATTTTCTTTCCTATGAATGGTAAGCCTTTTGCTACATCGGGTATTGCACGTACACCCGAAGAAACCAAGCAAATGTTCAAAGAAATAATTGAGAAGGAGCTACTCAAGACTAAACAGTAAATTATTCTTCCGTCATAACTGTTTTTGGTTGGTTGGCCGGCTTTTAGCCGGCTTTCTTTTAATTACCAGCAGCTATTTCGGTTTTTTGTTTTAGCTCCTCAATACTGTATATTCGGCTAAACTCGCAATCGGGTAAGGCGATGTGCTCGTACCGCTGATTTCTGAGTTGGGGTTCAAATCCGGCATCAACAATGGCTTTTTGGATGCCGTAGGCATCCATTTTATATTTTGCTCCTGCTGAGGAAACCACGTTTTCCTCAATCATAATTGATCCAAAATCGTTAGCACCGGCATGCAAGCAAAGCTGTGCGGTATCCACCCCCACCGTTAGCCAAGAGGCTTGAATGTTTTGAATATTATTCAGCATTATCCGGCATAGCGCCAAGGTTCTGACGTATTCCTCGGGGGTAACGGTGTTGGTTATTCCCTCACGTTCTAATTTTGTGCCTTCATCCTGAAAAGTCCACACGATGAAGTTGAGAAAGCCGAAGGCATCTTTTGGTTTTTGATATTGGAGGGTGCGTAGCTTAATCAGGTGTTCAATACGTTCAGCCCAAGTTTCGATGTGGCCAATCATCATGGTGGCAGAGGTTGCCAGGCCCATTCTGTGGGCTTCGGCCATCACATCGAGCCAGGCTTGGCTATCGGGTTTTCCGGGCGATATCTGTTTCCGAACCCTATCCACTAGTATTTCGGCTCCAGCACCTGGGAGGCTATCCAGCCCGGCCTCGACAAGTTTTTCCAAAACTTGTCGATACGAAAGGTTCTCTTTTCGGGCAATAAAGGCTATTTCTGGCGGGCCAAGGGCATGTAGCTTGAGGTTAGGGAACATCGATTTGAGTTCCCTGAAAAGTGTTTCGTAGTAGCTAAGACCAAGGTGGGGATGCAAGCCACCTTGCAGAAGGAGCTGGTTACCACCGTACCTCTCCAGCTCCTCAATTTTGACCTTGTAGTCGGCCATGGTTGTTATAAAAGCGCTATCGGAGTGCAGACCGCAATGAAAGTTGCAAAACTTGCAACCCGAAATGCATACGTTGGTGATGTTTACATTACGGTCAATCTGCCAGGTAACCTTGTTTCCGGGTACATGAACCTTTCGGAGTTCGTGTGCCGTGTACATCAAATCGGGTGTACTTGCATGGGTGTACAGGAACAGCCCCTCCTCGAGGCTGAGGGGTTCAAGCTGAATAGCTTTTCTGAGAACTGAGCGAACTTCCATAATATTCCCAACAACTCTGCAAAAGTATTGATAAAACAGCAAGCTGTTAATTATGTTTGCAGCTTTTTTTTACTTTTGCATATTTGCACCAATCATATTAATTGGAATTTACCATGAGCACAGAAAAGGTTAAGGTTGGAATCACCCAGGGTGATATAAACGGCATAGGCTATGAGGTAATTATCAAAACCTTGATGGATCCGCGTATGGATGAGGTTTGCACTTCAATCGTTTACGGTTCCCCAAAAGTAGCCGCATACCACAGGAAGGCCCTGAATGTAGAGAATTTCAGCTTTAATCAGATAAAAGATGCGTCGGAAGCAAATCCCAAGCGCGCCAATATCATCAACTGCATGGACGATAATGTTCGTGTGGAGTTGGGTAAATCGACCGAGTATGGAGGTCAAGGCGCCTTGTTATCGCTAAAAGCTGCCATTGCCGACCTAAAAGCTGGTAAAATTGACGTTTTGGTTACTGCGCCAATAAACAAGGCAAACATACAAAGTCCGTCGTTTCACTTCCCCGGGCATACAGAATTTTTAGCCAATGAATTTGACACAAAGGACGTTTTGATGCTGATGGTAAGCGATACCATGAAGGTGGGGGTGGTTACCGGGCACATTCCCATTTCGCAGGTTCCGCAAAGTGTTACCATAGATGCAATTCTTTCCAAACTCAGGTTACTGAACAGTACGCTGATCCAAGATTTTGCCATACGAAAGCCCAGAATTGCTGTTTTGGGGTTGAATCCACATGCAGGTGACCAAGGAGTGATTGGTAACGAAGAAGAAACCGTAATCATTCCAGCAATACGAAAGGCTAATGAGGAGGGTGTTGTTGCCATGGGGCCATACCCAGCCGATGGGTTCTTTGGTTCCGACAGGTTTACCCGTTTTGATGCGGTACTGGCAATGTACCACGATCAAGGCTTGTCGCCCTTCAAAGTGGTTAACTTCGATACGGGGGTTAACTATACCGCTGGGTTGCCCATTGTTAGAACTTCACCTGACCATGGCACAGCATACGATTTAGCGGGTCAGAATCTGGCAAACCCCAATTCGTTTCGCCAGGCTATCTACCTTGCAGTGGATATCTTCAGAAATCGTGAGCTATACAAGAAGTTAACGGCTAATCCGCTGAAATCGGTCGATCCCGAGTCAATATAAAATGATTAACGATGTACGAGTACATAACCGGAAAATTGGTTGAGCTAACCCCAACCCATGTGGTAGTAGAAGGCGGGGGAATTGGTTACTTCATCAACATATCGCTGCAAACTTATGCTCTACTCGAGGGAAAAACCGATGCGAAAGTGTGGTTGCACCAGATTGTGAGGGAGGATTCCCATACCCTTTACGGATTTGCCGAAGAGCGGGAGAGGGAGGTTTTCCGGCTTCTCATTTCAGTTTCCGGTGTTGGCGCAAGCACGGCCCGCTTAATTCTTTCGTCACTCACCGTTGATGAGATTCAAGCAGCCATATCAACCGAAAATGTGAATCTGATCAAGCAGGTTAAGGGTATTGGGCTTAAAACGGCTCAACGCATTGTGGTGGATTTGAAGGATAAGGTATCGTTGGGCGATGTGGCCACCAAGCAAATTTTATTAACAGCGAACAATACTTTGAGAACCGAAGCGTTATCTGCATTGGTAATGCTTGGCTTTGCCCGTTCGGCAGCTGATAAGGTTATCGATCAGGTTTTAAAGGAAATGGGCGAAATGTCGGTTGAAGCACTAATCAAACAAGCGCTGAAGCGCTTGTAGGTCATTGTTTTTAAAACTATCTGAAACTTGGGAAAAGGGGAAAGAAGGTTTTACCATATTGCGAGTTTTGTTGCGTTACTACTATTTGTTACCCTCTTTGGAGTATCAAACGCTCAGTCTTTTCAGGTAACCCGGCCCGATACTCTGAAACTTCCTTTACCCATAAAGCAGCCCGGTATTTGGTCTATTGAAGCCCCATACTCACCTCTTTACCTAACCAGCCCATCGAACATACGCGAGGAGGTGGAGTACGACCCGGTTAACAACCGCTATATCATCTATCATAAGGTAGGGAACGTTACTATAGAAACACCCCGGGTGTTAAGTGCCGACGAGTATCGCTCGTACCTGATTGACCGGAAGATGCGTGAGTACTGGCGGCAAAAGCAAACGGGTGAATTTGTGGGCAAGGGCGATGGCATTTTACCCAGAATTCAGGTGGGTGGCGAAACGTTTGACCGCATTTTTGGGAGCAACACCATTGAAATAGTACCTCAGGGTAATGCTGAGCTGGTTTTTGGGGTTTCGAGCGCCAAAACCGATAATCCGGCACTTCCGGTGGACCAGCGGCGAAATACCACTTTCGACTTCCAGTCAAAAATCCAGATGAACGTTTCCGGTAAGATTGGCGAGAAGCTTAAGATGGAGGTGAACTACAACACCGAGGCCACCTTTGATTTTGAGAACAACGTGAAGGTTGATTACAATGGGTTTGAGGATGAGATCATACAACGCATTGAAGCGGGAAATGTGTCGCTGCCTCTGCCCGGAACCTTGATAACCGGTAGCCAGAGCTTATTTGGGATAAAAACACAGCTGAAGTTTGGTAAGCTAAACGTTACCAGCGTGATCTCCAAGCAGAACGGGCAAACACAGGTGATGGAGATTAAGGGAGGTGCTCAAACCCGCGATTTTCAGATAAAAGCCGATGAGTACGATGCCAACCGGCACTTCTTCCTGTCGCACTACTTTAGGGAGAACTATAACCGGGCATTGATGAACCTGCCCGTAATCAATTCCGGTATAAATATTACAAAGATTGAGGTTTGGGTAACCAATAAGCAGGCCAATTTTGAAAACTCAAGGAATATTGTTGCTTTTGCCGATTTAGGGGAAGCCCAGAATAACATCTTTGCCGGTAACATTTTTACCCAAACCGGCAGTGGACCTGTAAATAATGGGCTAAACAACCTATATGAGCTGATGACTACCACCTATAGCGGTATTCGGGATATCAGCCAGGTTAACAATATTTTTCTGCCTCTTGAAGCGCTTGGTTTTAGTGGAGGTCGCGATTATGAGAAGGTGGAGTATGCCCGTAAGCTATCGTCAAACGAGTTTACTTTGAATTCCACCCTGGGCTTTATCTCTCTATCATCGGCACTAAACACCGATGAGGTGCTGGCAGTGGCCTACGAGTACACCTACAATGGCCAAACCTACAAGGTGGGAGAGTTCTCCACCGATGGGGTGGAGGCTCCCAAAGCGTTAATTCTAAAACTGCTTAAGGGCACAAACCTTAGCCCTAAGATGCCCACATGGAGGTTAATGATGAAAAACATCTACTCCATGAATGCCTACCAGATAGCAAAGGACGATTTCCGTTTGGATGTTTTCTACCAGGACGATGCTACCGGTACGCCCATTAACTACCTAAAGGAAGGGAATATCGCCAATGTGCCATTAATCAGGGTACTTAACCTCGATAATTTAAATAACCAGCTCGATGCATTTCCCGATGGGGTGTTTGACTACATTGAGGGTGTAACCATAGCTTCGGCCAACGGAAAAATAATCTTCCCTCTGGTTGAACCCTTTGGTAAAGATTTGGCTGCTCGAATCGGAGACCCCTCTATTGCCGAAAAGTATGCTTTTCAAGCACTTTACGATTCTACCCTTACTAAGGCTCGCCAGATTGCCGATAAGAACAAGTTCATCATCAGTGGGACCTACAAGTCAGCCGGTGGCTCGGAGATATTCCTCAATGCTCCCAACATTCCCAAAGGGGCGGTGGTGGTAACGGCAGGAGGGGTAAAACTCCAGGAGGATGTTGACTTCATTGTAGATTACAACCTGGGAACAGTCCGCATCATCAATCAAGGCCTGTTGGAATCGGGAACCCCTATTCGTGTGGCTGTGGAGAGCAATGCCCTGTTCAGCATGCAAACCAAAACACTGGTGGGGACCCACTTTGATTACCGTTTTTCCGATAACTTTCAGGTTGGGGCTACGGTTATGAACCTAACCGAGAGGCCGCTTACCCAAAAGGTAAGTTTTGGAAACGAGGCCATCTCAAACACCATTTGGGGGTTTAACACATCATATCAGACCGAGTCGAAGTTTTTAACAAAGCTGGTTGATCTTTTGCCGCTCATACAAACCAAGGAGAAGTCCACAATAACTGTGGATGCCGAATTTGCTCAGCTTATTCCGGGACACTCTCGCGCCATTGGTAAGGCCGGCACCGTGTACCTCGATGACTTTGAGGGTAGTAGCACCACGCTCGATATTCGTTCATGGGTGGAATGGAAACTGGCCAGCACCCCGCAGGGTCAGCCTGCGTTATTCCCAGAAGCTTCATTATCGAACGACCTCAGATACGGCTACAATAGGGCTCATCTGGCTTGGTACTATATCGATCCGCTTTTCCTCAGAAACACCTCACTAACACCCTCTTACATTCGAAACAACAAGGAGCTTCAGGGTAGCCATTTCGTGCGCGAAATTTTTGAAAGGGAGCTATTCCCCAATAAGAATACCCCACAGGGACAACCCACCAACATTCCGGTTCTGAACCTTGCATTTTATCCCAGGGAGCGTGGACAGTACAACTTCAACACCCAGGATATCGATGCAAATGGAAACCTCATCGATCCTCAACGGCGTTGGGGTGGTATAATGCGAAGCCTGAGCACAACCGATTTTGAAGCATCGAACGTTGAGTATATCGAGTTTTGGCTAATGGATCCCTTTGTTTACGACTCAACGCACAAGGGGGGCGATTTCTACATCAATCTGGGAAATATCTCTGAGGATATTCTCCGTGACGGCCGAAAATCATTTGAGAATGGGCTACCCACAAATGCACAGGAGCTGGCAAAGGTTGATACCACTGCTTGGGGGCGCGTTCCAACTAAACAGTATTTGCCGGTTGGGTTCGATAACGATCAGGCCAAAAGGCCTTTTCAGGATATTGGATTGGATGGCCTCTCGTCTAAGATTGATTTGGATGGCGATGGAATACCCGACGAGCTAAACTTTTTTGCTGAGTACATAAACGACCTAAGAAACAAGATAACCGATATTCAAGTTCTTGCCGGATTTGAAACCGACCCTTCGGGCGATGATTTTGTCCATTACCTGAATGGAAGGTTCGACGAGAAGCGTGCCACCATACTCGATAGGTACAAATACTTTAATGGCACCGAAAATAACTCGCCCGTGGCAACTGGCGCCACCTCGCAGCAAAGCTACTCCACGCCTGATGTAGAGGAGTTAGGTGCCGATAACACCATGAACGAGAATGAGGCTTACTACCAGTATAGGATATCGCTTCGCCCACAGGATATGGAGGTTGGACGGAACTTCATAACCAATATGATAGTCGGGGAGAGGGATAAGCTACGAAATAAACCGGTAAAATGGTATCAATTTAAGGTCCCTATCTCTGAGTACGAGAAGGTGGTTGGTCCCATTGAGGACTTCAAGTCCATTCGTTTCATGAGGATGTTCCTGCGGGGTTTTGAAGATACTGTTATTCTCCGATTTGCTACGCTCCATCTGGTACGGAGCGAGTGGCGAAAGTACAACTTTTCGCTCATTCAGGGCCAGGAGGGAATGCCGGTTGGCGATCTACCGGTGGGCAGCCTTTCCATTTCATCGGTCAATATCGAGGAGAATGATAAACGAACACCGGTAAACTATGTTCTTCCCCCGGGTGTGGATAGGGTCATTGACCCCAGCCAGCCCCAGCTCATTCAGCTCAACGAGCAATCCATGGAGTACCGGGTTATGGATTTGGCCGATGGCGATGCCCGTGCTGCTTTTAAGAATGTGAACATTGATATCCGGCAGTATAAAAGGCTAAAGATGGATGTTCATGCCGAAGCCATTGAGGGTCACCCGTTGAACGATTACGAAGTAACAGCTTTCATCCGCTTGGGTACTGATTACAACACCAATTACTACGAGTACGAAGTACCATTAAAACTGACCCCTTATGGATTTTATAGCAACCGTGAGCGCGATAGGGAGATTGTCTGGCCAAGGGAAAATGTGATTGATATTGATCTGGACCAGCTGGTGGAGGTGAAAGTAGCTCGGAATAATGCCATGCAAAAACCCGGTTCACTAATTACCCTTACTACTATCTATGAGGTACAGCAAGGCAATCGAAAAATGAAAGTTACCGGTAATCCTAACCTGAGCAACGTGAAGGTGGTGATGATAGGAATCCGAAATCCGGCCAACGATCGCATGCCCAAGTCGGTTATTGCCTGGTTCAATGAGCTAAGGCTCACCAATTTTAACGACCAGAGCGGATGGGCTGCTAATGCCCGAATGTCGGCCAAGCTGGCCGATATAGGCATGGTTACCGTAGCCGGAACCACCATCACGCCGGGTTTTGGATCAATTGAGAAAAAGGTAAACGAACGAAGCAAGGAAACGGTTTACCAGTACGACATTAACTCAACCCTGGAACTTGGTAAATTTTTTCCAACCTCATTTAACATAAAGATACCTATGTTCTGGGGGTTTGGTGAGTCTGTTGCCAATCCGCAGTACAACCCGCTTGACCCGGACATTCTGCTCTCCGATGCTCTGAAAGGTTCCACCTCCGATTTCAGGGACTCCATCAAGCACCTCGTTCAGGACTACACACGCAGGCGTAGCATTAACTTCACCAATGTTAAGATTGACAAAATGGGGTCAAAGCCCCGGCTTTGGGATCCGTCAAACTTTTCAGTAAGCTACTCCTACAGCGAGGTTTACTCCAGGAATATCAGGGTTGATCACAAAATTCAGCGCAATATTCGGGGAGCATTCACCTATAACTACAACCGGCAGCCAAAGTACATTTCGCCATTTAGAAAGATTAAATGGTTGGGGTCCAGCTACCTGACACTCATTCGCGACTTCAATTTTAACCTTTTCCCTACACAGCTATCGTTCCGAACCGATTTGAACCGCAACTATTTTGAGCAGCAGTTCCGAAACATCTCTAATCCCAATCAGGTGTTTTTACCCACTTTTTCAAAGGACTTCATGTGGAACAGGAACTACACCCTGAACTGGGATATTACACAGTCCGTAAAGTTCGATTTTGTGGCTACAGCCACAGCCCGAATCGACGAACCGGAGGGAATGGTTGATAAGTATCGCGACCGCGACAGGTATGAACTCTGGAAAGATTCGGTTTGGCAGAATATCCGTAGGGGCGGACGTAATACCATGTACAACCACCAGTTCAACATTACCTATTCCCTGCCTTTAAGTAAAATCCCCTTACTAAACTGGATTAGCGTAACCACAAGATACTCCGGACTGTATCGTTGGCAGGCTGGCCCAATCATGGCCGACACATCGCGCTTCGATCCCGGGAATACCATCCAGAACTCCAATACCATCCAGCTGAATGGACAGGTAAACATCAATACGTTATTTAATAAGGTAGGATACCTGCGTAAGGTTAATCAGCAGTTCGACCAGCGAGCCAGAGGAGCTGCCCCGCAAACCCGAACCGTTAAGTACGAGGAGGAAAAGGTAAACCTGAGGGCTAATGCTACCAAGGTGATAACGCATAAGCTAAACACCGAAAAGGTTACGGTAAAAGTTTTTGATGCCAATGGTAAGGAAATTAGGGTGAACACACAGGTTCGTGGCGATACAAAGGTGGCCATTAAGTCCGATGCCGATTTCAGGAACTGCAAGGTTGTGGTAGAAGGCAAGGTTCCCGAAAAGATAAGTCCGGCTCGCTTTGCCCTTGAAACCACCCTACGTCTGCTGATGAGTGTGAAAAGTATAGGTGTATCCTACACCGAAACCAATGGTACCCTATTGCCAGGCTATAAACCAGGTGTTAACTATCTGGGAACAGAAAATATTAACGGAATACTTGCTCCTGGATGGGAGTTTGTTTCCGGATGGCAGGATCCCGAATTTGCATGGAAGGCTGCTACAAACGGTTGGCTTACCCGCGATACAGCATTCAACACACCCGTTGTTTTTACCCGTAACGAGAACCTTAACTTCCGCACAACTCTCGAACCCCTCCCCGGTTTCCGCTTTGATGTCTCGGCAACCCGAACCTTTAGTAAGAATAGCAGCAAAATTTTTAAAGCCGACGAGTATGGCTCCTACAGAGTGCTGAGTCCGCTCACAACCGGCAATTTCAGTATTAGCGTGATAACGTTGGGTACTGCATTTGAGGGCAAGAAACGGGCCGACCTGTCGAAAGCTTTTGTGCAGATGAAGAAGAATAGGCTAATCATTGCCGAACGATTAAGCGGCTCCCGAGTGGCAAACCCATCTCAGGGATACGACCCCGCGGTTATTGATCCCGTAACCGGATTCCCCGATGGGTACGGACCACTTTCGCAGGATGTACTTCGGGCATCGTTCCTTGCAGCCTACACCAACACTTCGCCCAAAAAAGTGTCGCTTCGCGATTTTCCCTTGGTTCCCATGCCTAATTGGCAATTGGCTTACGATGGACTTGCAAAAATGAAACCCTTCAAGCGGTGGTTTAAGTCCATCACCATTAACCACGGGTATAGATCCGTATATACCATTGGGGCCTTTACCACCAATCTCACCTACTTGCCCGATAACGATGGGTTTAGCTATGTTAGGAATATTAACGGTGATTTTGTACCCAGAAATGAGATTACCAATGTGGCAATCAATGAGCAATTCACTCCGCTCCTCGGACTGGATTTGGGGTGGCAGAATAATCTGACGACCCGCCTGGAAGTTAAGAACAGCCGCTCGCTGGCCATGAGTTTTGCCAACAATCAGCTGACCGAAGTTTATGGCAATGAGTATGTTATGGGTGCAGGCTACCGTTTCGAGGAGGTCCCGTTGATTTTCCAGGCTGAGGACGGTGGTAAAAAAGCCATAAAGAGCGATTTGCGCTTAACCGTCGATTTTTCGTTACGCGATAATACTACTGTTCTAAGAAAACTTGTTGAGGATTCTAACGATATCATTGCAGGGCAACTTATTAGTACCATCAAAACTGCGGCTGATTACCGGATTAATGAGCAGGTTACCATTCGGCTGTTCTTCGATAGAACCTTGAATTCTCCAAAAGTTTCCCGTACCTTCCGAACCACAAACACAAGTTTTGGGTTTAGCGTTCGGTTTGAGCTGGTTAAGTAGAGTGTTAAATAACATGACCCTTTCCCTAAAAAATAGTTTAGGGTAAAGGTTTCAATCTTAAAAATCACTACTTTTGAAAAACCAAAAAAACCAAAGTACTAATACTTAAAGCAATAATACTATGAATGTTCCGTCGAATTTAAAGTACACAAAAGACCACGAGTGGATAAAGGATGATGGCAATGGCATGGCTACCGTTGGCGTAACCGACTTTGCTCAAAGCCAGCTGGGCGACATCGTTTTCATCGAAATCGAGACTCAGGGTGAAACACTCGCCAAGGAAGAGGTTTTCGGTACCATCGAGGCTGTTAAAACTGTATCGGACATGTTCATGCCTGTTGGAGGTGAGGTTTTAGAGGTGAACCCCAAGGTTTCCGAACAGCCCGATATCGTTAACAAGGATCCCTATGGCGAAGGCTGGATGATCAAAATTAAGATGACCAATCCAGCTGAGCTAAACGATTTGCTTTCTCCCGACCAGTACAAGGAAGTGATTAACGAATAGTAATAAACCCCGCAATTGCGGGGTTTTATTTTATTGGCCATTGCGCAGGGCATTCCAACCCTGTGCGGTTAGCCTGATTTCTTCACCTGAAGGGGGTACCAGAAACGCTCCCAGCTTGGGTTCTACAATGTGACCAATGATTCGTATTCCCTCCATTCCATCAACAGCCTGAAATTCTGATAGCGGAACGGTAAAAAGCAGTTCGTAATCCTCGCCACCGTTTAGGGCTGCAGTGTAAGGATCAATCCCAAATTCATTGGCCATTTTAGCAGTTTGTTCGTCAATGGGTATCTTTTCCATGTAAACCCTACATCCCACATTGGAATTTTTGCAGATGTGAAGTAGTTCCGACGAAAGCCCGTCGGAAACATCGATCATCGATGTGGGCTTAATCTTTGCCCTCGCAAGCATCTCCACAGCACCACGGCGGGCTTCAGGCTTAAGTATTCGCTCCAGGATATAATCGTACCCCTCGAGCTGCGGTTTTGCCGCTTGGTTCGACTCAAAAATCCTTTTTTCTCGCTCCAGCAGCTGCAGGCCCATGTAGGCTGCTCCAAAATTGCCGGTCACACATATCAGATCATTAATTTTTGCTCCGCTACGATAGGTTATATCGGCCATTTTAGCCTTCCCTATGGCCGTGACGCTAATGGTTAATCCGGTCATCGACGAGGAGGTGTCTCCTCCAACCAGGTCAACATGATACCGTTCGCAGGCAAGCTTTATTCCGGCATATAGCTCATCCAGGTCTTCCACGCAAAAGCGTTTCGATATCCCAATGGAAACCGTCACTTGAGTTGGGGTGGCATTCATGGCATAAACATCGCTTAGGTTTACCACTATCGCTTTGTAGCCAAGGTGTTTGAGCGGGAAATAGGTTAAATCGAAGTGAATGCCTTCCAGGAGTAAATCGGTGGTTACAACCAAACAGCTTTCATCACCTATTGATATTACAGCTGCATCATCACCTGCACCCATTATGGTTTCAGGAAGGGTAGGTTTGAAGGGTTCGGTGAGCCGATCTATCAGCCTAAACTCCCCCAACTCGTAAAGTTCTGTTCTGTTTGGTTTGTTGCTCATGCTCTGTAATTTTTCTGCAAACCTACATCAAAATTGCTAAAGGGATGCACCGTTAAGTACTTTTTTGGTAGTTTTGGGGCATAATTTAAAACCATGATCAGGAAAATTTTACCGATTATCATTGTTTCTTTTCTTAGCATTATTGCAGTTGACTATTTTATTGGTGTTACGGATTTGAGTTTGATTAGACGGGATCAGGTAAAAACCGAGGAAACAAATCTTGCCCAGCCAATCCTTGAGTATGGGATTCCTGTTGATTCATTTTATGTTTCTGAGTTCACGGTTCGAAATGGACAAACACTGGGGAAGATACTTTATAACCTCAACCTACCGGTTGATGTGAACCAATTCCTGCTATACCTCACCCCGGATGTTTTTGACGTGCGTAAGGTTAGAGCAGGTGCTCGTTATAAAATCTTTTACCGTAAGGATTCTTTGCAAACCCCATGTTTCCTGGTTTATGAGGTTTCGCCGGTGGAGTATGTGGTGTTTAACCTCACTGACTCAATCTCCGTCTATCCTTTTAAAAAGGATATTATTCCCGTTCGGAAAATTTCTGAGGCACAGATTACCAGCTCGCTCTGGGTAGATATGAAGGTAAACGGGTTAAATCCGTTGCTTGCCCTGGAACTATCCGATATATTTGCCTGGACAGTTGACTTCTTTGGACTCTACCGTGGCGATCGGTTTCGGGTTGTTTACGATGAGCTCTATGTTGATAGCATGTCCGTTGGAATTGGAACAATATATGCAGCCTGGTTCGAACATCGGGGTGAGCGATTCTATGCTTTCCGATTCATACAGGATTCGGTGGCCAGCTACTGGGATGAGAAGGGGAACTCGCTCCGCAAATCATTCCTGAAAGCCCCCTTGCGCTTTTCGCGCATCTCGAGCCGATTTAGTGGAAGCAGGCTGCATCCCGTGCTAAAGATTTACCGGCCCCACACCGGCGTGGACTATGCTGCACCCGAGGGCACCCCGGTTATGGCCTTAGGCGATGGGGTGGTGATTGAAAAGGGGTACGACCATGCTGCTGGAAACTACATCAAAATAAGGCACAACAGCGTTTACACCACCGGCTATAACCACTTGTCGCGCTTTGGAAAGGATATTTCTAAGGGATCAAGAGTGAGGCAGGGCGATATAATAGGCTATGTGGGTAGCACCGGTTATGCAACAGGCCCGCACCTCGACTTAAGGTTTTGGATGAATGGTAAACCGGTTGACCCGCTTAAGGTTAAGGCACCCCCTGTTGAACCAGTTAAACCCGAGTATATGGATAGTTTCAGAGCTACAGTTGCATCGCTACTTACCCAGCTCGATTCCGTTTCAAGGGCAGCAACAGCTGGTGGTTTTGCGGCACAATAGTCAACTCCTTTTTAGCCATGATTCTAGTTGATACCCATTCCCATATCTTCTCCGAAGAGTTCGATTCCGATCGTTCAGAGGTATTGAAACGTGCTGCCGAGGCAGGGATCCGCTATCATGTTTTACCAAATATCGACTCTACTTCAACCGAAAGATTGCTTTCCGTTAGCAGTAGGTATTCGCAATGCTTTCCTCTGATGGGCTTGCATCCAACATCCGTTAACAAAAATTTTGAGAAAGAACTTCGGCATGTTGAGGAAATGCTTGCCCATGAAAAGTTTTGGGGAATCGGTGAAGTTGGTATTGACTTGTACTGGGATAAAACCCATTTATCTGAACAGGAAGAAGCCTTTCGGCATCAGCTCCGCCTGGCAAAAAAGCATGGGCTACCGGTGGTTATCCATTCCCGCAATTCGTTCAGTGAAATCTTTCGGATAGTTGATCAGGAAATTGATGCATCACTCCATGGAGTATTTCATAGTTTTACGGGTACTCTCGATGACTACAGGCATATAGATGAGTACAAAACCTTTTTGGTGGGAGTGGGGGGGATAGTTACCTACAAGAATGGAGGTGTAAGCAATATTCTGCCCTCCATGGATTTGGGAAAAATCATCTTGGAAACGGATTCGCCTTACCTATCGCCAGTTCCGGTGCGAGGCAAACGGAACGAAAGCTATAACTTGATTTATGTTGCCATTAAGGTTGCCGAAGTGTTAAACCTTTCTGTTTTGGATGTTGCGAAACAAACCACCGATAATGCCGTTAAACTGTTCAAACTTCCTATTACATGAGTTCAGGAAATATTTCAATACTTATCATTTACACAGGCGGTACCATCGGGATGAAACAGAATCCTGAAACAGGGGCTCTAGTGCCCTTTAATTTTGAACAGATTGAGCAGGAGGTGCCTGAACTCAAAAAGTTTGGCTACCGGCTAAACACCTACTCCTTCGATCCTCCTATCGATTCGTCCGATATTACACCTGATTTCTGGGTAAAATTGGCGCTACTGATCAGAGATAGCTACCCAAAGTACGATGGTTTTGTTATCCTCCATGGCACCGACACCATGTCGTTTACCGCATCGGCCCTAAGTTTTATGCTTGAGGGTCTCACAAAGCCAGTGGTGCTAACAGGATCGCAGCTACCCATTGGAATGCTCCGCACCGACGGGAAAGAGAACCTCATTAGCGCCATTGAGATTGCCGCAGCACGGCAAAATAATCAGGCCATGGTACCGGAGGTTACCATCTTTTTTGAGAACCGCCTATACCGCGGAAACCGAACAACTAAGCACAATGCTGAGCACTTCAATGCTTTTCGTTCCGATAATTACCCCCCGCTTGCCGAGGCTGGGATATCCATACGTTTTAACTTCCCGTTTATTCATTACCCCACCCAGCAACAGGACTTAGTGGTGCATACTACCATGGACTCGTCCATTGCTGTTCTAAAGCTTTTCCCCGGAATCACACCAAACGTGGTGGAGGCTATACTGAATACCAAGGGAATTCATGCCGTGATTCTTGAAACGTATGGTTCGGGTAATGCTCTGACCCAGAAATGGTTTCTCTCCCTCCTGAGGAAGGCCATCAGCAATAATATAGTGGTTTACAACGTTACCCAGTGTAAAGCAGGCGGGGTTGATATGGAAAAGTATGAGAACGGCCTTGCCCTGAAAAAGATTGGCGTGGTAAGTGGTTCCGATATAACTTATGAGGCTGCGGTAGCAAAGCTCATGTTTTTGTTAGGTAAGGGGTATCGAGGTAGGCTTTTGGCTGCTGAACTTGCAAAATCAATAGCCGGCGAAATAACCATGAAATAATCATTGTTTTTTTAAATATTTTTTTAGTAATTTGCGCCACGTTTCGAGCGTTCATTTTTTAATGTTTCTTAACTTTGGAGAGATGGCCGAGTGGTCTAAGGCGCACGCCTGGAGAGCGTGTATACGCCAAAAGCGTATCGAGGGTTCGAATCCCTCTCTCTCCGCTGCCTTTTTAATGTCTAACTAAATTTTGAGAACAAATAAAACAAACCCTTAGTAATAATTAAACGACAATCAAACCATGAAAAAGCTATTCACACTAGTAGCAGTATTGGGTGTGCTCTCGTTCGGAGCATCTACCTTTGTAAAAGCACAGGATCAAGCCGAAGCTAAGCCTGACTCAGCTATGGTTCAGGAGCAGGATGCAGTTCAGAGCCAGGCCCCTGCAGCTGAAGAGCAATCGTTGCACAAGGCTATCAAGACCAAGTTCATTGAGGGTGGCCCTGAATTTATGGCTTCCATTCTTTTAACCCTGATTTTTGGTCTTGCTATAGTTATTGAGCGTATCATTTACTTAAACCTTGCCAGTACTAACACCAAGAAGTTATTGAAAAACATTGAGGATGCACTTCAGAATGGTGGCGTAGAAGCGGCTAAGGAGGTATGCCGCAACACGCGCGGCCCTGTTGCAAGTATTTTTTATCAGGGACTCGATCGCGTTCACGAGGGTATTGAAGTGGTTGAAAAATCCATAGTTACCTACGGATCCGTTATGATGGGACAACTCGAGAGTGGTTTAACCTGGATATCATTGTTCATTGCCATTGCACCTATGTTAGGGTTTATGGGTACGGTTATCGGTATGATCGGTGCTTTTGATGCCATTCAGGCTGCTGGTGACATTTCTCCGTCGCTTGTTGCTGGCGGTATAAAGGTTGCTCTTATCACTACCGTGTTCGGTCTTATCGTTGCTATTATTCTTCAGGTGTTCTATAACTACCTGCTTTCAAAGATTGACCGGATTACCAACGATATGGAGGATGCTTCCGTTAGTTTGCTAGATATTCTTGTAAAGTATAACCTTAAAAAGTAATAGACCATGAATAGCTCAACATCAACCTTTACCAAGGTTCTAACGTGGCTATTGATGGGTGTTTCTGTTGTTTTAACAGTGCTCTTTTTCTCTGGCGAAAAGAATACCGATACAGTTCAACCCTTTATCCTTTGGGCATACCTTCTTTTTGCCGTTGCGACAATTTCTGCACTGCTATTCCCTGTTTATTTCTTTATCAGAAACCCCAAGAATGCTGCAAAATCATTGGTCGGATTAGGTTCTGTGGTTATCCTTTTCTTTGTTGGTTACATATTTGCCGATGCAACACCCATCCCTTCACCCACTCAGAATCCCAACCTGTCTAATCCTACCATTTTGTTGATCAGCGATACTGGCCTTATCGTTACTTACTTAATGTTTGGCCTTGCTCTGTTATTAATGGTGTACACTGGAATTCGCAGTGTTTTCCATAAGTAGTTTAAACTGATGGGTTAGCCGGTTTGGCCGGCTAACTCACTAACACTTTTATAAAGATGGCAAGAAAAGTTCCAGAAGTAAATGCCAGTTCAACAGCCGACATTGCTTTCCTTCTGCTCATCTTCTTCCTCATGACCACAACCATGAACGTTGATACAGGTCTGACGAGGATGCTACCCCCCATGCCCGACCCAAAGCAAAAACAGGAAGACGTTGAGGTGAAGCGCCGTAACATATTTACCGTGCTTATCAACAAGAGCGATAGGTTGCTGGTTCGTGGCGAACCCATGGAGGTTAGCATGCTGAAGGAGAAAACTAAGGAATTCATCATGAATCCTAATAACGATCCTAACCTCGCAGAGTTTGAAGAAAGAGAACTCCCTAAGCTTGGTATGTATCGTGTTTCAAAGGGTGTAGTATCGTTACAAAACGACCGTGGTACTTCTTACGATATGTACATGAAAGTGCAGAACGAGCTGGTTGCTGCCTATAACGAGCTCCGTAATGACCTTTCCATGTCCGTTTATGGTAAACCCTACGGCAAGTTATCAAAGGATGAGCAGGAAGTAATTTCCAAGGCAATTCCAATGCGTATTTCCGAAGCTGAACCTAAAAATGTGGGAGGAAAGTAGCCATGGCAAAATTTGAACGTAAAGGCAAAAAAGAGTTACAGCAAATCTCTACGGCTTCGCTTCCCGATATCGTGTTTATGCTTCTGTTCTTCTTCATGGTCAGCACCACCATGCGCGAAACCACCTTAATGGTTAGAGCTCAGCTACCTGAAGCTACAGAGGTGAACAAGCTTGAGAAGAAATCGCTGGTGTCGTACATCTACATTGGGCCTCCTACCAAGCAGCTACAGGCAATTTTTGGTACAGAGCCCCGCATACAGCTTAACGATTCTTTTAAAACCCTCGACGATATCCGAGACTTTATTGCCGCTGAGCGTGAGGCTCTGAAAGAAGAAGAAAAACCTTTGCTTACTACATCACTCAAGGTTGACAAGGATACGCGTATGGGTATTGTGACCGATGTGAAGCAGGAACTTCGTAAGG
The DNA here is from genome assembly GCA_937926785.1 of uncultured Bacteroidales bacterium. GTDB lineage: Bacteria > Bacteroidota > Bacteroidia > Bacteroidales > Tenuifilaceae > Tenuifilum. The sequence goes on along the minus strand of CALBBQ010000005.1, from coordinate 54,159 downwards.
CAAGTGCGTTAAAAATTGTTTACGCTGCACGAAAAGCTGAGTAGTAGTTCCTATCAATATTTGATGATGAAAGCTGCCCTTTGAGGCAGCTTTCATTTTAACTTAACAATTTGGTAAAAATTTTGTTAGAAGTTTATTCTAATATTGTTTTCGAAAAGCAAACCCTGCAGTTAAATAAACACTAAAACTTTTCGTATATGAGATTAAGGTTCTTCTTTATTCCTCTGATAGCGATTTCTCTATTATTGGGGTGCCAGGCTCCCAAGCCTCAGGCAAAGTATGTTTTCCTATTCATTGGCGATGGCATGGGTTCATCGCATGTTAATTTGGCCCAAATCTATTCCGATAGCGTGCTCAGCGATACGGCGGGTATTAACTTTACCAGGTTTCCTGTAGCATCATCATCAACAACATTTGCAGCCAACCGCTATGTTACCTGCTCTGCCGCTGCCGGCACTGCATTATCTACCGGCTCAAAAACATCCATCAACACCATTGGACTGAATGCCAACCACACCGATACGCTGTACAGCATAGCAAAGCGTTTTAAAGAGCAAGGTCGGAAGGTAGCTGTACTTACCAGCGTTAGCATCGATCATGCTACTCCTGCAGCGTTTTACGCTCATGCCGGTTCCCGAAGCAGCTACTACGATATTGCTCGCTTCATCTTCAAATCTAACTACGATTTCTTTGCATCCGGTGGTTTTCTCGATCCCTTTAACGAAAAGGGTGATTCTAATTCAGTGAGTATTTATGAGCTGGGCAAGATAAACGGTTATTCATTTACCTCTTCGCTTTCGGCAGTCGATTCGTTGGTGCAGGTTGGTGCTAAATCAATAATATATTCTGCCCCGAACCCTGCTCCCAGCAGCACTCTTCAGTACGAGATTGATCGTACAACCTCTGACATCAGCTTGGCTGATATTACCCGAAAAGCAATAGAGGTAGTGAACAACCCCAACGGATTCTTTATTATGGTGGAGGGGGGTAAGATTGATTGGGCTGCCCACGATAACGATGGTGCAACGGTAGTTCATGACGTGCGGGCTTTCTCTAAAGCTGTTGATGTAGCCGTTGAGTTTTACAAAAAGCATCCCACCGAAACGCTTATCCTGGTTACTGCCGATCATGAAACCGGTGGTTTGTCCATAGGCAACCGAAGTAATAAGTACGACATCCATCCTCAGATACTCAGTTCTCAGAAAGCATCCAAGGAGCGCTTGCATAAACTCATTGTAGATTTTAAAGCTAATAACCCAAAAGCTTCATTCGACGAAATGCTAAGCTTCCTGGAACCCTACACCGGCTTTGGAAAGTCTATTACCTTATCATCCGATGAAACTGCTGCGCTGCGCAAAGCTTATGAAGAGGTTTTTCGTTCGAAGAAAACCTCTGGCGAAAAAACTACATACAGCGAAACCGACCCCATTTCGAAACTTGTGATTCAAATTATAAATGAAAATGCCGGCATTGGCTGGACTTCGGGCTCTCATACCGGGGAGCCTGTTCCGGTTTATGCCATAGGTGCCGGGCAGGAGCTATTTATACCCTTGCTCGACAATACGGATATTCCCAAAAAAATAGTGAAAGCAGCCGGCCTCTCATGGTAGAGAAAGATAAAGGGTGATAAAATAGCATCACCCTTTTTTTTTGACTAACACGCAATGACCTATGTTTGATTTAGTTTGTCGGCATACAAACAAACAATTTATTATGACCAGCCTATGCACATATTAGGAAAAAAAATTTTGCAATTAAAAATTTGCCGTAACTTTAATCAATAAACCTAAACCATAGAAAGCCATGAAAAAATACTTTCTGCTAATAGTTGCTTTAACATTGCCGGTAATAGCAATGCTAGCTCAGGATATTGAAAAGGGTAAGAAAATTCCATCAACTTACGATCGAAGCTCAATCACCGTATTCTATATGAAGTTTCCGGGGGAAAATCACGCTACCGAGGTTGAGGCAAAATTCGATAAGGTAACCTTCACCGATAAATATTACAACAACAATCTGAACAGTCTGGTCTTTCAAGCCCCTTTTTCCAGGGCCGATTTATCAGTTAAGGCAGAGAAGGCCATTGAAGCCTATCTGCTTCAACAGGGAGTATCAAAAGCCATCGTGAATAAATGGTATAACAGGAAAGATGATGGCTCTATGGATCTTGACCTGATTTTCGACCGAGGTATGTTTAATGCAACCGATGCTGCTTACATCAAAGCACAAGCCACTAAGCTGGGCGATAACATACTTAAAGATTACGGGAACCGGTTAATCGAAAAGAGCTACATACTGGTTCTGGATTACCAGAACATACAATCCATGAAAGAGGCCAAGATCGAAAAGATGAAGGGTTGGAAAGCCACGGTACATGGATACCTCTTTAAGGTTAAGTATGACGAAGAAGTACAGAATGCTCTTTATGACTGCTGGATATACCCCGAGGATTCACCGGAAGTTCGCAATGAGAAAATAAAAAAATACGAAGCTCTTCAAATACCCATCACATTTGTAACCAAAACCACTGTTTACGTTCAAGCCTCTTTGCCCACCGAGGATACACAGCTGGGCAAGATAATTAAGCAGAAAACTGAAGATCAGCTCCTACAGGAGCTGGTTCAAAAGGGATACGATGAGAGCCTATACTACCTGGAGATGAACAATGAGGAATTCATGGTGAAAACCACCATACACCAGGTAAGACCAATCCGAGCAAAAATTGGTATGAAGGAAGGGCTAAAGTGCGATCACCGATACTTTGCCTATGAGTACGTGTACAATGAGACAACAAATAGTGTTGAACCACGCTTCAGAGGTGTAATCCGGGCTACAAGTAAGATAGTCGATAACCGCCAGGTTGCCCGTGGCGACATGCCCACCTCCCAGTTCTACCAGACAGCCGGAAGTAAACTTAGAGAGGGTTACTTGTTAAGGCAGCAGAACGATTTGGGAGGTGAGCTCCTGGTTGGTTATGAAGCCGGAGAGGTTGGTGGAGTTTACGGACGTATCGATTTTCGTATGGGACGCTATGTAGGTATCAGGGCGCTATTCGTATATGGAGAGGGTGGTATTCAGGTTAAGGACTATAACTTATATGGAATCTCTACTTACAATGGAATAGCATTCATGCACTACGGTGCCGGTTTAGCCAAGGGATTCATGCTAACCCGCAATCTTGAACTCCGTCCGTATGTTGGGCTAGGACAGGAACAAGCCAACCACAGCGATTTTGATAACGGTACACTAAAGGTACTCTACCTGAAAGCCGGTGCAAATTTGGCACTAAATTTGAAACATAACGTTCAGCTAATGGGAGGCATAGGATCTTACTCATTCATCGGTAATGCCGAGAATGATAATGGCGATACCGGAGATAAATGGGACGAGGTATTCCCTGACCGTAAGGGCACGGCAACCATGTTTGGGATTAAGTTTATGTTTTAACCTAAAATTGAAATATATCTATGAGAAAAGTATTGATTGGAATTACAGCTGCAGTGTTAGCCTTGGCAATGGTTTTGCCGGCTACCGCGCAAACCCGCAAGGAGCGGAAAATTTTATGGAACAGCCAGTATAACTACGAAATTGAGCCTGTTGGAGTTGGCCAGGATGGTACTAAGGTGTTCAAGGTGTGGGGGTATGGAAAGGATGTTGGAGCTGCCGTTATGAATGCCAAGGAGGCTGCAGTAGCAGCCTGCATATTCAAGGGGCTTCCCGGTGGTGCCGGTTCGGCTCCAACCCCTCCCATTTGCTCTCAGCCCAACGCCGAGCAAATTCATGCCGATTACTTTGAAAAGTTCTTTGAAGTTGGTGGCAAGTTTTTGCAGTACATTGCTGTAACCAACGACGCCGACCCCTCGGGGGAAGACAGGATTAAGATGAAAAAAGGTTACAAGGTGGCCATCTACGTTCAGGTGATGTACGATGCTCTTCGTAAGCAGCTCGAAGCCGATGGAATTGCTCGCCGCCTTGATGCTGGATTTTAATGAAAGGGGATAATATGAAAAGGTTTACACTAACTATCGTTTCAGCTGCTCTGGCGCTTTTTGCGCTTGGGCAGGCCAAAAAACCCATCATCATGGTGGTGCCCAGCGATCAGTACTGCATCAGCCGTGGGTATAAGATGGAGTTCAGCAACCAGGGCATGAAACAGGTTCTGCCCGATTACAAAACTGCACTTCAGAGCGATCCCGACTTACGTTTGGTGATTACCAAAATGGGACAGATCATGGCCGATAGGGGTTTCCCTCTAAAGGACCTGGAGCAGGAGCTAAAGAACCTTGAACAGGAAAGGGCCGAGTCGTCCATGCTAACCAGCTCATCAAGTGGTTCAGAAATGGCTGAGAGCCCTATAGACGCTTTGAAGCGTGTTGCCAAGGCCGACATCATCATGGACCTTGATTTTGAGGTGAAACGTCAGGGCCCGCAAAAGTACATAGTTTTCAACCTGAAAGGGCTTGATGCCTACACCGCAAAGCAGGTTTCCGGGGTCGCAGGTGCGGGTAAGCCATCAACGGCTGCATCGCCGGAACTACTCCTTGAGGAGGCCGTGCTTAGCCACATGGATAACTTCAATGCTGGCCTGATGCGTCACTTTGAGGATATGTTTGCCAAAGGACGTGAGGTGAAAGTCCAGATTAAGGTTTGGGCCAACTGGGGTGAAAACCTCGAATCCGAATTGGGTAGTGACGGGAAGGAACTTTCTCAAATCATCGAGGATTGGTTTGCCGATAACTGTGTGGAGGGACGCTTTAGCCTATCCGATGCCACCGAAAACTTCATGAAGTTTGAGCAGGTTCGAATTCCCATGATGCGTACCGACGATAAAGGACGCCAGCGCGCAGTTGATACCCGTTCCTTTGTTAGCGATCTACGTAAATACCTGCAGGGAATAGGAGTGCCTTCTAAACTTTACCTCCGTGGTTTAGGCGAAGCGTGGCTTATACTTGGTGAAAAGTAAACAATACTACCATGAAAAAGATATTACTTACACTTGTTGTGCTGGGAGGCTTTGTAATGAGCCTGAATGCACAGAATAGCCAAGGGAAAACCGATGATCTAGGACGTATTGCTCTGGCTGCCATTGTTCCCGATCAGGCAACCGGAATTCCTCAGGAAGCCCGCCAGATGCTGGTAAATAAGATGAGCCAGATTGCAACACAGAACGGGCTTGGTGCCACTGCTGCCAATCCAAGGTTTTGTATTGTTCCCTTGGTAACCGTGGTTAGTAAAGAAATTACTCCCACTGCTCCTCCCATGCAAGCCGTTAACCTGGATGTTACCTTTTACATTGTGGATGCTGCCAGCCAAAATATTTTTAGCCAAACCAGCATACCTGTTAAAGGTGTTGGACAAACAGAGGACAAAGCCTATATCCAGGCATTAAAGAACATCAATGTTAAGGCAGGGCAGTTTAAGGGCTTTATTGAGAAGGGCAAGGAAAAGATTCTGGAGTACTACAACTCACAGTGCGATGTGGTTCTCAAAGGCGCTCAATCCCTTGCCGGACAGCGCAAGTACGAGGAAGCCCTGTTTGTTTTACTCTCCGTACCCGACGTTTGCCGCGAGTGCTTCGACAAGAGCATGGATCTTTCCATTGAAATTTACAAGCAGTTTGCAAACTATAAGTGTACTGAATACATGGCCGGGGCTAAAGCCGCATGGGCAAATATGAATGCCGACAAGGCTGCCGAGTATCTGGGAAAGATTACACCCGATATGGAATGCTATGCCGACGCCGTTCAACTGACCGATCAGATTACCCAGAAAATGTTGGCCGATGGAGCCAATGTTTGGGACTTTAAAATGAAACAGTACGACGATTCCATTGAAAAAGATAAGATGATGATTCAGGCTGGCAAGGAAATTGCAGTAGCTTGGGCATACTGGGGGGCTGCTCCCTATTTCAACTGGGATTGGAGTTGGCTTTACCAGAAAAAATAACAATCCAATTTAATATTAATTCTGATTTTAAGTTAAACCAAAAACCGAATGATTATGAAAATGAGAAATTTATTAATGGTTGCTGGCATCTTCACTTTCGCTTTCATGCTGGCTAGTTGCGGTGGTTCAAAAAAAGCTGCTGATCCTTCTTTCGGAAAAGAAATCAATGTACCCTGCAACGACGATGAGTATCATACCGATGCCAAGTATTTCCGTGGTACAGGTAACGGCATCAGCACCGACCTTAGCACAGCTAAGAGTAAGGCCCGTATCGATGCACAAACCAACCTTTCAAGGAGTATCAGCACAACCATGAAATCGGTTGCCGATCGTTACGTTAATGAACGTCAGGTTGGCGATGCTCAGGAGTTTGAGCAGAAGTTTGAGCAGATGACCCGTGAGGTTATCAACCAGGAGCTCAATAATGTTGAGGTTGCTTGCAGCAAAACCATGCAAATGAAGGATGGTAAGTATCAGGTGTTCCAGGCTCTTCAGGTTCCAAAGGATCAGGTTCTCAACAACATTAAGGATCGTATCTCCAAGGATCAGAAGCTGCAGCTCGATTACGACAAGATGAAATTCGAGCAGGTATTCAACGAAGAAATGGATAAACTTGCTAAAGAACGCCCGTAGTTTGAACGTTCCAATATTCAGCAACCCCTTGCAGGGGTTGCTGTTTTTATAGTTTCAGTTCTTTAAAATCTACCAATCCCCTTTGGGATTAAAATGATTAAAGTATGAAAAAAGTAATACTTCTTGCTCTTTCCATTGCCGGAGTGGTTTGCTTAACCTTTGCTCAGGATAAGCTACTAGAAAAGAGCGGAAAGCAACCCAAATGGGTGAATGGTTTGGAAAAGGATTTCATCATAGTTGTAGGAACTGGTCCAACCGCTCAGGATGCCCAACAAAACGCCCTTGCTAATGTTAAGGCGCAGATTGTATCCTCTGTTGCCGAGAATGTTAAAGCAACCTCTCAAGTTCGAAAAGAGGAGGCAAACTACAACAATAACGTGAACCTATTCCTTGAAAAATTTGCCACTACCACCACCACCCAGTCGGGCAAAGTGCCGTTCCTTCAGGGTATTTCCATTTCCAAGGTTAGTGAGTTTTACTGGGAAAAGCGCCAACGGGCCGACAAGTCGGTTTACTTTATGTACCACATCAAATATCCGTTCCCAGAAAGCGAGCTAAAGATGCTGGTACTTGACTACAAGATGCGCGACCGTGAGTTGACCCGTCAAATGGAGGATTTGCTGGAGCAGGTTGATAAGGTGGAGTCGGTTGAGCAAATCGAGAAGAATATTGCCGAGCTTACATCGCTCAAGGATTACTTCATGGATGGCAGGGTTGATCAGTGTAACCTGGGAATTACCCGTTATAAATCGCTACTCAGCTCCATCGAGCTGGTTGAGTTGGAAAGCAACCTTGGGGAGTTGAAGTACTACCTCCGGTTGAATGGCCGTGCAATTTCAACGGCCAAAAAGCCTACCATCAAATCCGAGTGTGCCCGAATCACCTCTGTTATAAATAATGCCGATAACGTGGTGGTAAAGTATGACTCCGAAAACTGCTACGAGGATCCCGAAAACAATATTTTAGTGAAGTACATGTTTGGCGGGGTTCCAGTGCAAAAGCCTTTCTACTTCGATGTGGCTGCCAATAAGGCCTCCATATTCCTCAGTGATCCAATCCATATTACGGCCATTTCTAAGGATGAAGCGACGATTACGGGTATCCTTATCGATATGACCATTCGCTCCAAGTACGATTCCCCATTTACTGTGGAAAAGGTTGTTCTGGAGTGGAAGGGGCTACCTCCTGTTGTAATCGAAAACATAGGTCAATCGTTTAAAGGTAAAGGGAATCACCCCCTGAAGGTGAATAGCGAAATAGCTTTAAAGGCTAAAGAAACATCGTCGTCGGGCAAAGCGCTTTCACTCATTTCCGGGTATATCCATTACCGGGCCGATGCCACGGGTGAGGTTAAGACTTATCGGATATACAATCATAGCTACACTACTGATTGGTAGAAGATTGCGATGCTATGCCAGCACAGGAGTAACAAAAAAAGGCCCATGGGCCTTTTTTTTATTCCTTATAGGGTTCAAGCTTGATGGGCACCTTAATATGATTGGCCAGGTCTTTCCCGGCATCTTTTATATCGATATCATCTTCATTGTACATCCAAATCACCTGTATTTTGTGTCCCTGCAGTGCTATCTTTTCGAAACGTTTCATGATTTGGAACAGGAGCTTTGAGCTGGGCGTATTGTAGTAAATCATCTTAAAACGAACCAAAGTTTCGGGGTTTGGGTTAAGCGCGTATTCATCTAACCAGTTGAGGATGGGATCATAAAACGCCTTAGCATCTTCAGGAAGGGAGTTGCCTCTGAACTCAAAGATTCCCTGATCTTTATCCAGCGTAATGGTTGGGTACTGGCTTGTACCTGTTAACTTAATTGGTTCCATGCTGTGGTAAATTATAAGCCTTTACTTTAATTTCCCAATACTCAAATATACGGAAAATCAACGCAAAAGTAATATTATGTTGACAAGTTTTTTGTGTTTTTGGGCAGGCTTTGCGTTTTTGTTGATAAGTTTTTTAAAATTTAAGACGAACAAATACCCCCAGGGGCAATTTTCTTTTTGCCCTATCAGTAACGAAAAGTTCTCCCGGTTCGCAAAATGCTACCTGAAAGATACTTTTTACTAGGCTTTCGGCAATAAGCGGCGAGTAGCCCATGGAGTAAAGGTTAAGGATGAGGAATCCGCTGTTTGGGTTCAGAATTGATTTGCAGTTTTCCAGCAGGGGGCAAAGGTTACTTTCTAAAATCCATTTCTCACCATCAGGCCCACGCCCGTATGCCGGTGGGTCGAGTATGATGCCATCGTAGATATTTGCCCGGCGAACCTCACGTGCCACAAACTTTACCGCATCGTCAACTATCCATCGAATATCTGAAAGTTTGCTCAGCTCCATATTCTCGCGCGACCAGGTGATAGTTTGCTTAACCGAATCCACATGAGTAACTTCTGCACCTGCGGCTCTGGCTGCAAGCGAGGCACCGCCGGTATAGGCAAAAAGATTTAGCACCTTTTGTTTCGGTTGTTTGGATTGGCTAATCGTATCGTATATGTAGTTCCAGTTGGTTGCCTGTTCGGGAAACAAGCCTACATGTTTGAATGAGGTAAGTCCCAGCCGGAACTTTATTTGCATTTGTTTATAGCCATACCCCAGCACCCATTGCTCTTTACAACCGCTAGCTTTTACCCATTCGCCCCACTCATTTTCGCTTTCGCGATTACCCTTCTTCTTGATAAAATAGGCATTGGCTAGCTGTTTCCAATCATTTTGCGATAGGGCTTTACGCCATATAGCCTGAGGCTCGGGCCGGGCAAGAATTTGGTTGCCAAACCTTTCGAGTTTTTCGCCGTCGCCGCTGTCAATTAACTCGTAATCGTTCCAGTTTACTGGTGTTTCAAGCAGTATAGTTTCCATCAAATTGTATAGGATGTTAGTCGGGCTGAATCACCTTCATCAGGCAATTCTTACAGTCAAAGATAAGAGGAAAAAGAATGCGGTTACTCTTTAGGTACAGCTTTCCGGTTGGTTTTGCTCCCTGCTTAGTGGGGCAAAGACCAAGCTCATGTTTAATGCAGTAACGGGTTACCATTAGTTCTGCTTTTTCGGCAGGCTGTTTTAGTTCAAACGCCTTTTCGATGCTTTTTACTCCATGCTCCAGAAAAAATTCCCTACTGAGCCTGTTCGCCACATTCGCCTTGTATGTCAGCATGGTTTGGGGCGATTGCAATTCATTATGATGCATCAACCTGGTTGGACGCTTATGGGATGCAACCCTTTTTTCATGTAGCTGATGTAACAGCTGACGGCGGGCTGAATTAATAACACCAACGGGGATAAATGGAAAGGAGACTTTACTTTGGGTGGTTATCTGGCTGATTTGAAATATGGTGTCGCCGGTTTTTCTCAGTTGCTCTTCAAACTTGCTAATGGCCTCTAAATTTCGTGCAGCCTCGAAAGTGTTTGGAATCTCGACATGGGCTGTGAGCCCATCTTGGTCTTCAACCCTAATGAGTAAACTAGTCCGATCTATATTGACTGAAATGCTACACGAAATTTTTCGGTCTGCGCTTTTAGCTTTTAATATCTTTTCAAAATGGGTATCCTGATTCCGGAAAATGGTTGTCCCAAGTGGTAAGTCTTTGGGCATTAGGTTTGGGAAAATCTTATTACCAACAACCTGGTTAACCAGGAATCCCACCAATTCGTTTTGCTTGTTAAAAAAGCATAGCCCATCGCCGTTGTGTATTCCCTTGTTGGTTTCAACCACCAGGAAGTTATTGCCCAGCGTTTTTAAAGTTCCAACTACCTGGCCGATTGATTTGGGTGTTAGCAATGATGCCTGATTAACTTTTCGTCCCTCAATGAAATGATTGGTAAACCCTCTATTAAAGGTTCTTTCGGGGTCTGGTGCGAAGTAGTAGGTGCAGCTACCGCTCGATGCGCGCCTGAAGCCTTTTCGGCTTTCTATGAGTTTATCAAGTATTTGGCTGTAGTAAGCCGTAACGTTTTTTACGTAAGCGATATCCTTTAACCGTCCTTCAATTTTAAATGAGGTAATCCCCGCATCGACGAGTTGGTGTAGATGAGCGCTTAGGTTCAAATCCTTTAGGGATAGAAGATGTTTGTTGTTGGCTATGACTTTTCCTGATTCATCGACCAGCTGATAGTCCATTCGGCAGGGTTGTGCACAAGCACCTCGGTTAGCACTTCGTCCGGTTAGGTGATGACTCATGTAGCATTGTCCGCTGAAGGAAACGCAAAGTGCACCATGTATAAAAAATTCAAGTTCCGATTTGGTTTTACTTCTGAATAATTTTATCTCGTCCAGTGTTAGCTCCCGAGGCAAAACTACTCGGGAAATACCCAAGCTTTCAAGGAAATTGATCTGCTCGGGGCTGATATTATGCATCTGGGTGCTGGCGTGTATTGCAATGGGTGGAATGTTCATTTTAAGAATGGCGTAGTCCTGAATGATAATGGCATCGGCTCCTGCGGCGTAAATATCGTTGATAAGCTTTTGAACTTCCAGCAGCTCGTTGTCGTAAATGATAGTGTTAACTGTAACATATACACGGGCATGAAAAGCGTGAGCGAACTTGCATAGCTTTTCTATATGCTCAATGGGGTTACCCGCCTTTTCGCGGGCACCAAACTTATTGGCAGCTATGTAAACCGCATCGGCCCCGTGTATTATTGCTGCTATTCCGGTATCCAGATCTTTAGCTGGGGCTAGCAGTTCCAGTTCAACCATTTTGCTTTATTCTATGATGAGCTCAAGGGTTTTGGCTACGCCATCTTCGGTGTTTGCCGGGGCAACCCTTTTTGCTCTGTTTTTAACTTCCAAAGGAGCGTTATCCATGGCTACCCCCATTGTAACCATTTCCAGCATTTCAATATCGTTATAGTTATCGCCAAAGGCTATGGCTTGTTCAGCTGTAAGGGAAAGGTGGTTTAGCAAAATTTTACAACCCATTGCTTTGTTTGCCGAAGCCGGAGATAGCTCCAGGTAGGTATCCTTTGACCGGTAAATGTTGAGTGTCTTACTATATGAGCTTTGCAACTTATGAACCAGCCCCTCAATAAGCATGGCATCACCCATCACCATGATCTTATGGATATGCTGATGATACCGCTCTAACTCCAGAATTTTTGCTTCAAGGTGGTGGTGAATGTTTGCTTTGACCCTCGTATTATTTTCCTCTCTTAAGCGCCACTCGTCGTCTTTGCTGGCAAACCATTGGTTTTCCGTATAAAGGCTGAAGTGCAGGTCATACTCTTTACAAATGTGATAAATAGACGTAGCCGTGTGGTAATCAATTGATGTGGAGTGGAGCACGTTTGGTGGTTCAACCCCTTTCTCGATTGATTTGAGCACCAGTGCACCATTGTAGCAGATGGCAGGAGCATCGAGAGGAATTTGGCGGTAAAGATGCACCATACCTGCGGGCATTCGAGCCGATACCATTGCAAAAATTATCTTTCTATCAACCAATTTTTTGATTTGGTGAATGGTTAAGCTCGACAAATCCCTGTTCCTGTTAAGTAGGGTGCCGTCCACATCGGATAAAACAATTCGGTAAGGAATTCCCATAGCTATTTAAAAAATAAGGGCTGCGATTGCAGCCCTCAAAAATAGCAAAAAGTTGGTTTACTGACATTTCAGCTGTTGTATCTGGTAGTCGGCATTGGGTTTGAATGTTCCAAATGCAGCATTTTTGTATGCCTGACATGCATCGCTTACCTTATTCAGTTTTTGGTAAGCCGTAGCAATCAGGAAGTAGATCTCAGCTTTTTCTTCGGCTGTTCCTTTAACCAGTTCAAGAGCTTTGTTTCCGTAGTTAATAGCATCGTTCCAACGCTCAAGCTTGCTATAGTTAATGGTCATTAGCCTGTAGATGTCATAATTGTCGCCATCATACTTCAGGGCATTGTCCAGGTGTTTTACCACATCGCTGAACTTGTTGGCATTACGAGCCTCATCAGCTTTTTTCAGGAAATATGCTTTACCTTTAGTTTTGGCTTTTTCCACATTTGCGAGGTCGTTATTTTTTGCGCCCAGGTCAATGGTGAGATCGAGGTATTCTATCATTTTATCCTCGTTATCTAGTTTTTCATAAGCCAGGGCAATTCCAAGGTAAGAATCGATGAGAGCGGGATTAAGCTTTATGGCTTTCTCATAGTTTGCTATAGCCTCGTCATACTTGTTTTCTTTAAACTTGTTGTTTCCCATTACGTTGTAAAGTTTTGGCAGGGTCTTTTCAACGCGCGATTTTACTTTCCCATCGTTGTACTTTTCAGCTGTCTCCTCGGCTTTTTCAAGGTTGTCAAGGGTTGCCTGCAAGTCGTTGGCTTTATACTTTGCCATGGCAAGATCCAGGTAGAGCGTAGGAATAAGTTCTTCGGCTTTTTGCTTAATTTCAGCACCCTCCTCACCAAGTTCTTCAGCCATTTTAAGGGCCGACAGCATTTCCTTTAGGGCACCCTCGGGGTTTTGCTTGTAGGTGGTTGCTGCATTATTGTATGCCTGAATGGCATCGTTAATGCTTTGCCCCCTAGAAGTGCCGGTTATTCCCAATGATAAAATCCCTAACAGAAGAACCAGGCTTAAAAATTTTCCTTTCATAGGTGTTTGGTTTTTTATGAGTTTTAAAATTTGTTAATGGCTTCAAAAATATCACATCAGATTAAAAAACAAAAATTAAGCCAGAAAATTATCTTTTTTTCTTGAAAAACTCGGAAACGAGCGATGAGCATTCGTTGGCGAGAATATTTGGAATCACTTTGGTTTTGGGATGAAGAATGTTTCCCCCTAGTTTGGAGAAACCCCGTTTGGGATCGGTAGCTCCAAAAACCAGCTCTCCTAGTTGAGCCCAATAGATGGCACCTGCGCACATCGGGCAGGGTTCAATACTTACGTAAAGGGAGCATTGGTTCAGGTATTTCCCGCCCAGGAAATTTGTGGCAGCAGTAATTGCTTGCATTTCGGCATGCGCTGTCGGATCACCCAGCGTTTCGGTCAGGTTGTGGGCACGGGATATAATATGTCCGTTGCATACCACAACCGCACCAATAGGAACTTCGTCCTTACGAAGAGCCTTTTGGGCTTCCTTCAATGCTTCGCGCATGAAGTATTCGTGGTTTACTGTACTATCCATAACAGAATTTGGCCAAATATATCAAAATATGGTAAAACCAACGTTTTTTATTTTTACATTCGCAACCTGAAAAGGAATGATACTTATGTATAGATCACACACTTGCGGAGAGTTAAGAATTGCCGATACCGGCAAACAGGTAACCCTTAGCGGCTGGGTACAACGTGTACGTAACCTTGGAGGAATGTCGTTTATTGATATTCGGGATCGTTACGGAGTCACCCAGGTTGTTGTTGACGATGCGAGTTCACAGGATGTGAAAGATATTTCAGCACAGCTTGGGCGCGAATATGTGATACAGGTATCCGGCGTTGTGGTAGAGCGTGCTAGCAAAAATAGCAAAATTAGTACAGGGGACATTGAGGTCAGGGCAGAAGCCATTAAAATACTTAACCCAAGCATTACTCCGCCATTCACCATTGAGGATGAAACCGATGGGGGCGATGAGCTCAGAATGAAGTACCGTTACCTGGACTTGCGAAGAAATCCGGTTAAGAATGCTTTGCTTCTGAGGCATCGTATGGCACAGGAGGTACGAAGGTACCTCGATGGGGAAGGGTTTATTGAGGTGGAAACCCCATTTCTGATCAAGTCAACCCCTGAGGGAGCACGTGACTTTGTGGTACCCTCGCGCATGCACCCAGGGGAGTTTTATGCTCTTCCCCAATCGCCTCAAACCTTTAAGCAGCTGCTGATGGTGGCCGGGTTCGATAAGTATTTCCAAATTGTGAAGTGTTTCCGCGATGAGGATCTGCGTGCCGACAGGCAACCCGAGTTTACCCAGATTGACTGCGAGATGTCGTTTGTGGAGCGCGATGATGTGTTGCAGACCTTTGAGGGCCTCGTTAAGCACCTATTTGCTAAGGTGAAAGGAATTGAATTCAAAGAACAGTTCATGCGTATGCCATACTCCGAAGCCATGGAGAAGTATGGTTCCGATAAACCAGACTTGCGTTTTGGGATGGAATTTGTGGAGCTGAACGCACTGGTGAAAGGGAAAGGTTTCGGGGTGTTTGATAATGCTGAATACGTGGGTGCAATTTGCGTACCCGGTTGTGCCGGCTACACCCGAAAGCAGCTCGATGAGCTAACCGATTTTGTTAAGCGTCCGCAGGTTGGTGCAAGCGGTTTGGTTTACATACGATATGCCGAGGATGGCATAAAATCGACGATTGATAAGTTTTACACACCCGATGACTTATTGGCTATTGCTAAAAAAATGGCTGCCAAACCCGGCGACCTGATTTTAATCTTATCCGGAGCCAAAAAGAAAACCCTTACCGCCTTGTGTGAGCTTAGGCTGGAGATGGGTAACAGGCTGGGACTTCGTTCCAAGGATGTATTTGCTCCCCTATGGGTGGTTGATTTTCCGCTTCTTGAGTGGGACGAGGAGGCGCAGCGCTATTTTGCCATGCACCACCCATTCACATCGCCCAAGCCCGAGGATATTCCATTATTTAAAACCGATCCGGGAAAAATTAGGGCCAACGCCTACGATTTGGTTATTAACGGTGTAGAAATTGGTGGCGGCTCAATTCGTATTTTTGATCGCGAGTTGCAGCAAACCATGTTCGATGCCTTAGGATTTACCAAAGAAGAGGCTGACAAGCAATTCGGTTTTCTGCTTAACGCATTTCAGTACGGAGCTCCGCCCCATGGTGGTATTGCTTTTGGTTTTGACAGGCTTTGCTCACTTTTTGGTGGAGCCGATTCCATTCGCGATTACATTGCCTTCCCAAAGAACAATGCAGGCCGTGATGTAATGATTGATACACCATCGACAATTAGCCAGCAACAGCTTGATGAGCTCTCCATTCAAGTTCGGAAAAAGTAGCCTTTCCAGGCAGATACAAACAAAAAAACATCCGGTAATTTCGGATGTTTTTTGTTTTTTTGCCAGAATATTTAACTATTCAGCAGCAGGAACAGTGTCGTTTTCAACAGTTGAAGTGCTATCGGTTTGCTCTTGCTGAACAGGTTGTTGTTCTTCCTGCTTAGGAGCAGATTTGCAGGCAACCATGGCAAACATTCCGGCAACCATTAAGAATAATACAGTCTTTTTCATTATAGTAATTAGTTAGTTAGTTCAATGCAAAAATATGAAAATGATTATTAATAACAAAATTAATTTTACTGATGTTGAAAACTTTTCATTTCGAGAGTACAAAGTAAGGGGATAGCCCATAAATAAACAATCCCCAAATGTATAGTTACTTTTTGAGTTGGTTAAGTAGTTCAATTACGGCGGCATCGAGTTGGGTGTCCTTTCCGTTTTGGGCATCTTCGGGGCTGATAGGAACAGCATGGTCCGGATAAAGCTGTTGGTTTTCCAGATATTTTCCGTTTAAATCCTTTACGCCCATTTGTGGTATTCCAAAAACCAAGGTCGGATCGATTTGCTGTTCCCACCAAACTGCCGTCATTGTACCTGGTATGGGCATACCAATAAGCTTTCCTATGCCCAATGTTTTGTAAACATAAGGGAATCCATGAGCGTCGGAGTAGTTCCCTTCGCTTACCAAAACGACAGAGGGTTTGTACCATTTGGCAATGGGTTCAGAACCTATATATTGTCCGCGAGGGACAAAATCTACATAGCGTCTACCACTCAGCAGGGTTGCCAGGTCGTCGTGTAGCCACCCGCCACCGTTAAAACGGGTGTCGACAATTACAGCCTCTTTATCGCGATACTTACCGAGAAGGTCGGCGTAAACCTCCCTGAAGCTTTGTGAGTTCATTCCCCGGACATGAACGTATCCTATTCGACCGTTTGAAAGCCTTTCTACATCGGCAGCCCGTTTCTTAACCCAGTGCTTGTAAACCAACTCCGATTCGGCACCCAGTGAAATTGGTTTTACGGTTTGTGTCCATCTTTTCCCTGTTGAAGGGTCGAAAATTTGTATGGCAACGGGTAGCCCAGCTTTACGGTTCAATGCGATGTAGTAGTCGGTATTGTTCAAAATTTCTGAATCATCAATTTTTTCAATCAGGCAACCCTTTTTAGGGTTAAATTTGGAGTTAAGTAAAGGTGAGTTATCTATGATTTCGTCAATCCTTACTCCTTTTCCGGTATAGAAATAGTCAATGTAGATACCCAGTGCTGCAGTTTGATCGCCATCATTGGAAACCGGACGAAAACGACAACCGGTATGTGAACCGTTTAGCTCGCCTAGCAGCTCGCTCATCATTTCAGCAAAATCAAAATTATTGTTGATGTGTGGTAAGAACCTCTGGTATTCCTGTTTGTAAAACATCCAGTTTACACCATGAAGCAGTGTGTCGTAGAATTTTTTGCTCACCTGTCGCCACATGTGCTCAAACAGGTATTCGCGTTCAGCTGTATAGTTCACGCTTTGAATGGCGGAGAACTTAATGTTGGTAAGCTTGTTGTTTGAGATTTCAATTTTCATGGGTACTCCATCGGAAAGCAGGTAGATAAACTTTTGATCCTTATCCATTTGCATGTAACCGGCATTGCCATCAATCTTAACAAGTAGCTTGGTTTCCTTATCCTTTAGGTTGTTTACCCACAAGTCGTATCCCTTCTCAAATTTTGACAGGTAGTAAAGTTTTTCGCCATCAGGGGTAAGAATTGCATCGGACAGATCGGATGAGTTAATCGTAAGGCGAGCCTTCCTGTTCTCCAATCCTTCGAACTCCATGTTGATTGGTTCAACCTTTTTGTCCTTTGTGCTGTCGGTAGCATCTTTGGTTTTTCCTTTAGCTTTTATTTCCTGTAAAGTGGGCTCATTTTTTTTCTCATTCTTTTTTTGCTCTTTCAAAACTTCCCATTCGAGTTTTGAAAGGTTGAACTCATCCCAGGTTTTTTGGTTAAGGAAGATAGCGTAAACATCGTAGTAGGAACCCCAGGAGCCATGGCTACGCATGCCCATTTGGTCGTTGAACCAAATTACAGCATTCCCGTTCATAGCCCATCGTGGGGCGTTGTCCTCATAGCCGCTGGGGGTAAGGTTAACGAATTTCTGAGAGCCGTCGGCTTTAACCAGGGCCACATCGGAGTTGGGCCACGAAGGTATTTCCATGAAGTTTACCAGGAACCATTGTCCATCGGGCGACCACTGGTACCACTGGTCGCCATCGCGGTAGGAGTAGTTGTAACGCCCGTTGAGAATGGTGCGAATTCTGCCGGTTTCCAAATTTTTAACGCAGAGCGTGGTTCGCTCCTTAATAAAGGCCACTTCCTTGCCGGTAGGGGAGTAAGCAGGCTGAAAAGCCTCTTCCGGAATGTCAACCAGAACCTCTTCCCTGAGTAGGGTAGAAAGGGTAAAGTTGGGTTCATCGGTTGAGACTATTGAGGTTTGGTAAATGTTCCAGGAGCCATTTCGCTCAGAGGCATAGAGCAGCTTTTTGCCGTCGGGGCTGAATGATACGGAACGTTCCTGCTCCGGAGTGCTGGTAATGCGTTTGGTGGCTGCATGGTTAGTTGATGTTACATAGATATCGCCTCTGATAACCAGGGCAATCTCTTTACCATCGGGCGAAACTGCCATTTCGGTGGCTCCCTTGGCAATGGTTTCAAAGCGTGGCGCAGGCTCCGTCTTGTCCATGGCGATGGAGATGTTCACCTTAACAGGTGATTTCCCTGCTTCGAGTGTATATATCTCTCCATTGTAGTGGAAGCAAAGAACTCCTTGTTGGTCGATGCTTAGGAAACGAACAGGATGGTTTTTAAAATTGGTGATCAGCTCTGCATGGCTATTCTCACCTAAGTGGTATTGAGCAATATTGAAGCTTCCGTTCAGTTCGGTCAGGTAGTAAATTTTATTCCCGTCGGGAGAGAAAACCGCATTTCGGTCTTCTCCTTCAAAATTAGTTATCTTGGTGTGTTTACCGGATTGCGTATCGTAAACCCATATATCCCTTGTAACGGAGGAGGTGTGATGCTTCCGCCATACATCCTCATATCCTTTCCGGTCGGTGTAGGCAATGAGTTGTCCGTTCGGGCTAAACACGGCATCTTCGGCAGGAGTGGTTAGTATTTGACTCACTGCTCCACCTGCAATGGGAACAGAGTACAGCTCACCAAGTAAACCGGAGGGGAATAGGATATTGGTGGGATTATCCTGGATGGATGCGGAAAAGATTACATTCTGCCCATCGGGAGAGAAGGATGATGGAACCTCGTTGGCGGAGTGGTAGGTTAACCTTCGGGGTTCGCCCCCCATAGCCGGAATGAGAAAAATATCGAAATTACCATGCCGGTTCGATGCGAATGCAATGCTTTTACTATCGGGCGACCATACCGGCATATAGTCATAGGCCGGATTGGAGGTGAGTTGCACAGCAACACCACCCTTGCTGGATACTTTGAAAATGTCGCCTTTATAACAAAAAGCGATACTCTTTCCATCGGGCGATATAGCGGGGTACCTCATCCATAAAGGGTTATCCTGGGCATGTAGGGTTATGCTGCCCAAAACTATTGATGCTGTAATAACAGCCGTTTTATATTTTTTACTCATGGCGCAATATTTTT
The DNA here is from genome assembly GCA_937926785.1 of uncultured Bacteroidales bacterium. Taxonomy (GTDB): domain Bacteria; phylum Bacteroidota; class Bacteroidia; order Bacteroidales; family Tenuifilaceae; genus Tenuifilum. Next base: position 34,976 of record CALBBQ010000005.1, on the reverse strand, counting down.
TCTATTTGATGCCTGTTTCATGAACATAGTTTAATATAACGGTAAGCATTTAAGATGCAATAGTATATCTTTGCCCCAAAAAATTGCAGGTTACGACTGAGCTAAGTTCAATATTTTCACGGTACCTATCAGGTATTCAACTTCCCGTGCCAAGGGAGGGGCAATCAGTATTTGTTAAGGGTTTAGCCGGATCGTCGGTTGCGTTGGTTGCGGGTTCCTACTTTCAGAACCATGGCAGGCCCTTAGTTTTGGTAATGAATGATAAGGAGGAGGCTGCTCATACTTTTTCCGATATTTCGGGATTGCTGGGGTTAAAAGAGGTTTACTTTTTTCCATCGTCCTACAAGCGTTCCATACAGTATGAACAAATTTTACCCGAAGCAGTCATACAACGAACCGACGTTCTTAACCTACTGCGTCGGTTGGCCGAAGAAGATCAGGCTCATTCAGTGATAGTAACTTATCCCGATGCTCTTTTTGAAAAGGTTCCCCTGCAGGAGGTTCTCAAGGAAAACAGCCTTACCGTTCGGAAAGGGGAACGCATATCAACCGAATTCATAGCCGAAGTTCTTCTGGAGTATGGTTTTGAGCGAACCGATTTCGTTTACGAGCCGGGTCAGTTTGCCATCAGGGGAAGCATTGTTGATGTTTTTTCCTTCGCCTCTTCAGTTCCTTATCGTATCGATTTTTTTGGCGATGAGGTTGATTCCCTCAGGTCGTTCGATGTAGAGGATCAGCTTTCGCGAGAAATGCTCGAAAGCATTTCCATTATCCCCAACGTTCAACAAAAAAATCAAGCCGAAGGTCAAATTCTAACGGCGGCGATTCCAAATGGGGCAATGGTCTGGATTAAAAATCCGGATACTGTATTAGATAGGCTAAATCAGCTTACCGCATTTGCTGAACAGGCAAGCCTTACTACAAAGGTGGGCTACGCTACCGGCAAGGATTTGTTCGAATCCCTTAAGAATCATTTTACTGTTTACTTTGGTCTAAAACCCTACGGAGCTACATACGAAACCATTCCTTTCGATTTTTCACCTCAGCCCTCATTTTCCAAGAATTTTGAGCTACTAGCCGATGATATCGAGCAAAGAACGCTAAAGGGATACCAGGTTTATATTCTTTCCGATAATCCTACCCAGCTGGAAAGGTTGAGCAGCATTTTAACTTCAATTAAACCAGAACTGAAGTTCGGCGTGGTAATGGGGAGTGTTTCGGAAGGATTTATTGACCACAATTTGAGAATATGCTTCTACACCGATCATCAGATATTTGACCGTTACCACAAGTATCGGCTTAAACATGAGTTTAGCCGGAGGGATGCCTTAACCATGCAGGAACTCATTAACCTGCAGCCCGGCGATTACGTGGTTCACATTGACCACGGAGTAGGAGTGTTTGGAGGATTGGTGAAAACGGAAATTAACGGACGAAAACAGGAAGCAGTTAGGCTCATTTATCAGGATAACGACACCCTGCTGGTAAACATCTACAACCTGCATAAAATTTCAAAGTACAGGGGAAAGGATGCCGAGCAACCCAAGGTATACAAGCTTGGCTCCGGCGCCTGGCAACGACTTAAACAGCGAACCAAGAGTAAAATCAAGGATATCGCTAAGGAACTCATCGCTCTGTATGCAAAACGTAAAGCACAGAAAGGATTTGCCTTTTCTCCTGACACCTACATGCAGCAGGAATTGGAAGCATCGTTTATTTATGAAGATACACCAGACCAAACCAAGGCAACCCAAGCTGTTAAGCAGGATATGGAGGATGAACGCCCCATGGATAGATTGGTATGTGGCGACGTGGGATTTGGAAAAACGGAGGTGGCTATCCGTGCAGCCTTTAAGGCTGTAGCCGACAGCAAGCAGGTAGCCGTGCTGGTGCCCACCACCATTCTTGCGTTGCAGCACTACCGAACCTTTTCATCACGACTAAAAGGGTTTCCGTGCACGGTGGAGTTCACCAGCCGGATGAAAACGGCTGCCCAGCAAAGGGAAATAAGACAAAAGCTAAAAGAAGGTAAAATTGACATCTTAATTGGCACTCACGCCATACTCAAGGAGGCTGAGCATTTCAAAGACTTGGGTTTACTTATCGTGGACGAGGAACAAAAGTTTGGAGTTGCAGCAAAAGAAAAAATTCGGCAGTTTAAGTTGAATGTGGATACCCTAACCTTAACAGCAACCCCCATCCCTCGTACCCTTCAGTTCTCGTTAATGGGAGCCCGCGATTTATCTATCATAAATACACCCCCACCGAACAGATATCCAATCCAAACCGAACTTCACCCCTTTAGCATGTCAATCATAAAAGAGGCCATTGAGTATGAGGTCTCGCGAGGTGGACAGGTATTCTTTGTTCATAACCGCGTTCAAAACATTGCTGAAGTGCAGAACATGCTCCACAAGGTTTGTCCAAAAGTTAGAGCTGCTGTGGCGCACGGGCAAATGGAACCGGCCAAGCTGGAGCAAATCATGCTCGATTTCATCAATGGCGATTACGATGTGCTCATCTCTACGGCAATTATTGAGGCTGGCCTCGATATACCAAATGCCAACACCATAATAATAAATAATGCTCACACCTTTGGGCTAAGCGACTTGCACCAGCTCCGTGGCAGGGTTGGCCGATCGAACAAGAAAGCGTTCTGCTACCTGTTGGCCCCACCCTTGGAAACAATTACATCAGAGGCTCGGCGGAGGTTAAAAGCGATTGAAGAGTTCTCAGAGCTGGGGAGCGGATTTAGCATTGCAATGCAGGACCTCGATATCAGAGGAGCCGGAAATCTTTTGGGTGCTGAGCAGAGTGGCTTCATCTCCGAGATTGGTTTTGAAACCTACCAACGAATTCTGGATGAAGCCATTGAAGAGTTGAAGGAAACTGATTTTCGTGAACTGTTTGCTGAGCCTCAGCAAACCGGAAAAGAAATCACATGGGATGCAGGAAAAACGGAGTGTCAGGTGGAAACTGACCTGGAGATTTTAATCCCGGACTTTTATGTTTCCAATACGGCAGAACGTATAAAGCTATACCGCGAATTGGATACTATTAAGAGTAAGCCAGAGTTAGAGCGATTTGAGCAGGAGCTGCGCGATAGGTTCGGGCCCATACCCGATCAGGTTCAGGACTTGATGAGCATAGTGCAGCTTCGATGGATTGCTGCAGAGCTGGGAATTGAAAAAATTATTTTGAAGGGATCAAACCTATATGCCTACTTCATCACTAACCAGCTATCGCCTTTTTACCGGACAAAAACTTTTGAGAGAATCATTGGATATATCTTAGAAAACCCAACCCTTTTCACCATGAAAGAAGGAAACGAAAAGTTAATGCTTACCGTTAGGGGAGTCGATGGGGTTAAAAAGGCATTTGATATTTTACATCAAATGCTTCAAAATGTTCGTTAGTTAAACAAATCATGCTGTCATGAACCTTATCATTGACATAGGAAATACTCAAACCAAGGTTGCTGTTGTTGAAGGCGAGGAAATAAAAAAGTATGAAGCCTTTAAGAGGTTAGATGTTAATCTCTTAGAGCCCATTCTTCTAAACTTTGCTCCCCAAAAAGCGATACTTGGTGCGGTAGGCGAAATACCACAAGGAGTTGTGGAATGGTTGAAGGAACGGGTGAAACTGCATGTTGCTGGCCCTTATAGTCTAACGCCGTTGATAAACGATTACTCCACTCCCCAAACACTGGGATTCGATCGCATTGCGGTTGCGGTAGGGGCTCATTACCTTTATCCCGGAAGGAATTTATTAGTTATAGATGCAGGAACAGCCATTACCTACGAGGTGGTAACCAGCAACGGGCACTATAAGGGAGGTGCAATATCGCCCGGTCTTAGGCTCCGGTTCCAAGCCCTTCACGCCCATACGGCGCGTCTTCCTCTGATAGATCCTAACCCCGATGCACCATTGGTTGGAACATCTACTACAGAGTGTATTTTATCGGGTGTTATAAACGGAGCCGTAGGTGAAATGGATGGGTTTATTGAAAAAATTAGCTCAATTTATGACGATTGCGTGGTGGTTTTAACCGGAGGCGATTCAAAATTCTTTGCTAATAAGTTAAAAAATAGCATATTTGTGAACCCTTATTTAATGGTTTTAGGTTTAAACAGAATACTTGAATTCAATGTGGAAAAATAGTTTTTATCGCCTTTTTGCCATAGCTTGTATAGTTTCATTAGCTCAGCTAACCCTAGGTCAGAGCTTAAACACCTATTCTCCCTATTCACGATTCGGAGTGGGAATTCTAAGTCGCCCTGGTTTTACCCAGAACAGAGCCATGGGGGGGGTTACACAGGCTATAGGGGACGAAACCCTTATTAACTTTAACAATCCTGCATCGTATGCAATTCGGGATACCATGTCGTTTCTTTTCGATTTCGGGCTTGAGTCAAACACCAGCAGCTTTACCGGATATGACCAGTATTTGAATCCTCAAACGGCCCGAAACAGCGCTGGAGGAATTCATCACATAGCAATTTCATTCCCTGTAGCAAAGCGTTGGGGCGTAGCAGCAGGTTTAGCACCCTATAGTTTTGTTGGTTACAGACTTTTGCGTTTTGAAACCGATCCATACATACTAAGCACAATTGGTCGCATCAAGTATTACCACACCGGTAGAGGTGGCTTTAGCCAGGCTTTTGTGGGAACAGGTTTCAATCCTCTTAAGAATCTGTCAATTGGAGTAAACTTGCTTTACTACTTTGGAAGCTTGGATTACATCAACAACATTGAATTCCCAATTACCTATGTAACCTATACTAATGCTTATGTACGCTCTAGCTTTCAGATAGGCGATATTAATTTTAACCTTGGTGCACAGTACAAATTGGTACTAGATAAGGAGAAGAATACCAACATGACTCTTGGTGTAACCTACCAGCCCGCCAAAAAAATGAGCATGACTCAGAAATGGTTCGCAACCCTTGAAAGCAACTTACTCGACACTCTAATACCTCACCCTGAATTGGAAAATCACATCGATTTCCCTGGTAGTTTAAATTTTGGTGTTGCCTTCACCTATAACGACAAGATTACAGTAGCTGGTGAATACTTTACCCAGGACTGGTCAAACACGGTTCCCTTTAATACCGATTTGCCAATGGGAAAAATTGAGTCGTATCGCTTTGGCATGGAGCTTACCCCCAATCGTCAAGACCTTAAAAGCTACCTTAAAAAGGTTAGCTATAGGGCTGGATTTTTCCTCAACAAATCGAATCTGATAGTAGGCGGGGAGCAAATAAACGATTATGGCATAACTTTTGGAGCAGGTTTACCGTTAAAGGGTAAAACCAAGGTTAATGTGTCATTTGAATTAGGAAAGCGAGGGACCGATGAAAACTATCTGATAAAGGAAACCTTTGGGGCGTTCAGCGTAAGCTTAAGTTTTTACGATTACCCCTGGTTCTTTAAACGTAAGTATAACTAGTTTAAAACATCATAAACGCAAAAGCCATGAGATTCAGAAATTACATCACATTGTTTGTCAGCGCTTTACTTTTAGTAGTTAGCAATGGTATTATGGCGCAGTCGTACCTGGAAGATCCGAAGTATGGGCCCGATGTTGAAACCCGTAAGAAATGCGCCGAGAGCATGTCGCTTTACTCCACTTTTTTTCAACAAAATAATTTAAAAGATGCTTACCAACCCTGGCAGAACGTGATTAAGCTTTGCCCTGCTGCAAGCCTTAACGCCTATATCAGGGGAGCAAGAATTCTTAAATACCGTTTTGAGGAAACCGCAAATCCCGAACAAAAAGCAATCATTCTGGATTCACTGATGATACTTTACGACTTGCGTATCTCCCATTTCGATAAAAAGGGTCTTGTTCTGGGTATGAAGGCGCAGGATCTGTTCTCCCTTGCTCCGCAGCGCTACGAGGAAGCATTTAAGATTGCTCAGGAAGCGATTAACATCAGCAAAAATGCAACAGAACCCTCGGTTCTTTTTACCTACATGACCATTGCCAAGGAGATGTATGAGAATAAGAAGATTGCTGCCGACCAGGTGATCGAGCTTTACTCGCAAGTAAGCGATCTTATTGATGCACAAATTGCACAGAAACCCAACGACGATAAAATAAAGCAGGCAAAGGATGGTGTTGATGCTATTTTTGCCCAGATGGGCGTAGCCAATTGCGATAATGTAATTGCCCTGTTTGAACCCCGTTTCAAAGCAACACCTAATGATGTAAACCTTTGTAAAAAGATTCGTTCACTAATGTCGGCAAACCGTTGCACCAGCCACCCCATGTTCCTGAATGCAAGCATTGAGATATTCAAGGTAGAGCCCACTGCTGACTTGGCTTTGGACATAGCAAGGCTTTCCTACGAAGCAAAAAAGCCACGCGAAGCCGAAAAGTATTACAACGAAGCTATCAACCTGGAGTCAGATGTTGCTAAACGTGCGAATATTTTCTACGAGTTATCGTTACTCACATTTACAGAGCTCAAGGATTTACCCAAGGCAAAGAGCATTGCCCTAAAAGCACTGGAAGAGAACCCCAGTTTAGGTAAGGCTTACAAGCTGATTGGCGATATTTATGCTTCGGAGCGTAACTGTGGCAATGATGATTTTGAGAAGAAAGCGGTTTACTGGGCTGCTGTTGATAAGTACATCAAGGCAAAGCAGGTTGACCCGGAGCTTTCCGACGCCATGGATAACCTGATTAGCACCTATAGCCAGTACTTCCCAAGCAAAGAGGACATTTTCTTCCACGACCTCAAGGTAGGCGATAGCTACACATTAGGATGCTGGATAAATGAACGTACCATTGTTAGGGAAAGAAGATAGTAATGGCTAAACCAATCATAGGTTTGTTGTTTAAAAACTTTTTAGTAGTCCTCACCCTTGTGGGGGCTACTGCTATTATTACCGGATGTAAGGGTGATACCGAGGCCATTCACTACTTTTCTGATAAAAAGACGATACCCGGGGTAACCGCATACAACTCCGAGGTGGTATATACCGAGGATGGGAAAATTGTGCTCAAGGTTCTGGCTCCGGAAACCGTTTACTACCAGTTTGCCGATGAACCCTATACCGAGTTCCCAAAAGGGATTACCGTTTTTACATACGATAAGGATCTGAACCAGGAATCGAGCCTTACCTCAAAGTATGCCATCTACTACGAGAAAAAGTTGTTGTGGCAAGCTAAAACCAACGTAGTAGCCAAAAACCGCAAGGGTGAGGTTCTTTATACCGAGGAGCTCTACTGGGACCAAACCAAGCATATTATTTACACCAACGTAAACGTGAAGATAAATAGCCTCAGCGGAATAATATATGGTAAGGGTATGGTGGCCGATGAGAACTTTGAAAACTGGGAAATCAAGGAACCCTACGATGGCGAGTTTCAGGTGGATTAGTTCAATGGTTTAGAACATAATTTGAAGGAGTGTGTTGAGGTACACTCCTTTTTTTGTACCTTTAGCTGGTAAACAAAAGAAACGGAAACCATGAACAAGCTGGCGTACATCCTTGAGCTAATCTGGCTAGGGCTCTCAGTTTTCTGTCTTGGGGTAGGATTCTGGGCTACCTATAAATCGGGCTTTGCGATGAGCTATATGTTTTTTGTACTGGCAGTAGTAGCTTTTTTAATGTACCTATTCCGACGAACCCGAAGGAAAAAAATGGAAAATCAACAGTAAAGCATGGCCTCAAAGTTGATTATAGTTTTTGTAGCTATTCTACTTTCTGCTTTCTTCTCGGGTATCGAAATAGCCTTTCTATCTTCCAATAAGCTTCGTTTTGAGCTGGAACGAAAGCAGGGCAGCTTCACCTCGCGGATACTTGAAATATTCTACCAGAATAAGGAGCAGTTTATTGCTACCATGCTGGTGGGTAATAATATCACCCTGGTTATATATGGTATCATTACCGCGAATCTGCTCACACCATTGCTACAAGTGTTCATCGAATTGCCATTTTTTCTGCTGCTTGCCCAAACTCTGATTGCTACCGTTATTATTCTGCTCACCGGAGAATTTTTGCCCAAGTCGATATTCCGCCAACATGCAAACGCTCTGATGAATTTCTTCTCGGTACCGGTGCTCATCTTCTACATCATTTTTTATCCCATTAGCAAGTTCATCACCTGGCTTTCATACGCGATCATCAGACTAGCGTTTAGGATGAAGCTGAATAGTGGGAGCGAGCAGCATATATTTGGTAAGGTTGATCTGGACCATTTGGTGGAGGAAGCCTCCATGTCCGACAACGTTAACAAAGAGCAGGAGTTCAAAATTTTTCAGAAAGCCCTGGACTTCTCCGAGGTGCGCATTCGCGATTGCATGATTCCCCGAACCGATATTGAGGCCATTGATGTTGACGATTCCGTTGAACAGCTCAAAAGGCTTTTTTCCGAAACAAAGTATTCCCGGTTACCCGTGTATAGCGATAGCATCGATAACATTATAGGGTATGTCAACTCAAAATCGCTTTTCCTCAAACCCGTTAACATCAGGGATTGCCTGATTGATATCGATTTCTTTCCCGAAACCATGAAAGCCAATGAGGTGCTAACCCACTTTATCAAGGTGCACAAAAGTATTGCCATTGTGGTTGATGAGTTTGGCGGAACTGCAGGGTTGGTTACCCTGGAGGATATCATGGAGGAGATCTTCGGTGAGATTGACGATGAGCACGATCTGAACGAGCTGGTGGAGAAGCAGGTATCCCAAAACGAGTTTATCCTTTCGGGCAGGGCAGAGGTTTCGCATGTGAATGAGTTGTACGGTTTAAACATTCCGGAATCCGACGAGTACGAAACCGTGGCAGGTTTTATCCTTCATAATTACCAGAATATTCCTAAACCGAACGAAATCATTGAGGTGGGCCACTTCGTATTCCGCATCCTCAGGGTTAATAAAACCCGCATCGATTTGGTGAGGCTGACCGTCAACTAAAGTAAAGCAGAACCTACGAATTGTTAAAAAATAATATCAGCCCTCAACGGCTAATAATTGAAAATTACTATATTCGTAGCTTGAAAAAATTAACATTGTACCTTTTAAATACACTTATACATGGCGACACTTGAGAGAATAAGAAACCGTGCAGGGATTTTGGTTTCGGTGGTAATTGGCTTAGCACTATTTGCTTTTATCTTAGGAGACCTCATCAATTCCGGGGGATCTATCTTTAATCGTTCACAGATGGAGATTGCCGAGATAGCCGGAAGTTCAATATCTTATGAGGACTATCAGGCCTTGGTTTATGAAAATGAGAATCTCCAAAAGCTCTTCTCGCAGCAGGCCACCCTCGATGAGCAAACAATGCTGAGGATACGGGAACAGGTTTGGCAGGATCTGCTCAGAACAAATATTATGCAGCCTGAGTACAATAGGCTGGGACTAGCCATTCATCCCGATGAACTTTTTGACATGGTTCAGGGCAGGAATATCCATCCGTTCATCCAGCAACAGTTCGGTGACCCTCAAACCGGCGAGGTTAACAAAGCATTCCTGACAAATTTTCTGCAAAACATGGAACGCGATGAGAAAGCCAAAACATATTGGCTATTCTTAGAGCAAGAAATTCAAAAGGACAGGCTATTCACCAAGTACTTAACCCTAATCCGTAAGGGCTTAGGAGTAACGTCGCTGCAGGCCAAAAGAGCCGTTAATGACAGAACGCACAAGGTAAACTTCGATTATACCGTTGCAGCCTACACTTCAGTACCCGACTCTGCAATAAACATTACTAATAGCGATATCAAGAAGTACTACAATGCTCATAAGAACGACTACAGGCAAACAGCCTCGCGTGACATTGAGTACGTAGTTTTTCCCATTACCCCATCGGACGATGATATTAACGATGCTGAAGCATGGATCAGAAAAGCTTTGCCCGATTTCATTGCAACCCCAGATCCGGTTCAGTACGTTACCTTAAATTCTGACTCAAAGTTTGATAGTAAGTACTACAAGTCGTCTGAACTACCCGAGAACCTCAAAGGATGGGCTTTTTCGAGTCTTTTGGGTAGTGTGACCGACATTTACCGCGATGGTTACAGCTTTAAGGTATCCCGGTTGGTAGATTCAAAAATGCTGCCAGATAGCGTAAAGGCTCGCCATATTCTGGTTAGCCCACGCGGGCAAACCGTTGAAACCCGCGAAAAGGCCAAGGCCAAGGCCGACAGCATTATGAATGTGCTTAAGCGCGGAGCAAGCTGGAACGAGTTGGCACGCAAGTTCTCTGACGATCCCGGATCAAAAGATAAGGGGGGTGACCTGGGTTGGTTCCCCAGCGGAATGATGGTTCCCGAGTTTGATAAGGCTGCGTTCAATGCCATAAAGGGCGATTTGCAGGTGGTTGAAACACAGTTTGGTTACCATATCTTACAGGTTACCGAAAGGGGCAAGGAAGAGAAAAAGGTACAGCTGGCTACCCTGGAGCGCAAGATTGTGCCCAGCAGCTACACAACATCTCAGATCTACAACCAAGCCTCTGCATTTGCAGGTAACAACCGCAGCTATGAGAAGTTTGCCTCGGCTGCCGATCAGCAAAAGTACACCCGCAGGGTAGCAAACAATCTCCTACCGAACGACAGAAACATTGCCGGACTGGAGCAACCCCGTGAGTTGATCCGTTGGGCATTTAAAGCCAAAAAGGGTGATGTTTCGGAGGTGATGCAGTTTGGCGAAAACTACGTGGTTGCTGCTGTAACGGCTGTTCGTGAAGAGGGTATTGCACCGTTGAAGCAGGTTGCCGGCGATGTTAAGGTTAGGGTTATCCGTGAGAAGAAAGCCGAGCTGCTAATTGACAAGGCTAAAAAGGCCATGAATGGCGCTTCTGATATTGTTACAGTTGCTCAAAAGTTGGGAACAACCGTAGAAAAAGCTGAAAATGTCGCTTTCAGCTCCCTCACTTTACCTTACGCTGGCTTGGAACCCGCTGTAATTGGAGTTGCCACTGTCTCGCCCGAGGGTAAACTATCGGGACCGGTTAAGGGGAACAATGGTGTGTTTGTGCTCGCAATCACATCTTCTGCAAAAGAAGAAGGCGATGCAAATGCTGAAAAGTACAGGATCTCGAACATGTACCAGTCACGTACTTACTATGAAGTTTTCGAGGCCCTAAAAAGTAATGCCGGTATAGTTGATAAAAGGTACGTTTTTTATTAACCTTAATATTTAACAGAAAAAAGGGGGGGGGAAAAGTTCCCCCCTTTTTCATTAATCAAACATTTAGGTTGACTCATATTGTTATTATTTGTAACTTGAGCGTTCGTTTACAAAGAGAAGCAATATATTTTTTTACAGGTTACTAATATCTGAAGTATGAAAAGAAAAAAAAATTGGTACAGAGCCATTGGATATATGGGCTTAAGCCTTTTGTGGGGATGTTACGATTTTTCTCAATTTGACAACATAAAGGTTGATCCCATATCCCCAAAATTTGTTGTGCCTGTGGTTAACTCAACCATTTCGTTCAACGATATCGTTGAACGGGAGGATGCCAACACGGTAATTTTTACCAAACCCGGCGATACGCGGTTTTTCATAGCGTTTCGTGATACCATGGACCTTTTTGATGCATCCTCACGCTACTCGTTTCCGGACTTTACCTTTAACAAGGTTTACCAGCTCGATGCTGGAGAGGTTCCTGGTGCTCCTTTACCTAATGGGCAAACCCTGGGACCAATAACCAAGGTATTTACCGAGACCTACCATAACATCACGGGTGCCGAGGTCAAGTCGATTAAACTATCGGCTGGAAGACTAGCCATCACCATTACAAACCATTTTCAGAATAGCATTAGTGCCATGATAAAATTCCCCTCGGTGCTTGATGGTAGTGGCGATACCCTAATGTTAGTAATGAATCCCACATTGCCCGGGCAAACCTACAATGACCAAATTCTATCATTGGCCAACTATACCCTTAACCTGACCGATGGATCGCTGTATAACTTATTTAAGGTGAAGGTGGCGTTAACTATTCATTCCCTGGGTAACCCCATAACAATTGCAGATTATGCCGATGTACAGGTGTCGCTCACAGGTTTAGATTTTAACTATATGGTTGGGAAGCTAAACGATAATGTACCTCTAGATGATATTAACCTTAGTCTTGACGCTTTCAACTCCTCATTCAATGCCAACTTCTTTTTGGCAGAGCCTAAGCTGACCATGAAGTTTGAGAATTCCTTCGGGCTACCCCTTGGCTTTAACATAGTAAACTTTGATGCAACCAATACCAACACCAACCAGCAGGTAAGCCTGGTAAACGAGGGTACTCCTCCGGCAGGGTCGTTGCTTCTATCGCAAACTAATAGTATCAACTACCAAACATCTTTAACCCTTCAGCAACCGGTAACCGATTCCAAGTATGTTGATCATTTGAACTCAAACCTTGAGGATATGCTGGCTATTGCCCCCAATCAGATCCTAATCCGACCGTCGTTGGTTGTGGGAGATGCCAGCAATAACCACGACTACTTTATGAGGAAATCGTCAACCCTCAAATTGATCAACGAAATTGAATTCCCGCTTGTGGGTTGGATTGATACTTTGGTAATCCGCGATACAGTAGATATCGAGTTGCCCGATCTGGAGAAGGATCTAAAAATGGTTAACGATAATGCGCTCAAAATCAGGCTTAAGTTTAAGTTTATTAACAGCATCCCCTTAAATGTTTACATTCAGGGTTTGTTCTATGATGATGCCAACAATCTTCTCACGAAACTTTACGACAAGAGTTCGGAGTTGCTGCTCGTCAAGAGTTCCCAGATCAACCCCACAACCGGAAAAACCTCCTCGCCAACCACCCATTATGCCTTTATTGATGTGGATAAGAACAAGTACGACCAGATGAAAAATGCTACCAAAATGGTTATAGAGGTAAGGATGCAAACAGGTGGTACAACCCATCAGAACGTAGTGGTTGAATCAACCAACACCCTTCAGGCAATGCTTAGCCTTGAGCTGGAAGGGAATGTGGATTTAAATAATTAGTGTTAAGTAATAGTTGATGCCAATGAAACGGTATATTTTTCTGCCATTAATTCTGTTAGCCTCAGTTTTAGTGAAGGCTCAGCCCGAGGTGACTCTGCCTTACATGCGCAATGTTTTTCAGGCCTCATTTGTGAATCCCACAACCATTCCTGAGCATACCTTTAGCACAGGGATCAGCGTTTTTGGGCAGGTTATAAGTAACGGTTTTCAACCCAAGAGTTTCATGAACTTCCGCAACGATACCATGTACGTGAACCTTAACAGCCTGCTTGGCGATATGAACGATAAGAATCTGATTTTTGCTGCAGAGCACGCCGACCTTTTTCATATACGCGTAAAGGGTATCTCGTCCTTTACCTGGTTTGCCATGCGCCAAAATGCAACGGCTACTGTTCAGTATCCACGTGAGTTTTTTAACCTGGCCATAGAGGGGAATGGTCAATATGTTGGTTCAACAATCGACTTTTCAAACTTGAAGACCGACATATCGGTTTATAATGAGTTTACCATTGGCTACCTGAAAGATTTGCCCAGCTGGACATTTGCAGGCAGGGTAAGCCTTTTGCAGGGTTTGGCAAACATCAACTTCAACCCTAAAACATTTAAGGTTGACATAGATACAGCAATGTATGCACACACTGCAACAGCCGACGGCCAGCTTCGGACTTCGGGTATCCCAAAAAACGACGAGGGCGGTATCAACTTTGATGGGGTTGATGGACAGTGGGTTGTAAACAAGTTTAAGAATTTTGCCAACAAAGGTTTTGCCATAAGTGGAGGAGCCACATACAAGTTTGATGAAAGAATGAAACTTTCTTTTTCGTTTGCCGATATTGGGTTCATTAAGTGGAACAATGAGATACAAACCTACACCCTAAAAGGGGAAACCAAATTTGAAGGATTAGATATGCTGGGTGACTTACTTAGGGGTAATGACGTAAGTGTTGACTCATTGCTTCAGAAAATGGAAGACGACTTTACCCGCGATACAATAGCGGTTTCATATACCACTTGGCTAAACCCAAAGTTTAACTTTACGGCTAATTACGATTTAACCCGTCGAACTACCTTCGGTCTTACATTTGGTGCTTTTTACAATAAACGGCTTTACCCTTCGGTTACGCTTGGTTTCTCGCAGGGTATTGGCAGATTCTTCCAGGTAGTTGGTACAGCATCTATTTACCAACGGTCAGTTCCTAACCTGGGATTAGGAGTTGTTATAAAGCCCGGCCCACTCCAGCTATTCGTTGTTGCCGATAATCTATACCCGGCAATAGACCCGTTGGCATTTACAAATGCCAATGTTAGGGTAGGTATTAACCTGGTGTTCGGTAGGGTTAATCCACCTCAGGGGTTGCCATACCGTTAAAATGTCAACTCAACCCAATTAGTTAAGCTATTATTCAATTTAAAAGGAAAAGCGATGAAACGGAAAGTAGTAAGTAGGCTTCTCATAGCGCTTACCATCATTGGTTTTGGTTTAAGGGTTTTTGCTCAAACGGGTTTTACCCCCCAAAAGTTAGGCGGTGATATAAATTCCGGGTATGCCGAAATAAACCCAATCCTAAGCCCCGACGGTAAAACCCTCTATTTTACTCGCGTAAATCACCCAGAAAACCGGTTTGGGGCAAACGACAGCCAGGATATATGGTATTCGACCCTAAATGCCGATGGTTCATGGAGCGAAGCTAAGAGACTTCCTAATTCCATCAACATCGGACGTTACAACGCCATTTTTGGTATCCTGAACGATGGCAAAACCTTTATAATCAACGGTCATTTCGATGAAAAGGGCAGATACTGGATTGAGAGGGGGCTTTCGACAATTGAAAGAATAGATGAGAACACCTGGGGTAAACCCCAGGAGCTGTATGTTAGGGGCTACCCAAGGATGAATAAAGGGTTAACTACAACCGCATATCTTACCCCCGATGGCAAGTACCTATTTATGTCATTCAGTAAGCGAGCCGGTGGAAAGAATCACTCCATTTACCTCTCGGTAAAAGATGAAGATGGCTACTACTCAAAACC
This sequence comes from uncultured Bacteroidales bacterium, assembly GCA_937926785.1. Classification (GTDB taxonomy): domain Bacteria; phylum Bacteroidota; class Bacteroidia; order Bacteroidales; family Tenuifilaceae; genus Tenuifilum. Next base: position 19,965 of record CALBBQ010000005.1, on the reverse strand, counting down.
CAGAAAGGTAAGAATAGGCGATGGAAGCCTTGGCGAAAGCTATGAGGCGCCATTTTTAAGTAGAGATGGGAATGCCCTTTACTTTAGCTGCAGGGTTGATGGGAACAACAATATCTACATGGCCAACCGAACCGACGATACCTACTTTAACTGGTCGGAACCCATAGCGTTAAACGATACCATAAATACCACCGGGTGGGAAAACTTTTATCGCCTGAACGCCAAGGAAAGTTGGGCATACTACTGCTCTTCAGCCGCAAAGGATGAACACTCCGAAATTCTGAGAGTTAAGATTTATGAGGAGTTCCCTTATGTTAAGATTACGGGTCTGGTTATGAATAGGGCTGAACAGAGCCTTATGCTGGTTGATACCAACTACTTTATAAAGGTAAATGGAGCAGCACCCGAGAGCCTTAAGATTGATAAGCCCTCAGCATCGTACGAATTACTTTTGCCTTTTGGCAAGAAGTACGAGATCAAACCGGAGCTCACCAACTGGGTTGGTGTGATTGACTCTCTGGATTTTACTACCATAAAGGAATATACCGAGATGAGCCGGAACCTGTTCGTTGAACCCGTTCCCCTTATAAAGGTGTATGGTAAGGTTATCAATACACGCACAGGCCTACCCATTGCCCCCGAAATGAAGTATAGGGTATTAGTAAATGGAGTGGAAAGTGACTCGGTAAAATATGAGACCGATATTGCCAGGTACAGCGCGGTTTTGCCCCTAGGCAGTAAGTACGTATTTTCTCTACAACTTCCAAATTTTACAGCCAAACCCGATACCATTGATGTAACCAATACCAAGTATTACACCGAGAAACAGGTTGATTTTTACGCCACCACAGTTCCTTGGGTTGAGGTTAACGGTGTTGCTCTGGATAACTCAGCATTCACACCAATTATTGGAGCATCTTTCCCAAAACTCATCATAAACGGCTCAGTTGCCGACTCCGTTCAGATTGATCCGGTAACCGGAGAATTTACGGTGCGTTTACCTTTCGGTCGTAAGTACACAACCAGTATCTCTTCTAAAGATTACAATGCATTAGAAAACCAGCTCGACTTATCCGGGTATGTTGAGTTTACCAAGGTTAAGCATGAGGTATTTGCTGAGCGCAAGGATGCAAACATGGCCATCCTGAATGGCCAGGTGATCAACCTAAAAACTGGCCAACCGCTTGAAAGGGGAATACCCGTAAAACTAAAGGTTAACGGCACCGAAACCAGAGGATTCATTTACGATTCGCTTACTGCTAATTACACCCTTAAACTACCCGTTGGGGTTTCGTATGATATTCTTCCTTCGGTTAAGAATTACTACAACAAGTACGAACAGGTTGACCTGACCAAGGTGAAGAAGGGGACCAAGGTGGCCAAAAACTTCTATGTAACCCCAATAGAGGTTGGACAATCCGTTAACATCGACTTTATATATTTTGATGTGGGTAAAGCAACGCTGAAGCCCCAATCATTCCGTTCGCTGAACGCCCTAGTTGAGTTCCTGAACGAGTACCCCAACGTGATTGTTGAAATAGGAGGGCATACCGATAATACCGGTTCGGCGGCAGTTAACCAGCGCTTGTCCGATGCTCGAGCAAAATCGGTAGCAGATTACATCATTGGTATGGGAATTCCTAAGGACAGAATAACCTCCAAGGGTTATGGCCCAAGTAAACCAAAGGCAAGTAATGCCACTGCTGCTGGTAAGGCACAGAACCGAAGGGTGGAGTTTACCATTGTGGGCATTTAGTTAATGCTGGGAAAAACATTGTTGAGGTGGGTACCTTTTATGGGTATCCACTTCAAATTTTAGATAGTGAAGCATGCTGGCTTTTAAAATAAAGTACTTGTTGAGCTGCATGGTAGCCATTCTGGCATTGGTAAACCCCATACAGAAGGTGTTTGTTATGTCCACCCTGCAAGCCCAGTTTGATGAGTCAAAAACCCGGTTCATTGCCAGTAAGGCAACCATAACAGCGTTTATCATCCTACTATTCTTTCTGTTATTAGGAGAGCTGGTATTCAGCTACGTGTTTCACATTGAGCTATACGCATTCCAAATCACCTCCGGTGTTGTACTTTTCTATAACGGTATTAGTGGTTTACAAAAGGGTACTTTCATCAGATTGGATTACGGAGTGGAAGTAAAGGACGTTACTGCCGTACCCATAGCTATACCTATGATTGCCGGGCCTGCCACAATTACGGCAGCGGTTACATTTCCCTCTCATTATGGGCATACAAACACCATCGTATCGTTGGCGGTAGCATTGTTCATCAACTTTCTGTTTATGTATTATGCTCGCACAATTGGTACTATTCTGAATCGGTATAACTTGATGGGGCCCTTGGTTCGTATTTTTGGGTTAATTGTAGCCACTATTGGTGTTCAAATGATGCTCAACGGGTTTGCCAGTTTCTGGCTTTCCTTAAAATAACTCTGGGTAGCGGAGAACAATACCGTCAAAGCTTTAATTATATTTGTGACTTAAAATTTGCCATAAAGTGCAGCAGAACCTCATTGACATCGATAGGGTTATAGCCTCCAAAAGCCCTCGTTTGCAGAAAGCGCTGCCCCGGTTTATTATCCGGTATCTCAAACGTATCATTCATCAGGATGAGATAAACGAAGTGCTGCTGAAGCATGGTGATAAACAGGGGGTTGAATTTATTGATGAAGCGCTTAAGGTGATGCAGGTTACCTATTCCGTAAAGGGTCTGGAAAACCTGAAACCTGACGGACGCTACCTGTTTGCCTCAAACCACCCGTTGGGTGGGCTCGATGGCATGATATTAATCCATCTATTAGGCCAGAGGTATCCTGAGGTTAAATTCCCGGTGAACGACCTTTTAATGCACATCACTCAGCTAAATAATATCTTTATTCCCATTAATAAGCATGGCGCCCAAAGCGTTCAAGGTGCCAGGTTAATTGAAGAAACCTACGCTTCCGATGCCCAGGTTCTGTACTTTCCTGCAGGCCTTTGCTCGCGCAAGCAGCAAGGCAGGATAGAGGACCTGGAATGGAAAAAAAGTTTTATTGTTAAGGCGGTTCAGCACAAACGCGATGTTGTTCCCGTTTTTTTCAGCGGAAGGAACTCTAACTTCTTTTATAACCTTGCTCGCCTGAGAGTTTTTCTGGGCATCAAGGCAAACATTGAAATGCTTTACCTGGTAAATGAGATGTTTAAGCAGAAAGGGAAAAGCATAGCTGTAATTATTGGCGAGCCCATACCCTACACAGTTTTCGACAGTTCAAAATCGCCAAGCGAGTGGGCAGAATGGGTAAAATCAATTGTTTACGGGTTAGGGAGGTAAATCATAAACCAACATATTGCCTATGAAGCAAATCGTTGAACCGGTGGATCGGGAGCTGCTCATAAAAGAGCTAACCCCAGATAAGTTTGTAAGGCAAACAAACAATGCTAGTAACGAGCTTTATATCTTCACTGCCCACAATTCACCTAACCTGATGCGCGAAGTGGGTCGCTTACGGGAGCTAACATTTCGTTCGGCCGGTGGTGGAACCGGAGAGGAAGTAGATATAGATGAATATGATACCTGTGAAAACTGCTATAAGCAGCTAATAGTATGGGACCCGCATGAGAAGGAAATACTTGGCGGATATCGGTTCCATAGCGTTGACCCCACCAAAGGGGAGCAAATAAACCTTTCCACTAAGCATCTTTTCCATTTCTCCGAAAAGTTTAAAAACGAGTACATGCCCCAGATGATTGAGCTTGGTCGCTCTTTTGTGCAACCCAAGTACCAGGCTCTAAGCCGGAGTGGTAAGGGGCTCTATGCGCTGGATAACCTCTGGGATGGACTAGGGGCTCTAATCGTTCTCAACCCGCATATTAAGTACTTTTTTGGCAAGGTAACCATGTACCGTTCTTATAATGTGGAGGCGCGTAACCTGTTGCTTTACTTCTTTGAAAAGTACTTCTATGATAACGAAGGGCTCGTTACGCCAATTAAACAAATAGATGTAAAAATCGACCGCGAAGCCATGTCCCTCGTTTTCAATGGCAAGAACTACGATGAGGATTACAAAATTCTATCGAAGAAGATACGCGAGTTTGGCGAACGGATTCCACCGCTCATTAACTCCTACATGAACCTTAGCCCATCCATGAAAGTGTTTGGCACCGTAATAAACCCTTATTTTGGCGATGTAGAGGAGACTGCAATACTGATAACCATACCGGATATTTATCAGCATAAGGTAGAGAGGCACATATCAACCTTTATCAAGAAGCTAAAGGATAAATACCATTTGGGGTTGAGGTGGGGTAAGGATGTTAAGTAGCCTTTAAAGGTCTCCTTTATATTCTGCTTAAATCCGCAAAGCCGGACTTTCTAACCTTTAACCTTTACACTTTTTAGTAAGCCCTCTGGTTTCTTCCCTCAATGAAGTTGATAAAGGAGCTGTTTACTACTCTGTTTCCGCCGGGGGTGGGGTAGTCGCCGGTAAAGTACCAATCCCCCAGGTCGTTGGGGCAAGCCTTATGTAAATTTTCTATGGATTGGTACACAATTTTAACCTTAGCCCTCACATCTTTTGGAGTGAGGAGTTGGGCTATCTTTTCAGCAATTTGGTCATCAGAAAAGGGGCGGTAAATTTCCTTAACGTAGTTAATAATTTGTTCCTTGGGAAGGTTTTGCTGTTCCTTACATTTGCGGTAAACGCTATTTATTACAGTCTCTTGCCCTGTTTCTTTTAGGAGTTCAATGGCTGCCCGGAAGGCCACAAAATCGGCTAGTTTGGCCATGTCAATACCATAGCAGTCGGGGTAGCGGATCTGGGGCGATGACGATACCACTATAATGCTAGCCGGGTTCAACCTGTCGAGGATTCGCAGGATACTCTCCCTGAGAGTTGTACCACGGACAATGGAGTCGTCAATAACAACCAGGTTATCCGTGCCGGGACGAATGGTACCGTAGGTAATATCGTAAACGTGGCCTACCAAATCCTCGCGCCCTTTATCCTGTGCGATGAAGGTGCGTAGCTTCACGTCTTTTACGGCAATCTTTTCAACCCTTAGGCGGGTTGAGATGATTTCATCGATGTCCTTTTCGGAGAGGTTAGCTCCCTTTTCCAGTATCTTTCTTTTTTTCTCGGTTTTTATGTAGTCCTCAACTCCTTTCACCATGCCCAGGAATGCTGTTTCGGCAGTGTTCGGGATATATGAGAAAACGGTGTTCTCGTGGTCGTAGTTAATTGCTTTAAGAATGGCAGGTGTTAGTAATTCGCCAAGCCGTTTTCGTTCAAGGTAGATATCCCTGTCGGTTCCTCGCGAGAAGTATATTCGTTCGAACGAGCAGGATTTTCGGGTTTGGGGTATTCGGATCTCTTCGTGGTAAATTGTGCCGTTTCGCTTGATAATCAGGGCGTAGCCCGGTTTGATTTCTTGAACTTGGTCGGTGGATATGTTCAGAACCGTTTGGATTACTGGCCGTTCAGAGGCTACTACGGCGATCTCGTCGTCTGCGTAGTAGAATGCCGGGCGAATACCCCAGGGGTCGCGTACCACGAAGGCGTCGCCATGCCCAATTAACCCGGCCATGGCGTAACCGCCATCGAAGTCCTTGGTTGAAGCCTGAAGGATTTTGGCTACATTGATATTTTCGGCTATCAGCTTGCTTATCTCTATGTTGGGGTAGCCATCGTTTTTGTACTGGCGGAATAACTGCTGGTTTTCCTCATCGAGGAAATGTCCAATTTTTTCCAGAACGGTAACTGTGTCGGAGTAATCGCGTGGGTGCTGCCCCAAATCGACGAGCTTTCTGAACAGCTCATCCACATTTGTCATGTTGAAGTTGCCGGCAAGCACCAGCGTGCGCGATTTCCAATTGTTATCGCGCATAACAGGATGAACGTAATCGATGGAATTGTTGCCAAACGTGCCGTACCGTAGGTGTCCCAAAAAAAGTTCACCGGCAAAGGGGATGTTCTCCTTGGCGAATGCAGGGTCGTTTATCAGCTCCGGCTTTGAAGCGTATTTTGCAATACCTCGATTAACCGTATCAAAAATATCCTTGATGGGGGTTGAGGAGTTAGATCGTTCGCGATCGATATACTTTTTCCCCGGAGCAAGGTCGAACTTGATGGTTGTAAGTCCGGCTCCATCCTGCCCGCGGTTGTGCTGCTTTTCCATCAGCAGGTAGAGTTTATGCAGCCCATATCGCCAGGTTCCGTATTTTAGCTGGTAATACTCAAGGGGTTTTAAAAGCCGGATAAGGGCAATTCCGCATTCATGCTTGATCAGCTCGCTCATATCGTCCTACATTTCAAATTAAAAAAAGGTAGATAAATCTACCTTCAAAGTTACTATTGTTTAAATCTATTTAAAGCATCTAAAACCTGTTGGGTTATAGCATTTGCGTTTAGTCCATACTTTTGAAGTAGTTCAGCCGGGGTGCCCGACTCACCAAAGCAATCGGGCATCCCCATGATTTTCATGGGAACCGGATGTTCTTGTGCAAGCGCTTCAGAAACAGCACTTCCCAAGCCTCCGTGTACCTGGTGTTCCTCAACCGTTACAATAAGCCCAGTTTTACGGGCAACATCAACCAGCAACTTTTTGTCAATGGGTTTGATGGTATGAATGTTAACTACCATGGCGTTAACCCCATGATTGGCCAGTTCCTTTGAAGCCGTTATGGCTTCCCATACCATATGCCCTGTGGCTATAATTGCCACATCGGTTCCATCGATAAGTATTTGTCCTTTCCCTATTTCAAAGTGTTGATTTGGGTTGGTGAAGTTAGGAACAGGCTCACGTCCGAAACGGATGTAAACCGGGCCGTTAATACGGTGGATGGCTTCAAGTGTGGCAGCCCTGGCTTGGTTGGCATCGGCAGGGGAAATAAGGGTTATGTTTGGTAACGCCCTCATTACGGCAATATCTTCTAAAGCCTGGTGTGTGGCCCCATCGGGGCCAACCGATATACCTGCATGTGCGCCACCAATAATCACCTTAACATCGTTGTAGCAGATGGATACCCTAATTTGGTCGGCTGCACGGAATGCAGCGAAAACACCATAGGTTGAAAAAACGGGGATTTTACCCGATAGAGCCATACCTGCGGCTACAGCTGCAATATTCTGCTCGGCTATACCAAAAGAGAAGAACCTTTCGGGGTAACGTTCGGCAAAAAGGTTAAGCCCAACCGAGGTGGTTATATCGGCACCTAGTACAACCAGGTTGGAGTAAATCCCGCCAGCCTCGGCAACTGCTTCGCCAAAACCCAACCGTGTTGCTTTATCGCCTTGGTTTACGAACTCAGTCATGGTCAATCATTTGGTAATGGGTTTCCAGTTCTGTCAGAAACCTTTCAGCCTCTATCGGGCTAGGTGCTTTGCCATGCCAGCGGTAGTCGCCCTGTATGCTTTTTACACCATACCCCATTTGGGTTTTTGCAATGATTACCTTTGGCTTTCCGCTGAATGAATTCACTCTTTGGAATGTTTTAATTAAATCCGGAATACTATTTCCATTGCATTCAAATACTTGCCAGCCAAAGGCTTCCCATTTACTTCTAAGGGGTTCTATCTCCATCACCTTGTTGGTGGGGCCATCTATTTGGCAGAAGTTCCTATCGACAATTGCGGTGAGGTTATCAAGCTTGTAGTGGGCAGCGCTCATGGCAGCCTCCCAAATCGATCCCTCCTGCAGCTCTCCATCGCCATGAATCGAATAAACACGCCAATCGGCCTCATCGATTTTTGCGCTGAGAGCCATACCTACAGCAACAGATAGGCCTTGGCCTAATGAACCGGCAGAAAGTTCCAATCCGGGTAAACCATGGTCGCGACCAGGGTGGCCTTGCAGCCTTGAATTCAATTTACGAAGCGTGAGCAGTTCCTCTTTTGGAAAGTATCCTGCATTTGCCAGTGCAGCATATAGGACAGGTGCTACATGTCCAATGGATAGCACCAACCTATCACGATTCGGCCAGGTTGGGTTGTTGGGCCTGTGGTTCAAAATGATGAAGTAGAGAACCGTAAAAACATCAGCAAGTCCCAAAGAGCCACCCAGGTGACCGGAACCGGCAGCGGCAAGGCTTCGTATCACGTCCTCGCGGATTTTTTTCGAAGTCGCAACTAGCTGCTGGGTGGCCTGCTTCGTCATACTATTCCAGTGATGGAAAATTTACACGTTCGGGTACTATGAATGCTTTCGGATAGTCCTTGAGTATCTCGTAGTAGAACTTTAGTGCGCTTTCACGCGAACGGAAATCGCCAACAGAGATTTTCCAGTAGGGATTTTGGTAGCTCTGATAAACCGGAACGCCCGGGTACTTCTCCATGAATGCTTGCATCACATCCTCAGAATTCTTACGGGCGAACTGCCCGATTTCAAAAAATATTCTGATTCTGAACCCCTCCATTCCCGGCGATTTGGCATTCTGAAGATATCTGAGGCTATGAAGCTGGGTAACGCTGTTATCCTGCTTGATTACAATTTTTCCTTGTCCGGGTATATTCTTCTGAAGTTTTTCAAGTATAGGAAGAATGGTATTCTCATTGGTTCCCTGAGCCAGAAGATTAAAACCGGCAAGGGTGAGCACTGCAATTAGAAAAATTTTCCGCATACGGATGAATTTTCGTTGCAAAAATAAGAAAAATGTTTGACTAAGGCATTGTTCCCTGACCCGATAGGGTGTCGGTAATAACCAGGTTTTTTTGCATGGAGTTTGCCAGTTCATTCAGGGTTTGCCTGGGTATGTTAATTTTTTTTGAAACCGGGAACCGTCCGCCTTTAATATACCCTTCAACCGAAATAGCCGATAATATTTCCTTACCAACGCCTATCAGTTTAAAAGCATCTGCTGGGGTACGAAGTGCTATCTCCAATGGAACTTCGTAATCTTTCCTTGTTTTACCTTCAAGTTTGATTTTATCGCTATTTCTCAGCTTTCCAAACTCCCGGTTATTTAGCCATGCTTTGAATTCGATGTGTTTGATGACCAAGGGTTTGGGATTTGGGTTTTCAACATCTAGCGTCAGGTTAAGGTAGATGACGCCATCTTTTATCCCCCGAAATTTGTACTCTTTGACTCCATAAATACTTACATCATGGTACTTCCCACATCCGGCAAGACCAATTGCAATGAACAGCGATAGGATTAAGAAGAGGTTTTTCATGGTTCAGATGTTTAGGCATTAACCTTCAAATGGTGTTCCAAACGCTCAAAGGTACTCAACAAAACCTGATGTAGGTTAAAAACCGGTGTTAAAAAATGGAATAAGAAACCCCTCATACCGAGGGGTTGCAATTTAGTTGATAGGGCTCCAAAGAGACAAAGATTAGTCAGCATCCATAGCAGCCATTACCTCATCGCTGATTTCAAGGTTGTGGTAAACGTTTTGTACGTCGTCGTTATCTTCAATCTCTTCAACCAGCTTCAGGAACTTCATGGCGGTATCCTTATCTACCGACTTGTAGTCGTTTGGAATGCGTTGAAGGCTGGCATTTTCAACTTCAACGTTTAGCTCCTCCAGCTTTTTGTTCATTCGGCCAAAATCCTCCATCTCGGTGGTAACCACGAAGAAATCGCCATTATCCTCAATGTTCTGGGCTCCGGCATCGATCAGGTCCAGCTCAATTTCATCCATGTTCACCTTATCCTTAGCAATGGTAAAAATACCTTTACGGCTAAAGAGGAAGGATAGAGAGCCGTTAGTACCCAGGCTACCTCCTTTTTTGGTTAGAGTTGACCGTATGGCACTGATTGTTCGATTGTTGTTATCGGTTAGGCATTCGATAAATATGGCTATACCACCTGGTCCATACCCCTCAAAAGTTAGCTCCTGAAGGTTCTCGGGGTCTTTTTCAGCTTTTGAGATTGCCCTTAGGATATTCTCTTTGGGCATGTTTACGCCCTTGGCGTTATTTATGGCAAGCCTCAGCCTGGGATTACCGTCAGGATCGGCGCCACCTTCCTTAACCGCCACCGATATTTCTTTTATGATTCTTGAGAACTCTTTGGAGCGCTTGGCGTCCAGAGCTCCTTTCTTTCGTTTAATTGTCGACCACTTATTATGTCCGCTCATAGCTGATAATTTTTCTCTTGTACCATGCAAAGGTAACCACATTCTGATGCTTATCAAAATTTATTGGTTGGTATTGATTTGTGTCATCGCCTATAGCTAGGTGTGAGTAGCAGCATTTTTTTACCTTTGCAAAAAAAAGAAGCAATGGATTTTAACGCTGAGGATGCAAATATTTTTGAGAGCGTAACAGCCGATGGCACTGATAGGCCCAAGGTATACATTGAAACCTATGGGTGTCAGATGAATGTTAACGATAGCGAGGTGGTAGCCTCTATACTCATTGCTAATGGCTATGCAATCACAAGCAATATAAACGAAGCCGATGTTATATTGATAAATACCTGCTCGATTCGCGAAAATGCGGAAACCCGTGTTTTTGGCCGTATCGACCTATTTGGGCAGCTAAAAAAAGGGAACCCGTCGGTTTTGGTTGGGGTTTTAGGCTGCATGGCAGAACGGTTGAAGGATACCTTGCTCGAGGAGAAAAAGGTGGTTGACCTGGTTGTTGGCCCCGATGCATACAGGGAACTTCCGGTTCTCATCCGTGCTGCCGAAGATGGTCAAAAGGGCATTAACGTACTACTCTCGCGAGAGGAGACCTATGCCGACATAAGTCCCGTTAGGCTTGATAAGAATGGCGTGTCGGCTTTCGTTTCAATCATGCGGGGATGCAACAACATGTGCTCCTACTGTGTGGTGCCCTATACTCGTGGTGCAGAGCGTAGCCGCGACCCGCATACCATTGTGAGGGAGGTGCAGGAACTTGTGAATGCCGGTTATCGCGAGGTAACCCTACTTGGACAGAATGTGAACTCCTACCACTGGGAGGAACAGAAAGGGTTAATCAAGCATAAGGTAAACTTTTCCGATTTACTCGAAATGGTTGCGCTTGTCGACCCAAGGCTCAGGGTTCGCTTTTCAACCTCGCACCCTAAGGATTTGACCAACGAGGTGCTATATACCATGGCCATGTACGAAAACATTTGCAATCATATCCACCTTCCCGTTCAATCGGGATCAACTCGGATTCTTCAGCTGATGAACCGCAAGTATACGCGGGAGGACTACCTTGACAGAATTAAAGCTATCAAAAGCATCATACCCGATTGCTCCATATCCACCGATATCATTGCAGGATTTTGTACCGAAACAGAGGTTGACCACGATATGACCCTTACCTTGATGCGTGAGGTAGGATTCGACTTTGCATACATGTTCAAGTACTCCGAGAGGCCAAATACCAAGGCAGCTCGACAGCTCGAGGATGATATTCCCGACGAGGTGAAAACCCGTAGGCTGATGGAAATAATCGAGTTACAAGGAAAACTCTCAGAGCAAAGCAAAAAGAATGATTTGGGGAAAAGGTTCGAGGTGCTTATTGAGGGGGAGTCTAAAAAATCAAAGGATATGTTTTACGGCCGAACCAGCCAAAACAAGGTGGTAGTGTTCCCCAGGGAGAACAGAAAGATTGGGGAGTTTGTTTATGTTGAGGTAACCGATTGTACTCCGGCAACCCTTATAGGTCAAATTATTAAGGAGTAGCCTAGTACTTTCGTTTCATTCTTGCCATGTAGAATCCGTCGAACCCGGTATGCGCCGGAGAGAGGTGTTTTTCCTCTTCCAAAGAAAATTGCCCATTCATTTCATTGATGAACCATTCTACCTGCTGTTCGTTTTCCGAGGGCAAAATGCTACAAGTTGCATATATTAGGCACCCTCCAGGTTTTACCATGTGCCAGTATTTTGTTAGTATTTGTCGTTGAGTTTGTTTAAGTTCTTGAATGGTTTCCGGTTTTAATTTCCATTTGGCATCGGGGTTCCTTTTCAGTACACCGAGTCCGGAGCAGGGAGCATCAACAAGTACGCGATCAGCACAATCGTGCAGCCGCTTAATTGTTTTGGCCGATTCAATCAGCTTAATTTCAATGTTTGTTGCACCCGCTCTTCTGGCCCTGCGTTTGAGTTCCTGAAGCTTCCATGGGGCAGTGTCCATCGCTATAATTTTCCCTTTATTTTCCAGCAAGCTGGCCATGTGCAGGGTTTTTCCTCCATTCCCGGCACAGGCATCAATTACCCTTTCGCCTGGCTGAATTTTCATAAATGGAACAACCTGTTGCGATGAAAAATCCTGTTGTTCAAACATTCCAAGTCTAAAAGCTTCGGAGCGAAAAATGTTTGCAGGCTCAGTAAGCAGAATTGCATCGGAGTTGCCAAGTCTTTTCACCTGGTAACCCTCTCGTTTCAGCCATGCAATCAGCTCGTGGGTATTCGTTCTGATAAGGTTTGTCCTAAGGACAATAGGGGGGCGTTGGTTAAGGGCTTTTAGTTCAGCAGGCCACCTATTGCCAAGCTCACTGAAGCTTATCTCATCGAGCCAGTCAGGGATTGACCCGGCAAGTGGCCTAACTGCTGATAAATTTTCAAGTTTTTCTAATATTCTTTGTCTTGTTTTTGACGATATTTTGTTTTCGATGGGCAGGCCATGGGGGTGGATAGCCAGGTAGATGGCAACAATCCCATGGGTTAGCGAGCTATAGCGTGGTAATCCGGGAATGCGTAGTTCGTTAAGTAGCCGCCACCATCGGGTAGTTTCTTCAACAAGGTCGGCAAAAAGATATTTCTCGTAAGGTGTCCAACTTTTATTATTGGCAATCCAAAAGGCTGTTACCTGATCGAGATAGCGGTTCTGAAAGATAATCTCACCTAAAGCCCGACCGGCTGTATCAAACAGTGTATCCATTCAATTAGAATTAAAAAAAGGCCGTAATTTACGGCCTTTTCTGCAAATTATTATTATCTTCTAAGCAAATCTTTCCTTAAACTCATCTTTCAGGCTACCATCTTCATTGAACCATTCTGCCAGGCCGTAGTAGGCTATCTTATCGCCTTCGCGCGTGTACTTAACAATTTTCTTATCGTGCTTGGTCAGCTTGGTAAGGTTGGTAGCGACAGCCATTCGGGTTCTGTCCTTTTCAACTTCAGGCAAACCCAGTTTGTTCATAGCCTCAATGGTAAGCGTGTTAGCCTGCATTAGCGCATTACTTGTTTTGAAGATGCTGGTTATTAAATCAACCCACTTAATTTTTTCCCCTCCGGCCATTTGTTTCAAACTTTTCCGGAGAGTTTTTGGTTTCCTACCCCTTTTTTTGGGAGCCTCTGCTTTAGTTTTACGTTTACTAATTTTTGTTTTTTTTGGTGTAACTGTAGCGCTTGTTTCTTTTGCTTTAGGTTTTCTACCCCTTTTCTTGGGCTCTTTGGCGGTGGGTTCTTCGGTTTTTAAAGCTTGATTTTTCGGTTTTCTGCCTCTCTTTTTAGGGGCTTCAGCTGTTGGTTTGGGCTGTGCAGACTTGGGTTTTCTTCCCCTTTTTGTCGGGGCTTCGGGTTTTGTATCCAAATCGCCTTTTTCAATTTTTTTTAAAATTCATTTAAGGCTTTCTATTCGCCTTTGGGCACGGTCGATTTCAGATTGGTAAAGATCTTTGAGATCTTCGATTTCGTTTTGTGAAAGTGAGATTTTCTTCATGAGGTTAATTATTTAATGGGTTTTTAATCAATTTATTGTGCAATTTAAAAACAAAAAAAACTAAAATGCAAATATTTTTTTTAAATATTTGCATTAATCAATTGTTCAAAACTCATAAATTACAGGATTTATGGGTACTTTGATTTAAAAAAAAATTAAAAATTTCAAAAAATGATGATATCTACAAAAAACCTGCTATACTTACTTAAACAAGTTTTGGTTTAAACAAATTTATGTTTTTCAATGGTTTCTTTTGAAGCAAAAGGTTCAGTTCTTGATTGGCTTTCTAACTCAAATCTCTTTATTCTTACACTTATTATTTAAAGTATATTTGATTTTTAATTATTATGATTGATATTAAAGTTTTAATAAACAGGCAATTAACCTGTTGTGAGTATATGGTTTTATATGACCATTTGAATAGGGTAGGATTTGTGAAAGTATGCTCCGATGGTATGGTTCAATATGGTAAGTTTGCAAAACCAAACAAACCTGTGATGAAAAAATTTAATGATATTTACGATATTAGGAAATTATCAGGATTTTGTAAAATGTTAGGTCAATCGCGTTATTTCAATCTACCTAAAATTTATGAACAAAAAAGGAACGATGAAAATCAGCTTAACCTGGATTTACTGTTGAGGTTTACCCAGAGTTTTTTTCTAAGCCAACCAATGGGAACCATATTTACTGAGGGCTGATTGGTTATTTAAAGAAATTCGATCAGCTTCTCAACCATATTTTTTGAACCAACATATAGGGGTACCCTTTGATGTAAGGATTCAGGCTGAATATCGAGAATTCTTCGAGTACCATCGCTAGCCATACCGCCGGCTTGTTCGGCCAGAAATGCAATGGGGTTGCACTCATAGATCAACCGCAGCTTGCCTTTGGGGGCCGATGCCGTTGGCGGGTATAAGAATATCCCCCCCTTTAGGAGATTTCGGTGAAAATCCGAAACCAGAGAGCCAATATAGCGTGCCGAGTATGGACGCCCGGTTGCTTTATCATCACCCTTGCAGTAGTCGATATATTTTTTTACCCCTTCAGGAAAGTGAGAGTAGTTTCCTTCGTTTATAGAGTATATCTTACCGTCGGCAGGCGTAGTAATATTAAGGTGTGAAAGACAGAACTCTCCAATGGAGGGGTCGAGTGTAAATCCATAAACGCCCCGGCCCGTTGAGTAAACCAGCATGGTGGAGGAACCGTATATCACATATCCTGCAGCAACCTGCCTGTTACCGGGCTGAAGAAAATCTTCCATGGTGGGTTTGGTGCCGCGGGGGCTTAACCTACGGTAAACACTGAATATGGTTCCGATGGAAACATTCACATCAATATTGGATGATCCGTCGAGGGGGTCCATGCAAAATATGTAGTTGCCATCGCGCGATAGGTCATCGTCCCAGGTGATAATCTCCTGATCCTCTTCCGAGGCAACACCACAACACTCCCTGCTGTTTTTTAGGGCTTGAACGAACTGCCAGTTTGCCAACAAATCGAGCTTCTTTTGCTCTTCGCCTTGAATATTAATATTTCCTGCTTCGCCCAGGATATCAACTAAACCAGCCTTGTTCACCTTTTTATTTACCAGTTTGGCTGCTACCCCAACATGGTAAAGAAGCCTTGTAAACTCGCCGGTTGCGTAAGGGAAATCGGCCTGTCGTTCAATTATAAACTGAGTAAGCGTTTTTACGGTGTACCCTTGCATATTCCCTCTTTTGTGAAGTTTTCAGTGCATAAAGTTAGCCTATTTTACTCTAATCAAAAAGATAAACATTAAAAAATATTCACATTTAAAACGTTTGCGTAGCGTTATTACGAGTTTTAATAATAGTGGTAGAAATTGACAATACTACAGGGTATGGAGAATGTTTTATTTTCGTAAGTTTGGCAAATTTTTAATGTTGCATAACCCTCATGAAGCGTTTAAAACACGATACGGGTTATATCGCTGTTTTATGCTGATGAAGCGCTATGTGGTTATGCCGAATGATAAGCGTTTTGGCGTTTCATGCCAATTCAAGTAAGATAGAGAAGGGAAGTGAACTTTCGTTTTATTATAAATGGAATGAAAATTTGTGCGGATGAAACCTATACACGTATTCAAGTTTGGAGGCGCCTCGGTTCGCTCGGCTGAAGCCATCAGAAATTTGGCTCAAATTGTCAGAAAGTATAAAGATGAGAATTTGGTAATTGTGGTTTCAGCCATGGCTAAAACCACGAATGCCCTGGAGGCGTTGCTCCAGCATTGGCTCAATGGAGAAACCGATGCGCTAAACCAAAAGGTCCGGGAGATTAAATCTTTTCACATGGGTGCCGCATTGGAGCTGGTGAATGGAAACTCGGCCCACATACTCATTGGGGAGCTGGAGGTGCTGTTTGAACAGTTCGATCAGCAGCTCTCGGGTACACCCACGAAAGGGTATGACTTTCATTACGATCAGCTGGTATCGTTCGGGGAGATATTTTCTACCAGAATAGTCAGTCACTACTTAAATTTTGAGGGAATACCCACCCGACTTTTAGATGCACGTCGGTTGCTCAGAACCGACACATCCTATCGGGAGGGGGTAGTAGATGAGAAAACTTCGGGATTGCTTTGCCAGCGGGAGTTTGATTTTGTATCGGCAAACATTTACCTTACACAGGGGTTTATTGGGGGAACAGAGGTGGGAACCATAACCACCCTGGGGCGCGAGGGTTCTGACTACACCGCAGCACTACTGGCAAATTTACTTGGAGCTCAGGATGTAACCATTTGGAAAGATGTGGAGGGGGTGCTGAATGCGGACCCTAAAATCTTTGATAGCACCTGTAAGCTTGAGTTTGTTTCATACCAGGAAGCCATAGAGCTAGCCTATTGTGGCGCCCAGATCATTCATCCCAAAACCATAAAACCGCTTCAGAATAAACGAATACCTCTTTACGTAAAATCGTTTATCAATCCTGAACTGCCCGGAACGGTTATAGCTCACTCCGATGTTGTCATCAAATTGCCTCCGGTGCTGGTTCTTAAGCCTAAGCAGGTGCTGATCACCCTTTCGCCTCGCGATTTTTCATTTGTGATTGAGGATTGCCTGAGTAAAATTTTTGCGATTTTGTACAAGCATCGTGTAAAGGTTAATATGATTCATACTTCTGCTATCAACTTTTCCATATGTGTTGATGATGAAAAGCTGCGCATGGATGCCGCTTTAGAAGAGTTAAGAAGTGATTACATGGTAAGGTACAACAGCAACCTTGAGTTGCTAACCATCAGGCACTATACTGCTGAAACAATTGAAAAATACATTGGTGGGAGAACGGTTTACCTTCAGCAGCGAACCCGGAGTACCGCCCGATTTGTAATCGATGCCCGGTAGCTAGTTGTACTTCACCTTAAACAGTGCGCTATAACCTTTAAAAGTGCCCTGTTTGCTGTACTCTGCCTTGCCAAGGGTGATAGAAGAGATTTGCTTTTGGAGCATTCCTGTTGAATCTACATACCACTTTTCCGTAAACAGCAACTTACCAATTTCGGACCAATCGGGTTTAAGCGCTTCCATCATAACCCTCACTTCATCAGTTGTGAGGGGTTCATCAGTAGAGTAGCTGTAAGCAGTAATCTTACCTGAGTATATACTTCTCAGCAAGCTTTCAATAAACACCTTATGATGTGTATATCCCTCCAGCCTCTCGGTTTCCCAGGGGTCATCGCTAGTTGATATAACCACAACTTCGTACTTTATGCTATCGGCAACAAGTGTAGGGGAATTGACTTCGCTTCTTATCTCGATGAAGGGATCTTGCTTGGTTCCATTCTTGCATCCCAAAAAAACAGAAAACAGCAGAATGGGGATCAGAAATCTCACACTACTGCGCATATGTTTTGAATGTTAAGGCCTTCCCTTTAATAGTTTCATTAAAAACACCTTTACTGTACACCACAGACCCATTGACCATGGTAAGCTCAACGGCATGGCCAAACGTTTCGCCTTCCAACGGCGACCAGCCGCACTTGTAATGTAATGAATCTTTAGTAACCCGGTGTTTTTTCTGAGGGTTAACCAGAACAAGGTCGGCAAAGTAGCCAACACGGATAAAGCCGCGCTTTTCTACACGAAATAGGACAGCAGGTGCATGACACATTTTTTCAACTACTAGTTCGGGTGAAAAATACCCTTTTTTGGCAAGTTCCAGCATGGCAATTAACGAGTGCTGAACCATTGGACCACCCGATGCTGAGTTGATGTAAATCTTATCTTTTTCGCTTACCAAATGAGGAGCGTGGTCTGTTGCCACAACATCCAGATGGTTGCTTACTAAACCATGAATTAGAGCTAACCTGTCCGTTTCCGACTTAACACTTGGATTCCATTTTATTCGCCATCCAAACCTTTCGTAATCTGATTCGTTGAACCAAAGATGGTGAACGCAAACTTCCCCGGTTATTTTTTTGTTTACCAGTGGCTCTTTGCTATCGAGCAGGGTTAGCTCATCGGCTGTTGATAGATGCAAGATATGCAGCCTCGCTCCGTACTTTTTTGCTAAGCTTACAGCCTTCTCCGACGAAAGAAAGCATGCTTCTCTGCTTCGTATCTCGGCATGATGTTTAAACTGAATGCTATCGCCGTATTTGATCTGAAAATGCTCAAGATTCCTTTGGATTGTGGACTCATCTTCGCAATGAGTTGCAATTAGCGTGGGTGAGTACTTAAAAATCTTCTCCAGCGATTCCTGGCTATCGACCAGCATGTTACCAGTAGAAGATCCCATAAATACTTTCAGGCCGCAAACCTTTTCAGGATTAATCTTTACAATCTCGTCAATATTATCGTTTGTTGCGCCCAGGTAGAATGAGTAGTTTGCAAGAGATTTCTGTGAGGCAATCTGAAATTTCTCGTTCAGTAGTTCTGTGGTAGTTGTCTGGGGTTTAGTGTTGGGCATTTCCATGAATGAGGTAACCCCACCAGCCACTGCCGCTTTTGATTCTGTGTAGATATCTCCCTTATGCGTTAGCCCGGGTTCCCTGAAGTGAACCTGATCATCAATTACACCAGGCAAAAGCCATAGCCCTTCTGCATCAATAATTTGTTCAGGGGCAAAACGGCTAACTTCAGCCAAATTTTCAGTAATATGCTCTATTTGGCTACCATTAATAATCACATTCCCTTTGAAACGTTTCCCCTCATTAATGATGGTAGCGTTAACTATGGCAGTTCTGTTCATTCGGGCTTGTATTAGTGAAGCGAATGCAACTTTTTGTACGAAACGAAAAGGCTCTTAAGCTTCATCAGAAAGACCCCCCACAACGCCTCACTGAATATTCCCCCGCTCATTTTTGATGCCCCCAGCTTTCGGTCGGTAAAAATTATGGGAACTTCTACGATATTGAAACCTAGTTTCCAAACGGTGAATTTCATCTCTATCTGGAAGCCATAACCAATGTGTTTTATCTTATCAAAATTGATTGATTTTAATACTTCGGCTCTGTAGCACTTGAAACCGGCAGTAGTGTCCATAATCCTCATTCCGGTTATCATCCGAACATATTTCGACGCAAAGTACGACATAAGTACCCGACCAATGGGCCAGTTAACCACGTTTACTCCGTTTACGTATCGCGATCCTATTGCGAGATCGGCACCATTAGCGCAAGCATCGTATAAGTTGATTAGATCCTCCGGATTGTGCGAAAAGTCAGCATCCATTTCGAATACGAAACGGTAATCATTGGCCAGGGCCCATTTAAACCCTGCAATATATGCCGTACCCAACCCAAGTTTCCCCGATCGCTCAAGCATGAATAACCGATCAGGAAATTTTTCCTGTTTCTCCCTTACTATATCTGCTGTTCCGTCGGGTGATCCATCATCAACTATGAGGATGTGAAAATTTCCATCGAGCGACATGACTTTATCAATCATTCGCCCGATATTTTCTTTTTCGTTGTAGGTAGGAATGATTACCAGCTTCTCTTTAATCAACATTGGTTTAGATTAGATACATATGATTAGTATTGCGAAGATAGAGAATTTTGACTAACTTGACCTTTCCTAATTTTTTTGCAAAAAAGTTAATATTAAGTTAACATTGATAATCAGAACTTAAGATCAAAGAAAACACTCTTTAACAAAAAAAGATTTTTGGAGTTCTTGTATAATTCAAAAACCTGTTCTATCTTTGCACCCGCTTTCGAGAGAGAGGGCGAGGTTGTGCGGAAGGGGGGTAGAGGCCTTGGTTTTATAGTGAGAGCTCCCACGGGGGGAGAAGGCCGCGGAGATGAGTTCTTTGACGCGATGGTACCGATCGAGAGATAGGAAACAAGCAGCAGGAAATAGAAAAGAGTAAACGTCAGCCTGAGAGTAGACCCACGGCCAGCGGGGAGCTG
>CALBBQ010000004.1 GCA_937926785.1 uncultured Bacteroidales bacterium | reverse complement strand
AATCCTTGTTTTAGTGGAGCTTAGTTTCTGTCTTGCCGTCGGTGCAGAATAGGCGGTGGTAAATTGTATTTGTCTTAATCCTTGTTTTAGTGGAGCTTAGTTTCTGTCGTTTATAGCAAAAACATCTTTCAACACCGTGCTGGCTGCAGTCTTAATCCTTGTTTTAGTGGAGCTTAGTTTCTGTCCGCATTTTTTACTATTTGCTGGTTATCAGTTAAATAACATGGTGCTTGGGGTGCTCCTTTTATCGTTTTTGCCCAAAATGGGATTTTTTTTTGGGGGTGCAAAGTTACATCGTTTCGCATCGCCGTGCAATACTTTTCAGTTCATACCATAAAGTTACTAAAAATCTCTGAACGATCTATCTTTTGGGTAAACTTTCATAGCAATCCATTTCCACTGTCCGTTTCGCAAGGTTTTCCGGGCTTTGAACTTTACCAGCTGGCCAACTTTCAAATCCTCGGTGGGTATTTTGGCTTGGGCAAACCGGAAGTACACGCTGCGGCGTTGCTTGTCGGTGATAAACCCGTCGCCGTTTTCCCCTTCGTGCAGTATGCGGGTGATCTTTCCCAGGTTGTATATCACCTCGTCGCTGATGCCCTTGACCGGAAGTATTTGCTGCAGTATGCCGTAAAGCACTCCGGGGTTTTCGTGGATACCCTGCAGACCCCTAACCCGGCTCATCAGCTCCTGGCTTAGGGTCCAGCCTTTCAGTTCCCGTATTTTTGCGGCGGTGAAGTAGAAGTTGATGGCCGTTTTGGAATCGCTCTGCTGGTCGTAAATCTTTCCGATGAACTCCAGCAGGTTCACCTTGGTTTCGGAGTATCCGCGGTTGTGCAGGGCCAAAGCGGCATACTCCAGGGCTTTATCAATTTTACCCTGATCAAAGTAGATTTCGGCCAGCTCGTGCATCAGGTACCAATCATATTTTTGCTGGACCAGGAGCTCCATGTGCAGAGCGGCATGCTCCAGATCGCCTTTCTGCCTGAGGGATAGGGCTAACCGTCGGGTAATCCAGATTCGTCCCCCTCCGGCAAAGGGCAGCTCCGAGTCCAGCGCCTCTTGGCACGCTTCAATGCACTCGTCCCACAGATGGTGTATGTAGAGGAACTTGGTGTAGGCCATGTACCACTGCTCCCGGGCCGATAGCAGCTCAAGGGTTTTGGTTTCATCATCGTGCTTCACCTCAATGCATTTGGGAAGAGTGCTGAGCTCCTCGGTATCGAAAAGTGAAAAGTGCTCTTTTGCTGCCTGGGTGCATGTGAGGGGTAGTTTATGGAGCAGGCTTATCCACTTCAGGTAGAGCATTTGGGTAATATCCTTGTCTCCTACTTTTTTCTTTAAGTTGGTAATCAGCTCCTTCATTTTACCAAGGGGCAGGTTGTTCAGGTTCACCTTTGGGGGGTCGGAGCAGAGGGCTTTAAACACGTACCACCCGATATTTTCCAGGAAAATACTTTTCTGCGGCCGCTTGGCAAGGGTGTCGAGGTGTCTCAGGCCAAAGGTTATGCCCTTTTCCCATTCTCCGGTTTCGCAGTAGGCTTCGCTTAGTGCGCTTACAAGTAAGAAGCTGAAGCCAATTTCCCTGGGAGTATAGTTGGGTTCAACTTCGTGGTGGTAGATCTGAAGCAGTTTTTGGTATTTGCGGGCAATGCTTAGCTTTTGGAACTGCATGCCGAACTCCAGCGGGGTTTTCATGCTCTATAAGTTTTAAAAGAAAAGCGTGTTGCGGTTGCCCAGGGCCAGGTCAATGGCCAGCTGCTGGCCGATCACTTTCATGGACCGCAGCGAGTCGGCCGAAACCGGCACCACCACAATGCTATCGTTGTTGTCGTAGTACTCCTGAACCTGTTTGAGTGTGGAATGAATCTCATTGAATTTATCCCTATCGCTCGAGGCCAGGAAAACGGAACGTTGCACCCTGATGCATCCGTTCTTTTTCAGGTACTTGGCAATCAGGTTTCTCACCTTGGTGTTTTCAATGTCGTACATCACAAAATATATCATATCCCAGGCTTTTTGAGTTCTATTGTAGATGGAAAGGATGCGTTCGATGCGCTGCTCCAGGGTATCGATGTTTTCCTGTGCCGGATCGAACTGGTTCGGCGAACGAATCGGCTTTAGTCCGGCAGCTTTTACTTTCTGGAGCATTTCCGGCAGCGTAAGCGGGGGGCGTTTCTTGCGGGGCATACTACAAGAATATTTCGCAAAGAATTAACCGGGCCACTTCGGCCAGCTCGCTGTCGCTATTCCGAACCGGGGTTACCACTACTTTGTAGCCCTGTTTGCCATAAAACAGGTTTAGCTGGGCCATGCGGTGGTCAAGCTCAAACACAAACTTTTTTCCGTAGTGGATGTTCTCCACGGCTTTAACTGCAATACCCAGGTCGGCCATACGTGTTTTTACCTTATCCACAGCAGGCTCAAGCTCCTCGGGGACGTAGATTATTTTTTCAGCCTTGGTCTTGATATTAGGGTTTAGGGTTTCTTTAATACGCAGGAGAACGTCCGATGGAATAATGTTTTGGGGTTTTACCTGATTTTCAGGAGCGAGCTGTTTTTCAAAATCCTTAACGGTGCCAATGGCCTCACCCACATTTTGGGAGCTGTTGTAGTTGATGAGGGAATGTAGCGCAACCGGTGTGGCTTTGGGGTTAAAGTAGGCCTGTGGATCGCAGCTCAGGAATGTTGCGCGGGTAACGTCGGAGGTTACCTTGTCGATAAGCCCCATAAGGTTGTGTTTCTGTGCAAAATCGGCAATGAATACCTTGTATGCCAGGCTATACTTAGCGGGGTCGTACATTTTCGCCTGTAGGGCAAACAGAAGTTTAAGTCCGTCGGCACTGGGCGAGGTAAATGCGAACATAACCGAGGGGTCCGATTTTAGCCGGTTTTTCAGTTCCTCAGGGTTGATCCCATTCTGGCTAAGGTGGTCGATGTCGATAATCATACACCCGATGGCAGCAAAGTTTTGGGTTTTGCGGTAGGGTGGGGTGAATATACCGCAGGTGATGTAGGGTAGCATCCGCTTGAGCTCCTGATACTTTTTGGGGTCGATGTTCAGCACGGCCCGAAGCTGGTTGATGGCCGATTGTAGGTCGGACGGAGGGTTGGTAATCGTTTCAACAAGTTGAACCACGTCAATCTTACGCAGTGGATCGTTGGGGCTGGTAATGCTTCGCCCCAGCTGCAGTTCAGTTCCAATCGGTTCCATGGCTTACCCTTTTAAGAATGTTTGGGCAAGGTTGTGGGCGAAGAGCTCGATGTGGTTCTGCCGGCTACGGCTTACCCCTTTGATGTTCACCACTTCGTCCAGGTAATCGTTCATGGACTGGATCAGGATTCGTTTCCCCATATTCTCAAGCCAGAACGAGCCGTCGTCTTTCACGCTGTAGCAGTCGGCATCAATCACGCGCTGGCAGCAAAGGCTGATCACCACGTAGTCGGCCCAAATGCGGTACAGCTCTATCACGTCGTACACCAGTGCCGGACGGTTGTAGTCGTCGCGGTGAAACACGCCGGCATAGGGGTCGATACCGGCCTTAATCAGTGCCCCCTCAACCTTACCATACAGAATACCATAGGCGTAGTTTAGCAGGCAGTTGAACACATCGTAGGCCGGGTGCTGGGTTCGCTCTTGAAACTGGTACTCCTGGGGCAAATACTGGTTAATGGTTTCAAAGTAGGCTCTTGATGCTGCGCCCTCCCATCCCCTGAGCGTTGGCGCTATGTCCGATACAAACGGGGCATCAATGCCTTCAAGCTTAACCAGGTAATCGCGCAGGCGGTTCAGGTTTTTTTCCCGTATGTTCTTTTGCAGGTCGGATTCGGCATCCAGGGTCAGTAGGAGTCCAATCTGGTTATCGATTTTGGTTTTCAGCAGGTTTTTTACCCATTTCACGGCTTTGGGTGAGTACAGGAACTCCAGCTGTGCTCTTCGGATTTCCGAGATGGAGCCATACTTGATGCTCCAGAGCCTGCCACCGGGTTTGCCGGTGGCGTCAACAAACAGTACATCAATCTCGTTGGCAATGGCCAACAGGGCAGCGTCGCTGCTAATCTTGGCACCTTTCGATATCAGAATCGATTTGATGCTTTTGGGGTCGATGGTTTGCTTCCCCTCCTTGTGCTTCACCAGGAAAAGGCCATCTTCAACCTGTAAGCTGGTGCCAAAGGTGTTCAGCACTAACTCCATGGCTTTAGCTATTTAATACATATGTTATCGAGCATGGTGATGTGGTTTTGTGCACGGGTTATGGCGGTGTAGGTCCACCGCAGCAGGAACTCCTTATTGTCTTTTGTTTGGGCAAAAAGGGTCTTTTCCAGAATAAGGAAAAGGTTTTCCCATTCTCCACCCTGAGCCTTGTGGCAGGTTACCGCATACCCAAACCTGATGCGGAGTGCGTTCAGGTATGAGTCGCCTCTCATTTTCTCAATGACTACATCTATCTTTTCTCTGTCCTCCTTGTTGGTTCTGGAAAAAAAATCCTTCATCAATTCATATTCTTCCTCGGAGGTGAGCCATGGCTTGGGCCGGTAAAGGTATTCCTCAATGATTTTTGCATTCTGCTCAATATCCGAAATCCCATTCGGGTTAACCAAAGAAAAGCTGATGTCTCTAAAGTGTAGGTTTGCCCGGATTTCTACTTTAGGCGATACACTTCGGACAATGATGTGCTGTCCGTTTTCCAGATTGTACAGGTAGTTGTTGGTTCCCACTATGGCCAGGTCGCCCTCGCCTATGAAGTTTCGTCCGGGAAACAAGCGCTGCCGGGCCAAATCGTTTAGTGCGTTGCACATGGCATTGGTGTAGGCAACCATGATGGCGTTGGCAAACCCCTTTTGCTTAACCTTTTCAACGTAGTTCTGAACCAGGATGCTATCAAGCGGAACCACGGTGATATCCTGATGCTGTCGCGCATGAATGGTCATAAACTTTACCTGAGCGGGGTTGTCGATTTGCTTGCGGAGGGTTAGCGCATTCTGGTATATCCCTGTATTTTTGGGGTACCTAACCACCTCGTACAGGAACGCCTCTTTAGTAGGCTTCTTAAAGGTGGTGCTTACATAGTGCAGGTTAAGAGCCGGTGAAAAAAGGGTGTTAATGGGGGGCAGCTGGGCTGGGTCACCCACAAATATTACCTTTCGATTGCCGGCAAAGGTGAGAAAGTCAGTAAGAAGCTTACCGGTTCCGAATTGCAGCTTCTGCTCCCCATCCTTATGGTCCGAGATGAGCGATGCCTCATCTATCACGTAGATGGTATCAAACGGGTCGGTACACACTTTAAGGGTGAACGTAACCTTTGCGGTTCCCTTCTTGTTGTCCAGGATATTGTATTCATAGGTGTAGATGTAGCTGTGGACGGTTTGCGCGCTATCCCCAGCCTTGTTTGATAGTACCTTGGCCGCCCTGCCCGTCGACGCTAAAAGCTTGTACGATCTTTTTTTCTCCTTAAGGTATTTTATGAGTTCAAGTATCAGACTGGTTTTTCCGGTACCAGCGTAGCCTTTAAGCATAAAAACCCTGTCTATGCTGTCTTCTACAAAATCTTTGAGCAATCCCAGCGCAATTTGCTGGTCGGTAGTGAGTTTAAACATTTTGCTGAATTTTAATGCAGTTGAAGATAGAAATTTTTTTTTTAGGGTTCACCCGTTATGTGAGCAAATTAAGCAGCGTATTCAGTAATTGACACATAATGAGCAGGTTACAAATCTAACTGATAGTTGGTTAAAAAAAAGTTTGTAACACCTTGCCCAGAGAAATAATTTTTTTTATACCTTTATGTTAACAACTCGAGGGTGGCTTAGTGTGGGGGTGGAATGCCTTTAATGCATTTAGTAAATGAAGAAACTGAAAACACTCCTTGTGGGTTTTGAGAACCCAATAGCATATACAGAACTACCTGCATTCCGAGCTGGAATTATAGAAAAGGCCGGTCGTAACCATGTGATATTCCACAACCACCTTGACGATGAGCGTTACGTTTACCGCTATCCCCGAATACAGTATAAGATAGTAAACCAGCAACCCGCTATAGTGTGCATGGATGAAGGTGTGGAAGAGATTCACCATTTCTTCGAAAAGAAGTCGTGGGATTTTAATATCTATGACCGACCCTACAATGTAAAGGTAAGCCGGCTGCAGCTGAACCAGTTCAACATGCAGGTTTGGGATTCCATCTTTTGCTACAACCTGAGCCGCTGGCATGCGCTAAACCAGGAAAACTACAGAAAGTACAAGGAGATGGAAAACCCCGAAGATCAGCTGCTGCTCCTGAAACGGGTACTCATTGGTAACATACTCTCATTTGCCAAAGGCATTGATTGGACGGTTGAACGTGAGATTCAGGTGAACATTACCCGGATAATACGCCAGCGCTGGTTACCCTTAAAGGACAAAAAGGTATTAGCCTTTGATATCGATTTTGAAACCAACGTGTTCCTACCCAACTATATTGGTTTAGGGAAGAACGCCTCGTTGGGGTTTGGAGTAGTACGACAGATCAAAAAAAATAAACAGAACAATGAACAGTAGCAACACCGATACCCTACGACAACAAATCTACCTGGCTGCTTTGCTGCACGATATTGGGAAGTTTTGGCAGAGAGCGGATGAATGTGAAGAACCAAATAAAAGTTTGGTTATAAAACAACACATTAAAGCTAATATTCAAAATTTATCCAATGTTACACAGGATGGGTACATAACACATGCTCATGTGCTATATACTCAACAATTTTTGGAGGATAACAAGAAATTATTCCAAAATATTTTCTCAAGTCAAAACAATGATGAGAACTTTGAAAATTTAGCAATATATCATCATAAGCCCAAGACACTGTATCAGGAACTCATTCAGTTAGCAGACTGGTGGTCAAGTGGTATTGATAGGGCAAAACTTGTTGACGATAATTTGAGAGTACAAGAAAAGGACTTTAGAAAACGACCATTAATTTCTATTTTTAACCATGTTTTAAATACAAAAGCGCAATATAGTTATGGATTTAATTTGAATCCATTAAGTTTACAAAGAGATGTAATTTTTCCAAAACAGAATGTAGAAATAAACCAATCAAAATACTTAGAACTATGGAAAAGTTTTTATAATGAGTTTAACCAATTGCCAACTAATAATTATAAGGTATTTGCCGATTCACTGACATTTCTATTACAAAAATACTTATGGTGTATACCTGCTTCAACTTTAAAGGATGAGATTCATGATAGTAATTTGTATGAGCATAGCAAAGTAAGTGCGGCTATCGCAATAGCTCTTTACGACTATATAAAGTATAATAATATTAAAGATACTAAAGAAATAAGAAAGGATACATTCCCTTTAAATCTGGTTTGTATAGATATAAGTGGTATACAAAGTTTTATATATAATATAACCATGAAAGGTGCTGCAAAAGCATTAAAGGGAAGATCTTTTTATTTACAATTATTAATGGATACATTAATAAATGAACTATTAAACAAATTAGATTATTACCGTGCCAATATTCTTTATAGCAGCGGAGGAAAAGCATATTTGATTTTACCAAATATTAATGAGTATAATGAGAAAATTAAACAATATCAAATTAAATTAGAAAGTTGGTTATTTGATAAATTTAATGGAAACTTACACTTATCGGTAGGGTGGGTTTCTTTTTTCTTCGATAAAGAAAATAAAGATGTAGCAGGAAAAAACTATTTGATAAAAGGAGAACGGGATTATTGCTATATTGGTGATATTTGGAAGTCAGCTGTTGAGAAATCTCAGGAACTTAAGCAAAAAAAATTTATAAATTATATTTTAGAAAGAAAAGATTTTTTTGAACCCTTTGGTGCTGGTGGTGCGGCAGAAACATGCGATTTAACAGGTATAGAAATTGAAAAGGGTGAAAAATACAAAATAGATGATTTTGTATTTTCAAAAGCCGTGGGTGAGCAGATTGAGTTAGGAAAAGCCTTAAAGTTGGCAAAATACTTTGTATGTTCAGCAGAAGAAAATTCCATTTTATCAAAAAATACTCTCTTCAAAATCGGAGAAAAGCCATCTGCGTTAAAAATATTAGATTCATATTGGTATTTTTATGCTATTAACGAAACCCCATCAAGTATTGATAATGCAATAATATATAAGGTTGTTAATGATGACTTTGACTTTATAAGTAATACAGTAAAAGGGAGCTCGATAAAGGGTTTTAAGTTTTTTGCGGGAGAAGGTATAGAATCGTTTTCTGAGTTATTGGATAAATCAACAGATTTTACTCGCCTTTCAGTACTTGTTATGGATGTTGATAACTTAGGAAAACTTTTTGTTAATGGATTTAGAAAAGATGATATTGATAATTCCAGTTTTTCGCGACTTGCAACTTTATCATTCCAACTAGACCTTTTCTTTAGTGGATACATAAATAGAATTAAAGAAAAATATAAAAACCGATTACTGATTGTTTACTCTGGAGGGGATGACCTATTAGCTGTTGGAAATTGGAAAGAAATACTCTCATTTGCAATAGATATTCGCGATGAGTTTCGCTTCTATGTGTGCGAAAGAGATGATTTTTCCATATCTGCAGGCGTTAGCCTAATAAATGAAAAATATCCTATTAGCAAAGGAGTAGAATTAGCAAAGGAAGCAGAAAAGTCTGCTAAGATGTGGAACAATGAGCAAAAGGGATGTATAAACTTTCTCAATAAAAATATAAGTTGGAGATATGACAATGATGAATTAACAAAAGTAAGAGAGATTAAAGACAAGTTTATTGAACTTTTTAAAGCAGGTATCTTATCGTTTTCATTCATACAACGTTTTCAGCAATTTTATTTACTCAAAGTTTCAGCACAAGGTAAAAATTTGTCATATAGGTGGAATACTGCATACTTTTTAAAACGATACGAAAAGCAAATTGCAAACAAAAGCAATTCCTCTTTTGAAACATTCTTAATGAATATCAATAAGGATTTGCAGATTTTTATAAATAATACTACAGTTGATTTGTTTGTAAGCGAAAGGAATTATGATCTTTATGCAATTGCTGCCCGTTGGGCTGAATTAGAGTTAAGGTAATAAATAATTAATTAAATCTATACTACTATGGTACCAAATACAGTTATGTTTAACAAAGAATGGATTATTAATGGTATAAATAATGATGCCATTGTGTATTGTAGCAATTTAGCGTATAGAATCAGTGGAGTTTCATCTTCACAATTAAGGAATTTTTTTGGTGAACTAAGAAGAATTCAGATGAAAGGCTATGAAAGTAATAAAAATAGTTTTTATATGTTAAAACCAAAATTAGTTTATGCAGTAGCAAGGGCAAAAGATAAAGAAGTGCTTAAAACTTTTGAAAATGAAATAAGCAAGATGATGGATAATGTGAGTAATGAGAAACAATTTGAAAACTTTGTAACAATGATAGAGGCTATTGTTGCATACCATAAAGCGTTAGAGAAATAATTGTTGTCAAACATTAAAATAATAGTTATGAGTCAATTAGAAAAAAAGATAGTTGTAAAGGGGAAAATTAAAACCCTTACAGGTTTACACATTGGAGGCAGCAACCAAACAATTCAAATAGGAGGAATTGATTCAAGTGTTGTGCGAAATCCAATAACTAACCGGCCATACATACCTGGTAGTTCATTAAAAGGAAAAATTAGAAGTTTACTTGAAATTAACGAAGGTAAGTTTGGCCCAGGCTTAGGTTCTGAGGTTAAACAGGGTCCTACCGTAGATCACAATTTAGAAATAGTAAAACTATTTGGAAATGCCGAAAAGAATGGAACTATTCCTTCTAAAATTATTTTTAGAGATTGTGACATTTATGACCCTGATGATAAAATTTTAAATAATACTCATACCGATTTACCATATACTGAAGCCAAAACAGAAATAGTAGTTGATAGAATTACTGCTAAAGCAACACCAAGACAAATTGAACGAGTTCCAGCCGGTGTTGAATTTACTTTTGAAGTGGTTATCAATGTTTTTAATAATGATGAAGGAAATAGGCACTTAGATTTGCTTATAAAAGGAATGAAATTACTTGAGAACGACTATTTAGGAGGTAAGGGCTCCAGAGGTAGTGGCCAGATTAAGTTTAAAATTGAAGAGGTGTTCTATACAGATAATCAAGTTAATCTAGTTAAGGATGATAATTTGTTAAAAAAATTTTCCTGGTAACCCATGAAAATAGTTAGATTAAATTTTACTACTCCTTTGCATATATCGAATGCTAGGAGTGATTACAGTATATCTGAAAGTATTATTCATAGCGATACGTTGTATTCTGCTTTCATTGAATTATGGAACACTTTGGATTTGGGTAAAGAGATGCTTGATAAAATAGAAAAATTCCCTTTTTCAATATCATCACTATACCCATATACTGTTGATCGAACTTCAAATGAAATTGTGTACTTTTTGCCTAAACCTGCATCTTTTAAACCCGTTGTACCTATTGATTTAAATAAGAAAGTAAAAAAGATTGAGTTTATCGATGCTCAAAAATTTAAAATGTATCAAGAAGTGGGAAGTATCAACTTTAATCAAAATGATTTAAAAGGAATTTATTTATCAGGAAGTGATATTGATAAGGATTTTATTAAAAGGGATACCTCTTCAAGAGTAAATATTTCACAAGAAAATTCACAAGCTCAACCTTACTACATTGAACGCATCTATTTTAAGGAGGGCTCAGGGCTATATTTTCTTTTAGAAACAGATAGCGAAGAAGCTTATTCATTAATAGTAAGAATTCTTAAATATTTATCTTTTGAAGGAATTGGGACTGACAGAAACGTAGGAAATGGAAAATTTAATTTCACAATTCATGAATTCAATAATTTAATTCATCTAAATAATATCTTATCCGATTATTCACTTAATCTTTCGTTGTATAGTCCAGAGTCTCATGAATTATTTGTATCAGAAATTGATGAAAAAACATATTTTAATTTGTTAACCCGAGGTGGTTGGATAACAACACCAGGTTTTCAAACATTGAGGAAGAAATCCATTAGAATGATTAGCGAAGGTAGTGTTTTAAAAAAGAAATGTGGCATTAGCGGGTGTATTGTAAATTTAACACCAGAAAAGACCAAATTGCCAACTGAAATGCAAAATATTCATAATGTGCTTAGGATAGGAAAGAGCATTTGGGTACCAGTAAAAATATAAATATTTTAATTATGAATAACAACAACCTAGTTTACAATTTAAGAATTTCAGTGATTTCTCCTGTACATATTGGGGCAGGTATGGAAAAGTGTTGGACTAAAAATATTGATTACTTTTATGACACAAAAAACAGGGAAGTAAATGTTATTGATTTAAACGATTTACTTTCGGGAAAGAGTAGCGATTATGCAAGTAAAATAGCTAATGCGATAGCAAAACAGAATTTATTTAGTTCCAACTTATTCAAATTAGATAGCATTAATGCCAAACATAAATATACTATTTTCCCAGAGCCTGCTGATATAATCAGAACTCATATAAGAAGCGGAATTGGTAATTTAATAATCCCTGGTTCATCGCTCAAGGGCGCTATAAGATCCGCTTTATTAGGATGGTTATATTCAAATGATCCTGAAATAAAATTAATATCTAAGAATGTTGAAGTTGAATTGTTTGGTAGTGTTGATGATAGTGTGATGCGATTTATACAAATATCTGATTCAGAGTTTCCTGATAATTGCTCTAAACTATATCATTCTAAAATTTATTCATTAAGTAGTAATTTAAAAGGTACCTGGAAAAACGCCAGAAAAGGGTCTGAATCAAAATTTTCACCTGTAGGTTTTGTTCAGACTTATGAGTGTATTAATGAAGAAAGCGTTAGCGCCAGTAGAATTGTAATAGCCAAAAAAACTTTAGAGTTGCTAACTAAAAAACCTAAATATACTAACAAAATTGTCGATTTAAGTGAAAATCCCTTGATTAAGATATTTAAAACTATTAATTCATTTACTAAGACTTATTTGGGAAAGGAAATAGATTATTTTAAACATCATGAGGGAGAGTTAAGTAATAATCTAATTGATGAATTAGAATATATTCAGGAGAAGGTTACTGAGTGCAAGCCTAATGAGTGTATTCTACATTTAGGATCGGCTAGTGGGTTTCATGGTATTACTGGTGATTGGCAATTTACAACCCATATTATCAATGGCATTGAACCTAAAATTAATAGAGGTTTAATATTTAGCAAACCAGCTGCCAAAACACGTAGATTCTTCTTTGAGATGGATGATGAGGAACCTATTTTTAGGGCTCCAGGGTATATAAAGCTAGAAGTTCAATGATTATTCTCGTTTCAATTGTTTCCGAACAAACTCTGCCCAATTACCTTTTCATTAGGGAATTTCAAGGAAAGATCGATAAGTTTTTATTCCTTTCCACTCCGCAAATGGAGCAACATGGTAAAACCTCGTTGATTTGCGATACATCTGGAATTGTCAAAGAACAACGCATTAAAACCAGTATATCAGAAGATATCCTTAACCAAAGCGTTGAAAAGCTTAGCAAGTTAAACCTTTCGCCAGACAATCAGTACCTGGTAAACCTTACCGGTGGCACAAAGATGATGGCCATTGCAGTATGGAAATTCTTTAGTCAATTCCCTCATACCCGTTTTTTCTATG
This sequence comes from uncultured Bacteroidales bacterium, assembly GCA_937926785.1. GTDB lineage: Bacteria > Bacteroidota > Bacteroidia > Bacteroidales > Tenuifilaceae > Tenuifilum. The sequence continues at coordinate 65,780 of CALBBQ010000004.1, read as the reverse complement.
TTCCAATTGGCAAACGTGTTTATTATGAGCTATTTGAAGGTAAACCCTCCCAACCTTTTGAGTTTACCTATCAGCTTAGTGTTCAGGAATACCTTAATATCTACGGAATACGCTATGAGCATGACCCTTTGCTATTCTCCGAGGAACAAGTAAATGACGTATTTAAAGATGTTAAAGCAGGTAGGTTTGATTTAGAAAAATTCCCCAAGTCTAAACTTAAAAAATTTGGATTACCAGCAACCAATAAGCAGATACATACCAAGTGGTTTGAGGAGTATGTGTATTATCTGATACGAAAAGAATTAAATATCAATGAAAAGGGGATTATAACCGGTGTAAAACTTTTTGCTATAAACGAAGAGAAAAAAAATGATCAGTACCCAAACGATAATGAGGTGGATGTGCTTTTTATTTTTCAAAACAGGCCTTACCTGATAGAATGCAAATTTAGCATAGGAAAAGAAAAGGTCAACTACCAGGCGCTTGGGAATCATATCTATAAGCTGGCTACAATTAATAAGCGATTTGGGCTTAGCGCACAAGCCTCTATTTTTACCCTAAGTGATATTTCAAATATACCTGAAAACGCCCGTATAGCACTTGAACGCCGTTTGGCCATCACTGGAATTCGGGAAATATTTGATAGGAATGCCCTTTTGCATAACTTTAGCGAGAATATTATATCACTTATAAAATAGTTCAAGGGTATGAAAAGTATATTAGTGTCGTTGGTTAGCGAACAAACTATTCCAAATGTTTTATTCATAAAGCATTTTAATAATTTTGATTGTTATTTTTTTGTAACTACCGAAAAAATGGAAAATCCCGATAGTGGGAATAAAAGATCTTTTATTATTGAGGCTACGGGGATAGATAAATATAAATGTAAGTATGTTAAGGTTAACCCCGAATTGAAACAGGATGTAATTGCACAGTTAGAAAATACCGATATAAAATGGGATGATTATACAAAAATTGTAGTCAATTTAACGGGAGGAACTAAAATGATGTCCTTAGGTGCCTATGAATTTTTTAAAAACTATACAAACGAAATATGGTACAAGCCTATTAATAAATTCAATCAGTATCATCTTTGTGATAATCCTACAGAAATAGTTAATATCGAAGAGGAATTAAATGTAGATGATTATCTTGCTGCTTGTGGAATACTAAAATCAGAAAATAGATTTTCAAATAAGAAACCTACATATGATGATTTGTTTGTTGAGAGTTTTTTTAGAAGGTTCATCAATAATGAAATAAACTATGATGGAATTGAAAAAATTCGAACCTTGTTTAGGGATGTTAAAGGTAAGTTTAAAAATAAAATCAAAAATAGTGGTAAAGTTAAATTATTAGATAATCAAGAACTTCTTGAAGTTAAAGAATACCTTAAATCTATTGAATTCCCATTAAACGATGATACTTTAACAAAAGAGCAGATGGAGTTTCTCACAGGTGGTTGGTTTGAAGAATATGTGTACTATATACTTAAATCCATCTTAGCAAAAAAAGATGAATTTATAAAATTAGGAGTCTTTTTAAACCCCAGACCTAAAGATGCTGAAAAGGTTAAATACTTTGCAAATAACGACCTTGATGTAATTTTTACTTATCATAACGATTTGTATGTAATTGAATGTAAAACTCGCTTGGGATCAGAAATTTTCTCAGAAACATTGTACAAATCGGCTGCTTTGCGAAAATATTTTGGAGTTACAGTAAAATCTATTATTTGCACATTAGATGAGCTAAAGGACGATCAGAAAGAGAGAGCAGAAGTTTTTGGGTTAAAAACCCTCGATAAAAATATCTTTATGGAAGAAGATATACTTTCCGCGATAAGAAGAGAGTTAGGAATTAAGTAGTTATGCTAATCAACCTTTCTAATCATCCATCCTCATCATGGAGCAGTGAGCAGGTAGCCGCTGCCTGCAGTTTTGGACCGGGAATTATTGATATTACATTTCCTCAGATACCTCCTTCGGCCGACGAAGAGTTTATTAAACAAACAGCGGAGGAGTATCTAAAAAAAATTCTTTCTTACAATGATAATGAAACACCACTGGTAGTTCACATAATGGGCGAGATGACCTTTTGTTTTGCCCTGATTGCAAAACTCAAAGAGCATGGCATTAGGTGTGTTGCATCAACCACTGAACGCCATGCCATTGAGCAGGACGATGGGGCAGTGCTAAAACGTTTCCGATTTGTTCGGTTTAGGGAGTATGTTTAAATTGAGATAAGGCGCAACGCTATTAGCGTTACGCCTTTGTTTAATTGAAATCCGATAGTTTTTCCAGCTGTTTCTTCCTTACATCCATTTGGTGCAATATTATCTCCTCGTAGTCGGTATTCTTGTCGCTAAGCTTGTTTACCAGGATAAATAGCTCAAGCGAGGCAAAGAACATAAAGAGAAACAACCATACCAATATCGATACTAATGATGAGGTAACAATCCTTAACAAGGCATTTAGTTCATCCAGAAAGCCCGTTTTTTGAGCTATGTCCGATTCTATACCGGTTCTGATATTCAGCAACATTTCCTCCTTCCGAGTGAGTTCAGCCCGGAGTTGGGCTATCTGTCCATCAATCTGGGGCACAAGGTCGGCTTTAGGGTTGGGAACCGATTGGTAGGTTACCTCCCGGCCCACCATCACCATCCGTCCGGTACTATCCTTTTCGTACTTGCCCACTGATGTTGGAGTGGTAATGGTTGGTGTACGGGTTAACTCAGAAAGGATTGCTGATCTTTCGGCCTCCTTGGTTTCAATGGCACCTGCTATTTGGGCTATCTGCTCTTTAAGCTCAGTGGTTTTGAGCGGGAGCACCTGGTTTACCCTTTGCTGTACCAAATCAACCTGGCTTTTCTCGATGTCATCCTTAAAAATGATCTGGTCAATTATTAATGAGCCAATTAGTGCCATAACTACACCTATCAGGAACCTAAACCTAAAACCCCATTTATTTCTATCGACCGAAAGCAGGATTTGCCGTTCAATTTGTATAACGATGATCACCATAACCAGCGCAACCAGTAAGGATGTCAATGTATTCCCATGTAGGTAACGGGTTGTGAAGTTAAAGCCCACAAACCCCCAGATGAAGCTGATAATGATTAGCGCCGACATGTTTTTTTTCACCATCTTTGCTGCGGCTTCGCTTGAGTTCTTAACTATTTGGTAGTTGAAACCGGTGAAAAAGCAGCTGATTTTTAACCAAAGATCTCTCATATAAGTAAAGTTTTTTAGTATTTACCAATTCATTTAGCAAGTTTTAAAATATGGGGCGCCCTTGTGAGAATGAAGCCTACCACCCGTCCCCTCCCTAAACTCCAACCACAAAAGGCTGACCCCATTTACAGTTTTCGGTTCATTACCGATGAGTGCGACAAAGCCGAAAGGCCTCTTAGAAAACCTCGTTGATACGAGAGCACAACACGCTTAGTAATACCATTTCCAGCCTCAATATCTTGCTTGATACTATTAACACGATCAATCTGGTCAAGTACAATGCTTTTGCGTGCATTCAGCTCCGAAACCAGGTCGATTAACCCCGATCGCTTCCGCGACTCGATGTGAAAATCAATCTCCTTGAGTATTTCGGTGTAGTAGCTGTCCACTTTCTGAACAAGAATAGCAAGGTCCATACGTATCAGGTTGATATTATCGTTCTTGTAGCTTTCGTCAGGGTTTGTAAGGGCATCGTCGTAGCCTTTTCGCTCGTAGTCAACTTGAAGGAAATCGTAAATCAGATCGATACCAACCTTTTGCCCGTTGGGCTTGTAGGATAACGACTTAAAGTCGGGGTCAGATTCCTCAATGAACACATGTTTGGGAACTCTTGGCGGTTCTGCCGTTTTGGGTTGATCGGGTTGAACAGTAACCGCTGGTGGAACTGCATCGGCAACTGGTGCCGGCTTTCCGTTTCTTCTGAAAAAGTTGAATATTGCCATAGCTTATAGAATTTTATTGTTACTATCTAAAAACACAACCGGTACTTTATAGTGCTCATGTCCATTAGTATGACATTTTCTGCAAAGAGTAATCAGCAGTTCATCTGCATAATCCCAGGGGTCGCGATATCGACTGGCTCCCACAATATAATGGTACTGCCTATGATGAACTTCGGGGTCTTCAGCGCTTCCGCAAACCACACAGCGATATCCATCGCGCATCAGGATTTCCTCCCTTCTAACCTTCCACCGGGGGTCCTTAAGTCTATTCTTGTAGGTATCCCTGTCCTGTGCAAAGGTTCCTTCGTCAAGATCTATTGCATATGCGCCCATAGCTATTTTGATATAAAAAGTGATGAAATGGTAAACGTTTGTTTTTCCCGGAAAACCCTAAGTATGTATTTTATGTTGTTTTCATAATCAATCCATACAAGGTTCGATTCCTTAACGTACTTTTCATTGTACTCAGTGATCCTCTTGTTAATCTCGTCGATAGGGTAAATTACCATCTTAAGAAAGCATATCCCATCCTTTTTGTCGGAAGTGAAGTAGGTTACCAAAGGGTAAGTCTTGTCGCTGTTTTTGTAAAGTTTAACCTGTGAAAAGATAAAATAGAATACGCTGTCATCGGTATATCCTACTTCGTAGTCGTTACCATACTTTTCTACAATTTCCTCTACGGAATAGCCCAGTTGCGCTACGCTAACCATTCCGGTCAAGCAAAGTAGCAGTGTTGTTAATATACTCTTCATGGCATTTAAATTTTATGTTTGTGAAGCAAAGGAAATACCTACCTGTGCATTCTTTCTGCATAGTTTGGTTCATAATCATTCTTCATCATACTCATTAACTATCTTAATTAGCAATTCAAAGGCTATTATATCAACTACTAAAAAGTGATCGTCATCATTGCTGATGTATAAATAGTGCCAAACAGCTTTATCATAATCTATCCATATCAATTCCTCTTCTGATGTTCTGGTGTATTCCCTATCATAAGCTTCGATGAAAGCGTCGAGGTACTTAATGGGATATTTAACTTCAATCATGACGCAGTAGTTTATGAATGAATTATCAACAGGGAATAAGGCTTTCAGATGATCACACTTGAATTTGCTTGTAGAGGTAATTTGATCCGGACTAAATTTTAGGTAGTATAATTTTTGTGAATCATCAAAAAGGCCTTTTTCAACAGGCTTTCCATATTTTTTAATGATTTCATCTTCTTTTAACCAGAGCTGTGCTAATCCAACCGTTACAGGTAGGAAAAATAGCAATGTGAGCGTAATCCTTTTCATGGCTCAAACGTTTTGTTTTGATGCAAAAAAAGTACATCCATTGCAACCTTTCTGCAAAAGATGTATCTTTAGGTATAAATTAGATTTTATGCCCATTACTAAGAGCGCTCTGATACGATATCAGGTTCTTGACAAATGCTTCAGAAATACAGGGAGAAATTATTTTATTGAGGATTTGGTAGATGAAATTAATAAAGTTCTGCAGGAGATAGACCCGAACTGTTCGGTTAAAAAACGACAGGTTATCGAAGATATTAATTTTATGGAAAGCAGCGAAGGGTTTAGCATCGATCTGCAACGAGTAAGAGATGGCAAAAGGGTGTTCTATCGTTATAGTGATCCTTCTTTTTCCATTAATAACCTCCCATTGAAGCAAGAGGAATTAGATAAGATTAAAGCAGCAATAGACATTCTTAGCCGTTTTGAGGGTATGCCTCAGTTCGACTGGGTTTATGAGGTTATACCAATAGTACAGCATAAACTAGGATTGGCCCGGAAAACTGATAAACCCATAGTTAGTTTTGATTTTAATAGAGATTTGAAAGGGTTGGAGCACTTTGGCCTACTATTTAATTCTATTTTAAATGAGGTTGTCCTAAGGGTTGAATACAAACCATATATTTCCGACCAATCCTACCAGTTAATCTTTCACCCTTATTACCTAAAGGAATACAATAATCGTTGGTTTGTAATTGGACTTAACCAGGAACAACAGAACCCATTCTGGGTGCTGGCTCTCGATAGGATAGTAAGTATTGAAAGCACTTCTTTGAGTTACCTAAATTGCGATACTGACTGGGAAGAATACTACTACGACGTAATTGGTGTTACGAGGCCCACAGGCGTTGAACCTATAGAGATTAAACTACTTTTTTCCCCTGAAAGATCACCTTATGTAATTTCTAAACCACTTCACATGTCGCAGAAGGTAAAGTATATTGATGACATGTTAGAGGTACGTATTAAGGTGGTTCCAAACAAGGAACTAATGGCTTTGCTTTTGTCCTTTTGTCCCCATGTTCAAGTTCTTGAACCGCTTTTCATTAGAAATGAGTTTGTTAACATTCTTAACCAGAGCCTAAATATGCATGAAATGAAATAATTTTTTAAACAGATACTGTTACAGATGCTTAAGAAGGTAAAATGCCATCCGATAATTTTGAGGTTAAAATTACTATAGCATTAATAAAGGAAGAAGGAAGAGAATAATAGAATCACAATGTTTCAATTTTAAAAAAGTTTCCTGGTTTTTTCTTTACGAGCTGGGTAGTTATTTTAGGGTTGGCTAATTGAGCTTATCTAAATCGCTTGATGATAGCCAATGATCAAATCATTTACCAATTAATGGCAACTTTAAAATCTAGGTATTCTAAAATGAATGATAAGTAGGGTTTATGATAAAAGCATTAAAAGCGGGACTTGAACCCGCACAGCCGCAATGGCCATCCCGACCGTAGGTCGGGACGTGCTACCAGTTCGACCATCCGGGCGGAAATGGGATGTGTTTTAAACTTAAAAAGATCAAAGCTTGGATACTTTGAACTTTCAAAAGAGCTGGATCGGAAGACGAGACTCGAACTCGCGACCCTAATCCGGCGGCTGCCGGATTATGCACTGAGGGGGGGGAGAACCGACGGGTAAGAGGAGTGGGCTAGAAACAGCAAAGCCACACCTGAGGCGTAGCTTTGTGTACCCGGAGCGGGACTTGAACCCGCACAGCCGCAATGGCCACAGGATTTTAAGTCCTGCGTGTCTACCAGTTCCACCATCCGGGCAGAAATGGGATGTGTTTTAAACTTAAAAAGTTCAAAGCTTGGATACTTTGAACTTTTAAAAGAACTGGAGCGGAAGACGAGACTCGAACTCGCGACCCTAACCTTGGCAAGGTTATGCTCTACCAACTGAGCTACTTCCGCAGTATTTCAACTCGTTTAGCACCGTTGTGCTTTCGATTGGTGGTGCAAAAATATATCATTTACTTATTCCTGCAAAATTTTTTCAGAAAATTTTTTGTACCACTATTCTTTATCACAAATTCTCAAAAATTTATAGAGATCTGTAAATCATTTTAGTAGCAGTTCAAAATCGGTAGTAATGGGTTGATTTTTTTCGATATCAAAAAGGGTTAATCTTCGCATTTGGTAGTAGTACTGCCAAAAATTGCTGAGGGTATTGATATACCTTTGCTTGGCCTGGTCGCGTTCGCTTTGGGCAACATTCAGGGTAAGCACGTCTATTTTACCTATCAAAAACCGCTGCTTGGTAACCTCGTAACGGTTCTGTGAAACCAGGTCGGCTTTACGTGCTATCTTAACCTGATCGTCCTGGCGGTTAAACTGCATCACCTTAAGAAAAACATCCTGTTCAAAATCGGCAAGCGACTGCTCAACCGTGGTCCGAACAACCTCTCGGTTCGACTGGGCCATCTTAACCTTTCCTCTTCCCAGACCCCAATCGAGTATAGGAATGGTTATCCCCACACGAACGCTTTGCTGGTCCAGAGGGTCGATGTAGGCATCTTTTAGTTCAGCGGCGCGCTGTGTAAGACCAAAAGAAGCGTAAAGGTTTGCATTTAGCCCCCTTTCGGCTTTAGCTTGTGCCACATCGCGGTCGGCTTCCAAGAGTTGGCGCTGGAAGTTCAAAATCTGAGGATTGTTTTGCTTCGCAAGTTGAAGCACGTTGTCGAACTGCAAGTCGAATTTTGGGATGCTATCCGGTACAACTATTTCAAGGTCGTAAAGATCGTTTAGCCCAAGATATGATTTCAGGCGAATCTTTTTAAGCTGTAAATCGACCTCTGCTTCGCTTAGGGCAGTACCGGCGTTCAGAAAGCTGAGCTCCATCTGAAGTAGTTCATTCTCGGCAATGGTTCCTATGTTATACCTTCCCTGAGCAATTTTATAGAGTGTATCGGTGTTGGAGTAGTTCAGTTTTGCCGTTTCGAGGTTTTGCTGGGCCATGGCGAGGTCGAAGAACAAGCGGGTGGCATCCATGGCAATGGCCTCCATGCTTTGTATGAAGCTTCGCCTTGCTTCTTCGTACTTAATTGGCTCTATACGCTTGCTCCATTTTAACCGGTTCATGGCATAAAGGGGTTGTGAGAACCCAATGGAAACAGGGACACTCATGTAGGATGTGGTTTTATTAGCCCCAAGCAAATCGGTTCGTTCCAGGTTACTGCGTATGAAAATTTGCCCTCCGGTAAAACCGATGTTTTGTGAAAGCGATAAACCTAACGATGTGGTATTTGAGTTTTCCTCGATATAATTATATGTGCCATCCGGATTCTGGTACCGCACTAATGAACGGGTAAACTGGGGTATAGTTCCGTTCAACGTAAGATTGGGTCTCAGTTCGGCTACATAGGTTCGGTATTGCCAGTAGGCTGCTCTGAACCTGTGTTTAGCTAGTATGGCTTGGGGCGACTGCTCACGTGCCAGTTGTATAACCTCTTCGTAGGTTAATCGGTTTACCGGATTCTGAGCAAATGCAATGACTGGAAGCAGGGTTATTGATACGATGGATATTAACCTTTTCATTTCCTTTTCTATTGAAAATCTTTAGTTACTCATACCTTAACGATTCAATGGGGTCTTTTTCTGCTGCCCGTTTGGCAGGCGATAACCCGAAGATCACGCCTACTGCTGCAGATACACCAAAAGCGATGATTATTGATGAAAAGCTTACGATGGTGAGTATACCCGCAAAATGGGTAATTAATTTGGATAGAATTACCCCAAGTATAACACCAATCATACCTCCTGTAACGCTTATCAATACTGCTTCGGAGAGGAACTGTGCCACAATATCTGCTTTTTTAGCTCCAATGGCCAATCGTGTACCAATTTCCTTGATACGCTCCATTACCGAGGCGAACATGATATTCATAATCCCAATTCCACCAACAATTAGCGAAATGCTGGCAATTGCACCCAGCACAATGTTGAAAATATCCTTGGTGCGTTGCTGCTGCTTGAGTAGTAGTTCCGGAACGGTAATTTCGTAATCCTTTACACCTGCGTGTCGGCGGAGTAGCATTCGGCTTAGAACTTCCGATGTGGAGGCAATATCTTCGGTTTCCTTAACCTGAAGTATGATCCTATCTAGCTGATGGTAGTTTTTGGGCGCCTGGGTTTCGGTGCTTCCTCCAAAAATCACAAATCCAAATCCACGGATTGCAGTACCTCCCTGGTTAAGCTTCCCGCTATTTACTAAAGCCCTGTTCTGGTAGCGCAGCAAGATGTTTTTTGCCGGTACATAGATGTTATCATTGTACACGTTGATGCCGCTACTCTCAAAACCGGTAACCTTTAAGTTTGATTTAGCCAGCACCCCTATGACCTTAAGCCACACATTCCCAAACTTGATATATTTTCCTATGGGGTTCTCGGTACTGAAAAACTTCGATTTAATATTTGCACCAATTACGCAAACCGGTACCCCATGTTCCTGGTGGTAGTTGCTGAAAAACATTCCTTCCTCCAACGGGAGGTTAAAAAGAGAAAAGTAGTCGTTGGAAACCCCAATGATTTTGGCTTGCATCCGCAAGCCACTGTACTGAATGTATGAGTTCAGGCTTATCTCGGGACTGATATGAACTACCGAGGGTATAACCGACTTAATGGCTTCCATATCGGCGAGGGTTAAACCCGTCGAGAACTTCTGTTTCTGTTTGTTTCCATTATCTCCCTCGCTCGATTCGGCATCCTGGGCTTCAAAAATAGAGTTTATGATGATGTTGTTTACCCCTACCATCTTCATCTGGTTAAGTATTTCCTGCTGGGCTCCATTTCCAATGGCCAGCATGCTAATTACTGCTGCAACACCAAAGATTATCCCCAGCGCGGTAAGAATGGACTTTAGCTTGTTGGCCATTATTGCATCCAGGGCGATGGTTATATCATGGGCATACCTGCGGTAGAGCCTATCGATTCGGAACATGGTGGTCAGGGTTTGGTGTTGGTTTTCTTTTTTGCCGCTATGGCTTCTTTCTCTCCGGGTTTATCAGCCGGGCTATTCGATGTTCCGGTTGGGCTTTGAATTATGAAATTTCGTTGACCCTGAATTGCCATGGTATTTCCATTGGTTCGCTTTCTCATCATCTGTTCCTGCTGCTGGCGGAGCTGTTCTTCTGCCTTTATTTTATCTTCCTTTTTCTTTTTTATCTCAGGAATCAGCTCCAAGCCTGTGAACTCAAATTTTTGGGGTTTTTCGGGTATAGATAGGTATAGCTCTTCGCCAGGTTTTAAACCTTTCTCAATGATGATATGGTTTTCGTTCATTTCACCCGGTACCACAACCTGACGTTTACCCTTACGGGTATACACAAAGCTAATACTATCGTTGGCATGCAGAGCCTCAAGCGGGATGTAGAGAACGGAGTCATACACATTGGTAACAATTTGGTTTCCTGTAGTCATGGATGGGCGCAGGATTGGGTCATACTCGTTAACCCTGATGACAACCTCAAAGACTTTGGCATCGGTATTGGGCAGCTGCTCGCCAATGTTGGCAACCTCCACCACTTCGCCGGTAAACTTTTTTTCGGGGAAAGCATCAACTGTAATCCTTACGGGTTGTCCTTTCTTAACCTTGCTAATATCAATTTCGTTTACATAGGTTTTTGAGTTCATTACCGAGAGGTCGGGTAGGGTAGCCACGGTTAAATCCCAAGGGCTGATGGTTGATCCCACCTTGCGTTTCTGACCGTTCCATTCGCGATAGTAAATCACCATTCCCTGTTTGGGTGCTTTAATCACAAACTTACTAAGAACATCCAGCATATCCTGTCGCTCGCGGCGCTGACGCTCCAGGTTGATGGCCACTTCCTTCATCGAGGCTTCAGCCTGATCCTTTTTCAGGTTGTAGTTGTAGAGCGCTTGCTGGTACGATCTTTCAGCTTTTTCAAGGTTTATTTGAGCCTGGCGCTGAGTGGCTGGTGGCTCGTATTTGGATTGCTCCAACACCAGCTGCTTCTCTTCCATCTCAAACTTAAGGTTGATGAGATTGTTCCTAAGCTCACGGAGCTGAAGGGTGGTATCGAGTTGGGTTTTTAGGTATGCCTGCTGGCTTTTTTCCAACTCATCCTCGGTATTCTTAAGCTGGTTACTCAGAGCAGAGCGGTCGAGAGTGGCAACATAGTCGCCGGAGTCAACCACTGTACCCTCCGGTATCAGGTCTTGTATTTTTATATCAGTTATCCTGAATGAGCGTCCCCTGAGTTCGGATGGCGCCATGATGTCTTCGGAGTTTTGGGCTTTAAGTTCACCGGTAACATTAACCACAATTTCGAACTTACCCACCTCAGCACGGGTAAACAGGGGCGAGGTTTTATCCTTTGATCCCGAACTAAAAATTAGTAAGAAAATGATAACAACAACAAGAAAGGCTGCTATCATGAGCCAGGTTTTGCGTTTCATGGTTTGGTTCGTTTATACAAAAGAATAAAAAAGTTAACGATAGTTTAAAACCCTCTGTGTTAAATTATATTTTCCAGGGATATAGAAAGGTCGAAGATTTACTCTATTTGGCTTATTTTTAACAGTTTTTAGTCTTAACGTGTGTTAAATAAAAATGATTGTGTTAAAAAAAATGGATTAAGGCATTAGAATTGAATAAATTTAATTCTAACTCAATGTTATAATATTAACAAAAATTTAATCGAAGTTGAAATGAAAGCAAAAATTTTATCGATGACGCTGATTGCAGCGTTTTTTGGGGTTACCTCATGCGATCAGTTAGAAACTGAAGGGAGCGGAAGCTCAACAATTATTAAAACAGATATTACAACCAACACTACTTGGGAATCCGGCAAAACCTACGTAATCAGTGGGAGTGTGAATGTTGACGGTGCTACGCTAACCATTCAGCCTGGAACAACAGTTAAGTTTGAAACGGGTGCTAGCTTGCATATAGGTTACTATGAGAATGCCACTCTAATAGCAAATGGCACCTCATCTAAACCCATAACTTTTACATCTACTGCATCCAATCCTACTGCTGGAGCATGGGAGGGCATTAGCTTTTGGAACTATAGCCTAAACTCCAGTATGCAATACTGCCAGGTGCTCTATGCCGGTAAATCAAACGAGGGAGCTGTGAACATTAAGAGCTGTGCCATCACTTTTAATAATAACCATATTAACCATGCCAAATTCTATGGTGTAATGTTGAACTATGAAGGTTCTTTCACAGCCATGTCAGGTAACACCATAGAAAACTGCGGTGGCCATCCTATAAGGATTTATGCCGGGTACATGCACACCATTGGCACCGGAAACACATTTATTTGTCCTGCAGACAAAGGCATAGATGTAGCCGGTGACGATGCAACAGGGAATATTACCTGGCGCAAGCATAATGTACCATACTTTGTTGAGGGTGATGTTAATTTCGATAACGGTACGCTGACCATCGAACCCGGATGTGTATTTAAGTTTAGTGCGGGTGCAGGGCTTAGCATTGGCTACTACAATAACACTACCCTTATTGCCAATGGAACAACCGACAACAAGATTGAATTTACAACTAGCGCTGCTGTACCCTCAGCTGGTGCATGGGATGGAATAACATTCTGGAACCATAGTCTTAATTCGAGCATGCAGAATTGCCTGATAAATTACGCAGGGACCAGTACCGAAGGGGCTGTGAATGTGAAAAGTTGCAACATCACTTTTTCTAACAACACTGTCAACTATGCAAAAACCTATGGCCTTTTCCTGAACTATCAAGCTGGTTTTACAGCTATGACTAACAATACCATAGGGAATTGCGGAAACCATCCAATCCGAATTTATGCCAACTATATACATACCATCGGTACGGGCAACATTCTCAATTGTCCGGCCGATAAAGGGGTAAATGTTGTGGGCGATGATGTGTCGGGAACAATTACCTGGAAGAAACTCGATAAGCCCTACTATGTAGAAGGTGGGGTAGACTTTGACAATGGTACTCTCACCATAGAACCGGGGGCCATATTTAAATTCGATGCTAATGGCTCGTTCCATATTGGCTATTACAATAACTCAACACTCATTGCAAACGGTAATGCTTCAAATTATATAATATTTACAACAAGTGCATCATCTCCGGCAGCTGGAGCCTGGAAGGAGGTGCACCTATGGAATTATGCAAAAAATTGCTCATTGCAGTATTGCAAGTTCGAATACGCCGGGCAGGGTACAAATTCCGATAGGGCCGCACTTAGAGCTTCTAACACTACTTTTAATGCAAGTAACTGCCAGTTCAACTACTCTAACGGTTATGGCATCTATCTTATAAATTCGACTAATACCGGAACCGGAAATACATTCACATCTTGTGCCCTGGGAAATGTGGGGAGTAATTAGTGTTGGAGTTTAAGCACAAAGAAACGCAAAGCTAAATGCTTTGCGTTTCTTTATAGTTATATTTGTTTTACCTGGCCTCTGAAATAATCATTTGCGCAAGTTGCTGAGCTCTTTCCATGGATTTGGCTTCGGCGTATATTCTAATTATTGGCTCTGTGTTTGACTTGCGCATGTGAACCCACCCATCAGCAAAGTCAATTCGAAGTCCATCGGTGGTGTTCAGTTTTTCCGAAGCAAACCTGATTTTGAGCGACTCAAGGATTTGGTTGGGATCAACACCGGACTTCAGCTCTAACTTGTTTTTAGAGATGAAGTAGTTAGGGTATAGCTGCCGCAGCTCAGAGCACTTTTTGCCCGAGCGGGCAAGGTGTGAAAGGAACAGGGCTATACCAACCAGAGCATCGCGTCCGTAGTGTAATTCAGGAAGAATTACCCCTCCGTTGCCCTCGCCACCAATCACCGCGTTAACCTCTTTCATCATGGTAACCACGTTAACCTCGCCAACGGCTGATGCGTAGTAATCTTTTCCATATTTTGCCGTAATGTCGCGTAATGCAGCAGTGCTGGAAAGATTTGAAACCGTGTTACCCGGATTTTGGCTAAGCACATAATCGGCGCAGGCTACCAGCGTGTACTCCTCGCCAAACATGCTTCCATCCTCGTTAACAATGGCAAGCCTATCCACATCGGGGTCAACCACAAATCCAACATCGGCCTTTTTCTTCTTAATGATTTTTGATATTTCGGTTAAATGCTCGGGCAATGGCTCCGGGTTGTGCGGGAAATTGCCGGTAGGTTCAGTGTAAAGCTCAATAATATTTTTTACCCCAAGTGCTTTTAGAAGGCGGGGTAGAGCAATACCTCCTACGGAGTTTACGCAATCGATTGCCACTGTGAAGTTGGCTTTTTCGATGGCTTTCACATCAATGTACCTGAGGCGAAGAATATGCCCGATGTGCTCATCGACAAAGGAGTACTCTTCATCTGCAGTGCCCAAATCATCGATGCAGGCAAAGTTGAACTTTTCTTCAGCTGCAATTTCTAATACCGTTTGTCCCTCATGGTCGGAAAGGAATTCTCCTTTTTCGTTCAGTAGCTTGAGAGCGTTCCATTGCCTTGGATTGTGACTGGCTGTTAGGATAATTCCACCGTCAGTTTTTTCGTGTATCACGGCCATTTCCACTGTTGGAGTGGTTGCCAGGCCTAAGTTCAGAACATCGATACCACACCCCATCAGGGTGCCAACCACTAAACTATTGACCATTTCCCCTGAAATGCGGGCATCGCGGCCAATTGCAACTTTGCATCGTTTGCCGGGGTTCCGCTGCTTAAGCCATTCGGCGTACGCCGCTGTAAACCGAACAACATCAATGGGCGTAAGGTTTTCTCCTGGTTTTCCGCCTATGGTACCACGAATACCGGAAATGGATTTAATGAGCGTCATTTTTATTATAAATTTAGAATGCGTACAAAGGTATATTCATTATATGGTTTTGTGAATGTTAAAAAACAAAACCCGAATTATCAATTCGGGTTATATTTGGTTATACACTCTTTAAACCTCGAAATCCTGTTCAATAAACTTAACGCCGTAGTTTTCCAGCTCATTAAGAATAGGATTGTAGAGCTCAGGAGTTGTTGGTACAATAACCCCTCGTTCCTTGATCTGACCGGTTAGCAGCATTTTTGTTGCTATGGCCAGCGGGGTACCTACGGTGATCGACATGGCCGTGTGCACCGTGTCCTTGCCAATGATTACCATGGTTGATGTTTTCCGATGCTTTTTGCCATTCAGTTCGTAGTCAAAAATATGCTGCATAACAATCATATCCTTGTCGTTAGGGTCAAGTGCAAGCTTTGGTTCCAGGATATGCTGCAGTAGCTGTGCCGGACTGGCATTGGCAAGGCCAATGGGTTCATTTTCGAATAGTCCCAGCCATTTTAGCTTATTGAAAACAGTTTCATCCTTGGCATCGGGCACTATGCGTTTTAGCTTCTCCTCTACCGATTCGCTGGGGTGGTAGGGGAGGAAGCTGTTTAGAAACTCTCTTTTTGTGAGTTTCGCGCTGTTAGCCATTTTGTAGGTGTCGTCGGTCATTCCGAGCTGAACAAAAACATTCCAGGCTTTGCAGTATCCTGATCGACGAAGCGTTCCACGAATTATAGTCTGAATGTCTTCAATCCCGTATATCTCCCTGTACTTAAGCGAATCGCGGTTGGGATACATCTCAAACTCACCCAGGTCGAGTATACTATACCGCCTCACATCGGAAAATAGCCTGTGGTAGGGGGTGTATTTGTACTGACCGTTTTCAAGGAACTGAGCAACCCCTTGCCCTGCAAGCACCACGTTGCGGGGATTCCATGTAAACTTGTAGTTCCATGGGTTATTATCGCTTTCGGGGGCAATAAGTCCACCTGTATTGCTGATAAAACCAGTTAAACGGCCACCTTTGGCTCTAATCTCATCAATAACCCGCATGGCCGACATGTGATCTATTCCTGGATCTACACCAAGCTCATTTAGTAAGGCAATTCCCTTTTGACGGGCCTCCTCGTGCAGCGATTTCATGGTGTCGGACACGTATGAGGCGGTAAGCATGTTCTTCCCCTGCCTTACGCACTCCTGAGCCACGATCGGATGCATGAAAGCAGGCAGCAACGATACTACTGCTGTTGCCCAATTTACCTCATCCTGAAGCTGCTTGTTGTTGTTAATATCAAATTGAAAGGCTTGCCCGTTAGGATGATTACCAACTTTTTGTCGGGCAGTTTCAATCGATAGGTCGCCAACCCTTACGGTCCAGCCCAGCACCTTGGAGTGGTCGAGCAGGTACTTAATTAGATCCGATGACGATAGTCCTGCGCCCAGTACTAGTATCTTGCTCATGGTTTGGTTTAGTTATGGTTTGTAGCTTCGGTTTGAAAATCGGCACCAAACTATAATTTTTTAGTTTGATTTACTATGACTTTTCTGATTTTTTTAGCATAACGTGTGAAACTTTGAAATGGTGAAACGGTATAGTCATGTTAAATTTCATAGGTTTTGGATAGTTCGTTATGATTATTCTGGTGGCAATGCTAATGCCTGGGCCAAAAAGCTTACTCAGGCTGGCAAAGGTGCTGGGGCGACTTTCCCATTCCTTCAACCGTTTGATGATGGAGCCATGTTCTGAAATTAGCTTATCCGATATTGAGCAGAGGTCGAAAACAAAGAAACCTGAAGACGAAACGCTTCCTACTGCAGGGTAGTGATAGGCTGCAAAGCAGCCACTCCGGTTGGATACCCCTTGGCGGGTGTCTCAAATTTTTTACCTTTGTCGATCTTCACAATTGAATCACATGATTAAAGTCGAAAATATTGTAAAATCATACGGAGCCCTTACCGTACTTAAAGGGATTAGTGTTGAGATTCCGGATCGAAAGGTGGTAGCCATAGTTGGCCCTAGCGGAGCTGGAAAAACCACTCTCCTGCAAATCATGGGTACCCTGAGTCAGCCCGATTCGGGAAGCGTGATGTTCAATAATACCGACGTTACCCGAATGAGCGATGGGCAGCTGGCACGCTTCAGAAACACACACATTGGCTTTGTTTTTCAGTTCCATCACCTTTTGCCCGAGTTTACTGCATTGGAAAATGTATGTATGCCAGCTTTAATTGCCGGCTATAGTATGAACGATGCCTCAAAAAGGGCTAAAGAGATACTTGCGTACCTGGGGCTTTCGCATCGGTTTTCGCATAAACCCTCCGAGTTATCAGGAGGGGAGCAGCAACGAGTGGCTGTAGCCCGCGCACTCATTAATAATCCAATAGCGGTGCTTGCCGACGAACCTTCGGGGAATCTGGACTCCCATAACAAGGAGGAGCTGCACCAGCTCTTTTTTAACCTGCGCGACCAGTTTGGGCAAACTTTTGTGGTGGTTACCCACGATAAAGACCTTGCGCGCATGGCCGATCTCCAAATTTCCATGAACGACGGTAAAATTCTATAGGTTAATGGTTTCGCCAAAATCCTTTCATGATCTTGCCGAACTGTTGAACGACCGCTACCGTCGGTATGCCCAACCTTTTTTTATCGAAGGCGATCCCATTTCAATTCCTCATAGGTTTACTTGTAAGCCAGATGTTGAAATTTCGGCTCTCTTAACCTCCACGTTTGCCTGGGGTAGCCGTAAGTCAATAGTAAATAGTGCCACCCGCCTGATGGAGATTATGGACTGGAAACCCTACGAGTTTACCTTGAATTTCTCAAAACGAGAGGAAAATAGGCTAAAAGGGTTTGTCCACAGAACTTTTAGCAGTGCAAATGCCGTTGAGTTCTGCTACGTGCTAAAAGACATTTACACAAACCATGGCGGGCTGGAAAATGTATTCGCCCAAGGATTTCGTAAATCAAACTCAGTTGAAGGGGCTATAGCGGCTTACCGGAATTTCTTTGTGCAGCACGAAGTATCACCAGGAACTCTACGACATGTACCTAACATTTCAAGGGGTGCTGCTGCCAAACGGATAAACATGTTCCTACGCTGGATGGTCCGCCCCCAAAAGGAGGGCGTTGATTTTGGCTTGTGGCACCATATACCAACGTCAAAACTATTGATACCTCTCGACCTGCACACAGGTCGGGTAGCGCGTAGGCTTGGTTTGCTTTCCAGAAAGCAGGATGATTTTAGAGCTGTGTTGGAGCTAACCGAATCGCTCACGGCTTTTGATGCCTCTGACCCCGTTAAATATGACTATGCCTTGTTTGGAATGGGAATTCACGAACACATAAAATAGGGGGGGGGAAGCGTGGGCAACAGTTACTTTAAATTCAAACAGTTTACCATACATCAGGTAGAATCGGCTATGCGGGTTAACACCGATGGCGTTCTGCTTGGTGCCTGGGCAAATGTTGAGGGTGTTCGTAAAATCCTCGATATTGGAACCGGCACCGGAGTTATTGCCTTAATGCTGGCCCAACGTTCTCAGGATGCCAAAATAGATGCCATTGAGATTGATGATTTATCAGCGGCCGAGGCCAGGCATAATGCGGCCTCTTCCCCCTGGCCGAACAAAGTTGATGTAATACATTGCGCTTTCCAGGACTTTGCTCAATCGGTAACCCAACGCTACGACCTGATAGTTTCCAATCCACCTTATTTTAATCAATCTCTAAAATCACCCGAAGAAAAGCGCACCCTCACTCGCCATTCAGACTCGTTACCCTATCCGGAGCTTATCAGCGGAATTAAAAAGCTTCTGGCTAACGAAGGAAGGTTTTGTGGCGTTTTCCCTTACACCGAAGGAAATGTATTTATCGCCTTGGCCAGCGCTCAGGGGCTATACTGTACCCAAAAAGTAAGCGTGCAATCAAAGCCTGGCAAGAAAGTTCTACGGCTACTCCTTCAGTTTGAGTACTCAAAACGGTCAGTGTCAGAATCTACATTGTGCATACATAAAGCCAACGGCGATTTTTCCGATGATTACAAGGAGCTCACCAAGGATTTCTATTTAGCTTTTTAGGTAATATTCAGCGCTTTAACATAATTTATTCATAATCAGCATATACATCAACATTTATTTATATCTTTGCATCCGAATTAGGTCAAAGAGTTGATCTTAAATAATTAATCATCAGTACATAAAATGAGAAACGAAAATGAAAAAAGGGATGTTAAACGCGAGAAGCGGACTAACTCCCAGGAAGAACCCGCCCGGGTTTACAGGCCACGAACTTTAACCCCAAAGTTGGTTAAATCTGACAACGATTTGGGTGCCGAAAGT
Source organism: uncultured Bacteroidales bacterium (assembly GCA_937926785.1). GTDB lineage: Bacteria > Bacteroidota > Bacteroidia > Bacteroidales > Tenuifilaceae > Tenuifilum. The sequence goes on along the minus strand of CALBBQ010000004.1, from coordinate 46,409 downwards.
AAGGATGGCGATAGTTCCAGTCTCGATGATTTCAGTGCATCGAAAGTAGAGTCTCCCAAGCGCGAAAGCCGTATTAGAACAGCAACAAGAAAGGATAGAACCGAAAAGCAGGGCGAAGAAAAAACCTATCGTCCCCGTTCCTGGCGACGAATCGAAGAGCCAGAAGCAGCCGATGAGGATAATAAACCTGACCGCAACAGCAATTCATACTTCACCGATAAAACTAAAAGCAGGGATAACGAGGCCCGTCCGCGTGAACGCTTTAGCCGTGAACGCGATCGTCGTAGGTTAGATCGCGATAAGAATTTTGATAGGGAACGTTCCTCCGATGACCATTTCCATAGGTCGGAACGCTCAACCGGTAAAGGCTTTTTTGGCCGAGATGACCGTCGTCAGAATTCTGACGAGCACCAGAAGCCGCGCCTGCGCAAACGCTCAGATGATGATAGAGCCAAGCCCAGGTTTGAAGATAAACCTCGCCTTCATCGCCAGAGCTCCGGTTCTGCATATCAACCCAGAACTTTCCAGAAACGCAGGCTCGATGATGTAAAATCGCTCATGCATGAGAATGAGCAAGCCGAAAGTAGCATCGCCGCTAAGTCGAACGATGGGCTTATCCGTCTAAACCGATACATTGCCAACTCAGGGCTATGTAGCCGTCGCGAGGCCGATGAGTACATTGCCAATGGTCAGATTACCGTTAACGGACAGGTGGTTACCACCCTGGGTACAAAGGTTAAACCCGACGACGAGGTTCGCTTTAAAGGCAAACTACTCATGTCCGAGCGTAAGGTTTACATACTGCTCAACAAACCCAAGGACTACGTTACCACTCTAGACGATCCCCATGCCAAGCACACGGTTATGGAGCTCATTGAGGGGGCATGTACCGAGCGGGTTTACCCGGTTGGTAGGTTAGACCGCAACAGCACCGGGGTGCTTTTGCTCACCAACGATGGTGAGCTCACAACAAGGCTTACCCATCCCAGTTTCAAAAAACGAAAGATATACCACGTGGGGCTCGACCGCCGTGTATCGCCTGACCACTTGCAGAGCATTCTCGATGGAGTTGAGCTCGATGGCGAAAAGGTTCAGGTTGATGCCATTGATTACGTGGAGGGTGGCGATGGATACGAGGTAGGTATTGAAATACACAGTGGGCAAAACCGTGTGGTTAGACGTATTTTTGAATCGTTGGGCTACAAGGTGACTAAGCTCGACAGGGTATACTTTGCGGGCTTAACCAAAAAGAATTTGCCCCGAGGCAAGTGGCGTTTCCTTACGCAGAAGGAAATCAACATGCTAAAAATGAACAGGTTCTCCTAACCAAATCATAACCAGCATGGCACACAAGTCAGGGTTTGTTAATATCATCGGAAACCCCAATGTAGGGAAATCTACATTAATGAATGCTTTGGTGGGTGAGCGTCTCTCTATAATTACCAGCAAGGCACAAACTACCCGACACCGAATCATGGGGGTGGTGAATGGTGAAGATTTTCAGATAGTTTACTCCGATACTCCGGGCATCATCAAACCGGCCTACAAGCTGCAGGCTGCCATGATGAAGTTCGTGGAAGCGGCTCTTGAAGATGCCGACATCATCCTATACATCACCGATACGGTGGAAACTCCTAATAAAAATCAGGAGTTCCTCGATAAGCTGCAACAGCTTAACATCCCAATAATTCTGGTTATCAATAAGGTTGACCTATCTAACCAGGAAAAGGTGATACAGCTGGTTGAGCAATGGAAATCGATGATGCCCAAGGCCGACGTGCTACCCATATCTGCCCTTCTGGGCTTTAATATCGATAACCTGGTAAAGCTCATAGTTGATAAGCTTCCTGAGGGACCGGAGTATTTCTCCAAGGACACCCTGACCGATAAAACCCTTAGGTTTTTCGCGGCAGAGATTATCCGGGAGAAAATTCTCACTAACTACAAGAAGGAGATCCCATACTCCGTTGAGGTTGAGATTGAAGAATACAAGGAATCGGAAACTATCGATCGCATCAGGGCGATAATATATGTCGATCGGGAGTCACAAAAATCTATCATCATCGGAAGCCAGGGGCGTATGCTAAAAAAGGTGGGAACCGAGGCGCGTATGGAGCTGGAGGCTTTCTTAGGGAAAAAGGTTTACCTGGAAATCTTCGTAAAGGTTGACCCGAACTGGCGAAACGACGAACGTAAGCTGAAACGTTTTGGATACCCCCTCTAATAAACACCGGGTTTTTAAATAAGTATTGAGTTTTATGGGAAATATTATTGCTATTGTAGGACGTCCCAACGTGGGGAAATCTACCTTATTCAACAGGTTGGTGGGTTGGCGCCATGCCATAGTTGATGAGATTGCAGGGGTAACCCGCGACCGGATTTACGGCAAATCCGATTGGAACGGGATAGAGTTCTCGGTAATCGATACCGGTGGCTACGTGGTGAATTCCGACGATATTTTTGAGGAGGAGATTCGCAAGCAGGTGATGCTGGCTATAGATGAGGCCGATGTGATTACTTTTCTGGTTGATGCCCAAACCGGTGTAACCGATATGGACGTGGCGGTTGCCAACATTCTCCGTCGAACCACTAAACCGGTTTACCTGGTGGTCAACAAGGTCGACAACAATGATATTCGCCTTATGGCGAACGAATTCTACAGCCTGGGTTTGGGCGAACCATGGTGCATTTCATCCATCAATGGTTCCGGAACCGGCGATCTACTCGACGATTTGGTTAAAAAGTTTACAAAAAAGGAAGAGGACGACAAAGTTGACGAGGTTCCTCGGATTGCGGTGGTTGGCCGTCCCAACGTGGGGAAATCCTCGCTCATCAACACTTTTATAGGCGAGGAGCGCAACATTGTTACCCCAATAGCAGGTACAACCCGCGATGCCATTGACACCCACTACCGTAAGTTCGGCTACGATTTTATCATTGTCGATACTGCCGGCCTTCGCCGTAAAAACAAGGTAAAGGAGGATCTGGAGTTTTACTCCGTGATGCGCTCCGTGAGAGCCATCGAAAACTCCGACGTTTGCCTGCTGCTCATCGATGCCACTCAGGGTATCGAACGTCAGGACATGAATATCTTCAGCCTGATTGTTCGAAACAAAAAGGGACTGGTGATTGTAATTAATAAGTGGGATTTGGTGGAGAAGGACAATAAAACCATGGATGAGTACACCCGATTGATAAAAGAGCGTATCGCTCCATTCAACGATGTGCCCATTGTATTCGCTTCGGCATTGACCAAGCAAAGGGTTTACAAGGTGGTTGAGGCGGCCATGCAGGTATACGAGAATCGCAAGCGCCGTATCCCAACATCGCAGCTAAACGAGTTTCTGCAGGAGGCTCAGGAAGCCCAACAACCTCCTGCTTACAAGGGGAAGTACGTGAAAATTAAGTATGTAACCCAGTTGCCAACACAAACCCCGCAGTTTGCATTCTTCTGCAACCTGCCCCAGTACATCCGTGATTCCTATAAACGGTATTTGGAAAATAAGCTGCGTGAGCGGTTTAACTTTTCGGGTGTTCCCATTCAGCTATACTTTAGGCAGAAGTGAAATTTAAATTCAGGGCTGGTGTACGTTTCGCCAGCCTTTTGTGTAAAGTTTTGCCAGCAGGGTTAGCTTGTAAACATCCATTAGCAGTACCGAAGGATGCCGGCTGCAAAGCTGCCTTTTTATGAAAGGTGTGTAAACCCTGGAGATCCACCGCAGGGGGTAAAGCAACCCAACCCGCCGAAGAAACCTGAAAACCCTAAGCAGTTTGATCGATTTTTCAATATCCCTTCGCATGCAGGGCATAATTTGAAGTATTCTGGAAAGGTTCTTAACTCCTTGTTCGGTTTTTTCCAGAAACTCCTGGCTGCTCTCTAGTCCCATGTGCACAGCAGGGTTTTCAATATGTAGTATATCAACATGGTGTTTTTTTAGGTCTAGCCCAAGTAGGGTATCCTCGTGTCCATAACCCGATAGCTCTTCATTGAATCGTATTTCGTGAAAAGTATCGTAATCTATAAGAAAATTACCACTTATAAATGAGCTGTAGGGATTCATCTGCCGGGCGTAAGCCGAGCGACATTCTCGTTTAACCCCGTATTTCCATCGCAGGAGCAGCTCCGGCCTGAAGGGTTTAGGACCGTACTTGCGTCCGCCGCAAATCACTTTCGCATTTGGAATGTTGTCAACATAACGCTTCAGGTAGTTTGGGTCGTCAATCATCACATCGCAGTCCAGGAAGAGAAGCCATTGCCCATTAGCAACATCAGCAAGTCGGTTTCGGATTTTCGATCGTCCGATATTAAAGTCAAATTCCAGGTAGTTTACCAAGCTATGGGTTCCAAGCTGCGAGTTCCGGTTACGAAAATAGCTATGGGAGTGATCGTCAAAAAGGAGTATCTCAATGGGGTAATGTATCCGGTTGGCTTGAGCCAGAAGCTCAGTTACCAGTTCGGTCACATCAAAGTTATATATCGGTATGCATACCGAAATCATTCTGATACCTTTTTGAAATTGGTTAGTGGGTTACTGTACAACCATTCTTACGATAGCTGCAGCAATTTTGTTATATCGTTTGGTCATCGTCTTCATTATTGAATCCATTAAGCTCAGCGGGCATATTCTTTTTAGCTTTTACTCCCAACTTTTTGAGCTGTTCGGTTTGCTGTAAGATGTTTCCTCGTCCATCCCTAAGCTGCCCTAACGCGGTTTCGTATGTTTTTTGTGCCTTTGAGAGGCTATTCCCAATTTCAATGAAGTTGTCAAGGAACCCCATAATCTTGTCGTATAGCTGCCCACCCTTCTTAGCAATCTCCTCGGCATATCGGTTGCGGTACTCCCGTTGCCAGAGGTCGTAAATAAGCTTAAGGGCCGCAATCAGGTTAGTGGGGCTAATAAGCAGCACACGCCGTTCATAGGCGTAGTTCCAGATGGACGGATCGCGTTCCATGGCAAGCATAAAGGCGGGTTCAATGGGTATGAACATCATGACAAAGTCCAGCGAGTCGGTTAGGTCAGCATAGTTTTTTGCCGAAAGCCCATCAACATGCCTTTTCAGGGACTGAAGCAGGTCATCGGCAGCTTTTTGCTGGTCGGTTGGGTTGGTTGCTGAGCAGTAACGCTCGTAGGCCAAAAGCGAAACTTTTGAGTCGATTACCACTTTACGATTATCGGGGTACGACACGATCACGTCGGGCTGAAAGCGTTTGCCCTCGTCGTCGGTTAGCGATTCCTGAACGGTGTACTCCCTCCCTTTTACCAAACCAGATTTTGAAAGTATCGATTCTAGTATCATCTCACCCCAGTTACCTTGGGTTTTAACCTGTCCCTTTAGCGCCTCGGTGAGGTTTTTAGCCTCTTGGCTTATGGTACGGTTCAGCTCGCTTAGCTCTTTTACTTTTTCGCCAAGCGAGAAACGTTCGCGACTCTCTTTCTCGTAAACTTCCTGTACCTGTTTTTGGAACTGCTTAATGTTCTCATCAAGGGGTTTGAGCAGCCTGTCGATGGTTTCAACGTTTATTTTTGTAAACCGTTCTGACTTATCCTCTAGGATCTTATCGGCTAGCAGTTTAAACTCCTTGGTAAACTGTTCTCCTATTGTTTCAAGTTCCTTTTTTTGCTTTTCCAACGACTCCTTCAGGTAGGTATTCTCTTTTTCCAGCTCAACCACTCTATAACGGGTTTGCTCTAGCATTTGCTGTTTGGATTCCAGCTCCAGCCGAAGAGCATTAATTTCTGCTTTTTGCTGGTCTGCAACAGAAATGCTATTGCCAAGAGAGGTTTCCAGTGCCGAAATTTTGGATGATAGTACAACCCGCTCCTCTTCGCGTTGAGTCAAACTTGCCTGAAGCTGGCTTAAGCTTTCAGCATACCGGTTATTTCTATCGTTTGCCAGCTCCAGCTCGGTCTGAAGTTTTGCTAATTTTTCAACAAGTAATTCTGCTTGCAAGGTTTGATCATCGGTTCTTTGCCATCTTACTTTTAAAAACAGATAGGCAATAACTACTCCGATCAACAATCCGGATAATGCAATGGCTATTTCCATGAGCGTAACATTTTAATACTGAGATGCAGAAAATGAATGTTTAGATTTATAAAGATAGCTAGAGTTTATTAAATAGTTCACGCTTTAAAGTTACAACGCCTCCAAGTTATCAACAGGTTGTAGGTGTTTACCAATGATTTAGGCTTAATCGTAAAAATTATGAAGAACTTAAGATATTAGGGTCGATAATTTCTTAAATTTATATACTCCAATTTTACAACCAATGAAGCGTTTTGTGGGTTTTCTTGTGTTTACCTGTTTTGCAGTCCTGAGCGGAAGGCCACAGGACAAGAAAAAGTTTGAGAAAATTTTTGAAAAAGAAACATCGGGCGAGGTCTCAGGTAGTACAAAGTTTCAGAACATTAAACAGCTAAGCTATTATCCCGACACACTCCCAGCTTGGTTTTTTCAGCCCAGTATTTTGGGTAGCGGTTACTATGCTGTAGGAATTTCCGACCCCGATATGCCATGGGAGGAAGCCAAACAACAGGCAATTCTCAGGGCAAAAACCTTAGCAGTATGGCAAGAAAGATGTAAGATTCAATATTTTAAGGACATTTATACCGATGCCCGCGAGGTGCAACGCTACACCACGCTGAACGAGCGCTTTGATATCTATTTTAAGCTTACCTCGGGGGTAAAAGTGACCCAGAACATGTTTGCCGTGGTTGATACTCATTTTACAAGGTTCAATGAGTACATCGTTGCGCTGCAATATCTCCCAACAAGTAACTTACAGCAAAGCGATACCCTATCACCCTTTATTTCCTATGCTTCGGTATTTTACGTTTCAGCAAGTTTTGATGGTACTGAGGAGAATCAAGCCGAGTACGATGTGAAGAATTTTCTTCAAACCCCCGCATTGGCAACCCAAGGGTTTGAGTTTGTTTACCGGGAGAAAGGAACCAAGTTCATGAGTATTTCAAGTTTAAACGGCCATAAAGTTGATTATCCGGCTTATCCGTATTCCTACACCTTCCCCGGTGCGTCCAATCGTAAGCAGGTTCTGGTATCCTACAATGGACTCTGGAGCATAGTAATCAGGGAGTTGCTGAATACCATCATGCTTAACACCCAACCCTTAAGCGTTAGGCTAAAAAATATCGATCAGAAATACACGTCGGGAATAAATCGGCTGGCTCGTGAGATTGCCTCGTTTGACTCACAGCTAAGAATAAACGGCATTAAATTTGATAATGATTCGTTAAAGTTTGACCTTAAGCTCCAAGGTCAGCTCAACAGTATGTGGTAAGTGTATCGCTATTAAATATTTAAACTAAAACATGAAAACCATGAAAGCTTTGAAACGTATATTCCTGCTGGCAATTTCAGGAGTCATGGGAATAGTCTCATTGTCCAGTGCGCAGGAGTTTAGCAAAATTACTCCCAAACAGATTGGCGAGAAGATTATCCTGGAGTATGCCATTACCGGGGAATCGGTGGGTCAGCAATTCAATGTTTCACCCTTTTATTCGGTCGATGGAGGGAAAACCTTTACCCCAATAAAGAGTGTTAAGGGAAATGTAGGGAGTAATATCCCTGGTGGTAGGAATCAGGTTATTGTTTGGGATGTACTAAACGATCTTAAGGAGCTTGATGCCGATCTAGTGTTTAAGCTGGAGGGCAGCTCCAAGAGCATAGTCCCCTTGCAGGACGATTTCCGCGATGTGTTCTTTAAACTCGAAAGCCTTAACCGCACCCCCGATGGTAACATCGAGCTCATACTATCTATCACCAACAATGGGGCAACCCGCGATCTCAAGATGATCAACGGGTTAATCACCATTACTGATTTTAACAAGCGTAAGTACGATGCTCAAAAGGGTAAGATTGCCGAGGTAGAGGGTAATGAACGGTACTCTACTCCGCAGCGTACCCTTAAAAAAGGCGAAACCGTTAAGGCCCGCTTCCTGTTTGAACGCGTACCCGCCGATGTGGATCGCGCTATGAGGCTAGACTTGGGCATTGAGTTGATAACCGATGAAACCTATGGCATTGATCTGAAAATTGGGAAACTTCAATTTCGTGATTTGCCAATCACTTCGGTACAAACCTCAGGGATGCGGGTTGAACAGACCAAGAAATTGCAAATCGTATCGGCTCCAGCTCATTTCGTTGTTCGTAAAGTCGAGGTGGTTGATACTAACCCTCCTATCATTGAGTTAATCATTCCATCAAATATCCCGCTGGTGGGTAATGAAGCCACACGAGGTAGACCCTACGCCCAATCATCCATTGGCATGGACGATAAACGCTTACGTTCCCTTTCAACCGGCGAGGAGTTGGCAACCACCGATGAGTTTACCCTGGTTAAGGGTAAGGTGTCCGACGAAACCGGAATTTATGAGGTGGTCGTAAACGGCATAGCTGCAAATCTTTCTGCAAATGGGATATTTGAGGTAAAAGTCCCCTTGCAAATTGGCCGAAACGAAATAGTTATCAGAGCTGTTGACCTCCGCCAAAACAGCGTTGAGAAAAAGTTCTTCGTCCTTCGCAAATCCCCATCGGGTAAAGTGGCCAAGGGCGACACCGAGGAGCTGGATCTAGTATTTGAATCGCCAAAGGTTGCTCCCCGATTCTACGCTCTAATCATGGGTGCTAACGACTATGCCGATAACAGCATTACCGATTTGGATAACCCAATAAACGATGCCACCAAGCTTTACAATGTTCTGGTGAATCGCTACACGTTTGATCCTAACAACATCATTTTCCTTAAGAACCCTACCCGTGAGCAGATGATCAATGCCATGGACTGGCTAACCCGAAAAATCACCAAAAACGATAACCTTCTGATTTTCTATGCCGGGCACGGATTCTGGGATAAGGAAACCGATTTTGGTTACTGGATTCCAACCGATTCAAAGGCCAATAGTACTGCTAATTGGTTGGCTAATAGTCAGATTAAAGACTATGTGGCTGCAATAAAGGCCAAGCATACCCTGGTTATTGCCGATGCCTGCTTTGGAGGAAGCATATTCCGCTCCCGCAAAGCCTTTGAGGAGGGATCACAAACCGTAAAGAAAGCCTTTGATGCCCCCAGCCGTAAGGCAATGACTAGTGGCAACCTGACCGAAGTGCCTGACAGAAGCGTGTTCCTTGAACAGCTGGTTGACAGGTTGAATAGTAACACAAAGGATTACCTTACAGCTGAGGAGCTTTTCGCTGCCATAAGGAATGTGGTTATTAGCAGCAGTCCGGTAACACCTATGTATGGCGATATAAAAGATGCCGGCGACCAGGGTGGCGATTTCATCTTTGTTCGAAAGTAGTTCTCCTTAACCCGGGGTAAATAAAGTTGTCCCGGGTTTGTAACTCATTGTTCCTGTTTTCGTATTAGTTAATTAACAAACACCAAAAAACTCAGAACCATGAACAGATTTACCCTGATAAGTGCAATGCTTTTGACTCTGTTTATCACAGGTAGCGCTTTCTCTCAGGACGACAAGCTGCAGAAACTTGAAGAGAAGGTTAATGCTGCTCGCGAGAAGGTTGAAAAAGCCGAAGCCAAAATTAGCTCTGCAGATAGCTTGATATCAGTAGGAAAGCAGCAAATGCAGGAGGCTGCCTCTGAGGTAAAGGCGCTTGAAGCTGAGCAAAAGCAGCTTGAAAAGGCCCATTTTAATGAACTAAAGCCTTTAGAAAAACAGCTTCGTTCCAAGGACAAAGAAGAAGTAAACAGCGCAAAGGCAGAAATTAAGCAGAGCGAGGCAAAGTTTAAAGAGGAAGTTAAAGAATGGAATGTAAAATATAAAGCCGCTCTCAAGCGATACGAAAATGCTCAAAAGGTTGTACAAAAGGGTGAGGAGAACCTGAAAAAAGCTAAGGATGAAAAAAAACTGGCCGAGGCAGCACTAAAGGAAGCTGAAAAAGCTTACGAGAAAGCTAGTAAAGCCAAAAAGTAAACATCCATATTTGCACATGGGGGAGACAGATCCCCCTTTTTTTATGGTTTGACATAAATCATTTTATCCTAACCCAAAAAATGACCATATTGCAGGAGTAAATATAATTACTTTTGGCCATGAAAAGCGGCAAGTTTTTTGGTTCTTTTAGCAAGAATTTCTGGACAGCCATCACCATGGAGTTCTTTGAACGCGGTTCTTACTATGGTGTGATGTCAGTGCTGTCGGTCTACATGGTGCTTGGAGTTCAGCAGGGTGGGCTAGGCTTTTCCAAGGAAAAAGTGGGAATTATAAAGAGTGTTATCACACCTTTACTCTACATCCTTCCCATTGTTGCTGGGGCAATAGCAGACAGGTTTGGATATCGTAAGTCGCTTTTTTTTGCTTTTTTCGTAATGAGTGCAGGCTATTTTTTGACTAGCATAAGTACTTCCTATTCGGCGGTTTTTATGAGTTTACTGTTAATGGCCATTGGGGCAGGTACTTTTAAACCAATCATCTCGGGTACCATTGCTCGCACCACCGACAGTTCTAATTCATCTTTGGGCTTCGGAATCTATTACTGGTCCATAAATCTCGGAGCTTTCCTTTTCCCGCTAATACTTGTTCCCTACCTGAAATCCTTTGGTTGGAACTACATCATGATTATGGCATCGGTTGGTACGGGTTGGTTGCTCCTGCTTAACCTATTCGTTTTTCGTGAGCCCGAACGTCCTCAAAGCCAGAAATCGCTGGTACAGGTTTTTAAGGAAATGGTTCTTGTTCTGAAGGATTATAAGTTCATCTTTACCATTGTCATCTACTCAGGTTTCTGGATTCTCTACTTTCAAATGTTCGACTCAGTCCTGTGGTTCCTGAAGGAACATATCGATATGACCCCGGTAAACCGAACGGTGAACAGCCTCCTGTCGCTCTTCATATCGAACCCATCGTGGGAGTTTGACGCTGAGCATGTTACGGTTATCAATGCTGGCACAATCATCCTGCTTCAGCTGGTTGTATCGGCAATAGTAAAAAATTCTAAACCTCTGCCAACCATGATTTTTGGAATACTATTGGGCACCATTGGACTGGGAATTCTAGCCGTGTCGAGTTATGCCTGGGCTTTCATTGCAGGGCTAGTAATATTCTCTTTAGGAGAGATGACCGCTCATCCTAAGTTTATCTCATACATTGGGCTTATTGCACCCGAGGATAAAAAAGCACTGTACCTGGGTTACTCATTCCTATATGGGGTAATTGGAAGCTTTATCGGCGGAATGCTGGGCGCATTTGCATACGTAAGGTTGGTGACCAACATGCACCGCCCCGACCTCTTCTGGCTTATGTTTTGCTGTATAGGATTGTTAACCATTGTGGGGTTGCTGTTATATAACCGCTTTGTTTTAAAACGTCAGGGGTAAGTTTGCATTACTTTGGATCGAGGTAAAGGGGTAGTTCCACCGTAAAGGTAGTACCCTTGTTTACTTCCGAGCGAAATGTTATTGAACCTCCAAAGTTTAGAATAATTTCGCGGGTTATAGCCAACCCAAGTCCCGTACCTCCTGATTTAGTCGTGAAATTTGGGGTAAAAATTTTTGAAATGGATTCCTCGGCTATGCCAACCCCATTATCGTTAATATCAATTTTAACCGTGTTGTTTTCGGTATTCGTGAGTTTAATATCTATTATACCCAATTTACCTCGCTCAATGGCCTGTATGCCATTCTTAATCAGGTTGTTGAAAACACGGATTAGCTGATCTTTGTCGGCGAGAGTAACCGGTTCAACAGTCAGGTTGTTGGTTAGTAGTATTTTTACGTGCTTATAGCCTGAATGCAGGGTGATGGCATCGTTCAGAACGGAAAGCAGGTTCACCGGCTCCGATTTTGCTGAGGGTAATTTTGCGAATGACGAGAATTCATTTGCTATTACGGTAAGCGCATTGATTTGCTCTGTGAGCGATTGGGCAAATCGTTCAAATCGCTCATCCCAGTTTGGTAAACCCTCGTGTTTGGCTTTAACCAGGTGTTGTAAGCTGAGTTTGATAGGGGTTAACGGGTTCTTAACCTCATGTGCAATTTGTTTAGCCATTTCACGCCAGGCGCTTTCTCTCTGGTTTCGGGCCAGCTCTTCGGCGCTGCGGGCAAGCTCCTTAACCATTCTGTTGTATTCCGCTATGAGTTGACCAACCTCATCGGAACCGCTGTACTCAATGGTGTCATTACTTCCGGAGATATTGACCTGGCTCATGCTTTTCCGAATAAGCTCCAGGGGTCTTGTCAGCTGGGATGTAATGGCCACCACCAGCGAAATGGACAGCAACGCCAGCAGTGCAAAAATGTTAATTAAGGCCACAATAATGCCGTAAAGTTCATTTCGCAGCTCTTCCTGTTTAGTGAAGTAGGGGAGGTTGAGGTAGGCTACGGTTGAACCCTCTGCATTAATCATAGGCACGTAGGCCGACATAAAAGTTGCCTTGCCAAGCCGCTCGCTGTCGATGAACTTTGGACTTTTCAGATGGTGAAGTTCATGCCAAGCCCTCGGGTTCATACGTCGGCCTGTTAGCTTCTTATCAAAAATTTCAGACCTTGACGTTGCCAGTAAAATTCCCGTTGTATCATAAAGGTTGATATCGGTGTAGAATGTGTTGGACAAATCAATTAGCCGTTGGTTCAAATACTGAATACTCTTTCGATCGTGGTTCATGAACATCAAATCCTGCTCCAGCTCAAACTGCAACGACATGAGCTTCTCGCTAAGGCTGTTTCTGTTTCGTTCCTCAAAGTTTTTAATGTTGTAGTGAATTGTGGCAATGGCAACCAGCACCATGGATAGGATTACAATCGAAACCATTGCCCACCCTATTTTGTGCTTTAAACTGGTTAAATGGGTATTTATCTTGATACCCAGGAGGGGTAAGAAAACAACCAGAAGTACAATTATTAAGATCAAGTTGTAGGCAAACGATGCGGTTGCGCTAAGGGGTTCCTGACGGGGCCGGCTGATGACTATCCTATCGTGCTTGTTGGGTTTATAGGATAAGTGGTTAAACCGGTTCTCATTGTATTGCTTAAAGGTTCCCGGGAAACTGTCGGTTTCTGATAAATTTAACTTATACTCGAAGGCACCCGACTTGGTTATCAGTTTATTGTAATGATACTTTGCCCAGGAGTAGCCTTTTAGTTGAACCTTTCGGTTCCTCCCCTCGATCAGCAGTTCTGGGTATCCAAGGAGTTCCCAGCTTGGCCTGCTATCGAGCTCAATGTATAGATTTCTAACCTCATCTTCAAAGCGGTAACTAATTATTCCTAAATAGCTGATGTAACCCGTTTGAGTTGAAATGAAGTAGAATCGGGAGCCAGGCAGTATCACGCCCAGGCTGCTTATCAACTTTTCGTAGAATTGATTACAGCTGATTTTTTCCCCTTGTTCGTTTAAAAGTGTCGAGTTGGGTAGGCAAACGCTTGCCCGGAGCTCATAACGGTTTAGGTAATCCTTAAAGTAGTTTCGGCGGAGGTAATCATACAGTTCAACATCCTTGCTCTGGATATCCTTGACACAGATCCTGGCATAGGAGTCGGTTATCAGGTTTTGGTACAGTTGCGGTAAAAGCATTTCGGCTAAGGGGTCGCGCTCGCTGCTCATGTTAACAGCAATGACTTTCCTGACCGCAATTTCCTTTCTGCTTGAGCACACCCATACGCTTAGGGTTAAATAAATTGATGTTATGGCTGCTAGAAGGAGTAAAAGTTTTGTACCAATGCCATCTTTCTGGTGCCTATGATTCCAGTATAGCAGGCAGGATATAGAGAAAAACCAAAGGGTTCCAATGAGTGAGGGTAGCTGTTCATCTATCCACACAAATAGCAGTGCCGTAATGAAAATGCCTATTATGTAAATTTGAATAGCCTGTTTTTGCTGGTGCATGTGAACATTGAGCCACAGTATATTCAGGGCTATGGCAGCCAGTATCCATAACGATACGGCTGCATAACCAATGACCGAGTAGATGTTGAGGTTAAAAATGTTAGAGGTTTCAAGCGGAATGGTTGAATGGTTTACCAGCGATGTGAGCATAAAGTGAGCTGCGGCATACGCTGCACCTGCTAAGATTAACGAGAGCCCAGCCGCGATTTTTCTGATGCTATCTTCGAGGTTAATCTTTTTTTCTTTTTGCAAATGTTTAAATGCGAAGATAACAATCAAAAACCAAAGTATAGAGTTTAGCAGAAAATCGCCTAGCGATGGGTTATACCAAGTGTGTGCGTAAAGTTCCGGTTCAAAAATGGGAATTGGAAGCGATATGGGAGGAGAAGATTTGAGCATGACTAACCTCAGCCCCACAATCAAACCAACGAAGAGTGAAATTCTGATACCGGTATGTGACTTTCGGAGATGGTTATTTAACCCAACGAAAGTTAAAACCATTAGTATCAATACTGCAATATAACGCATCCAGGCTTTAAATGTTTGTTTTAATTGTATGCCCGATGTTTCCTTGGGTATAAGGTAAAATGGTTCAACATTTTTAGGACGTATGGGGATACAGTACGATTCAATCTGCTTTGAAATCCGATGGTTTGCCAATATTTTGAACGCTTTACTGTACCTGTTTGTGAGGAATTTGTTTTGATAGGGGTACTCATCGGCAACATGAATAAGAATGTTTGCCTCTATGTTTTTTTGATTAAATGCCTGCCACATCGAAAGGTAAAACGAGCTGTTTATTTTGACAAGCTTAACCCTGTCGGAATGGGATTTGGGCTCATCGATATCGATATTTGATGACCAGAAACATAGTTTCCCATCCTTAAATATCAAAATTTCAAAGCGCTCATCCTGTGGTAGTTGGCCAAGGTAAGATAGTATTCTTTCAAAACTGGCAGCATCACAACCTTGATCCAGGTCTCTCAGGATGTACCGGGCTTTTTGTTTTACCTTTTCAATTCGCTTCTCAACCCTTTTTTCTATTAGCTCTCTTTTTAATAGGTTTGGTTGAATGGATGAGAGCCTGTTTAACCCAACCTCGGAAGCAATAAGCATAGCAATGGCGAGGAGTGCCAAAACAATTTCCAGGTATATAAGTTTACGGCTCATGTTTTTTAATCTGCGTTTTACCTACAAAAATTGAGCCTAAATGTTATGGATTGTGGTAGGGCTCACCTTTAATAATGGTAAAAGCCCTGTATAGCTGCTCAACAAAAATCAACCTGATGAGTTGATGAGAAAAAGTCATAGGAGAAAGCGAAATGCTGCCATGTGCGGTTTTTCTAACTTTATCGTCGAAACCATAAGGGCCACCAACAAAGAATGCAATTTCTCGTTGGCCGCTTAGCATTTTTTTCTCAATAAAGGAGGCAAATTCCGACGAGGTATATAACTTTCCGCGCTCGTCGAGTAGTATGCATTCCTGATGGTTGCCCATTTCTTGGAGAATTGCCTCGGCCTCCTTATTCATCTGGAGCTCCACGGGCATAGATTTGGTATTTTTAAGTTCCGGTATTACTTTTTGTTCAAAACGGCAGTAGCGGTTTATCCTTCGGGCATAATTCTCAATTCCTTCGGAAAGGTATTGTTCATGGGTTTTTCCCACTACAACTAGTGTAATTTTCATCTTTATACATCCCCTTAGTTTAAAAAATTACCCTAAAAATATGTAAAAGATTGCAAGGTGTTAATTGAGTAAACAAGTTAAATTGCATTTTGTAAAATTAGGTAAATTTGAACGTTGTGATTTGTATTAAATTCGTAAACATTTATTTTGATTTTGGCTTACTATTTGTGCAAAAAGGGCTGACACTAAGTTGTCATCTCATATGTTCCAATAAAAAAATTGTAATGTACCATGTTGAGGAAAACAGCCGTTTATTTCGTATCAGTGATTCTCCTGCTGGTTTCGAGAGCCGATAATTTAGTTGAACAGGAAGGACCCGATTTGGTCATAAAAAATAGCGCTGAAGCCATTGAAAAAGGCAATGCCGATAACTTAACCCGTTACTTTTTTAAAACGGTAGAGATAGAACTTTTGGGCGATGAAAACTACTATAGCCAGGCCCAGGCTTTACAGCTTCTGAAATCTTTTTTTGAAAGAAACATTCCGGTAAAGTTTTCTATCAATCATCAGGGCGCAAAAGATCTTACCGCTTTTGCAATAGGTACACTCCAATGCAGGAGTGGCGTATACCGCATATCGCTTTTCCTAAAAACCGATGAAGGAAAAACTTACATACATCAAATGAGGATTGAACCCGAATCTCAGGTAACCCCTAAGTAAAGATTTAATGCAATACGACAATTTTATAGATCAGCTAATTGATTTAGCTATTGCCGAGGATATTGGTGATGGCGACCATTCTTCGCTTTCATGTATTCCGATTGACGCAACCGGAGGCGTTCAGCTTATGATGAAGCAGGAGGGCGTAATTGCCGGTTTATCGGTTGCAGAACGTATCTACTCCCGGATTGATAAGGATATTAAGATTGAATTTTTTAGGAAAGATGGGGAGTTCCTCTCGAGTGGCGATATTGCTTTTAAAGCATACGGAAGGATTCATTCGTTACTGCAGGCAGAGCGTATAGTTTTGAATGTAATTCAACGGATGAGCGGTATAGCTACTCAGACCCGTGAGTTCGTTAAGCAATGCGAGGGAACCAAGGCCAAAGTGCTGGATACGCGAAAAACTACTCCGGGTATGCGTGTGCTCGATAAACTGGCGGTTGCCCTGGGTGGGGGAGTAAACCACAGGATGGGCCTGTTCGATATGATCATGCTGAAAGACAACCATATCGACTTTGCCGGTGGCATTGAGAATGCTATCCGAAAGGCACAGGAGTACCTTGCCCATTCTGGCAAAAAACTCGACATAGAGGTCGAAACCAGGAGTTTGGCCGATGTTGATGAGGTGTTAAGAGTTGGCGGTGTTCGCCGCATTATGCTCGATAACTTTTCGATTGAGGATACGCGGAGGGCTGTTCGTTTGATAGCGGGCAGGTTTGAAACCGAATCGTCGGGCGGCATAACGATACAAACCATAAGGGATTATGCGCTCTGCGGAGTCGATTACATATCGGTTGGGGCAATTACTCACCAGATCAGAAGCATCGATATGAATTTGAAAAAAATTCATTAGGCAATGTCGCGTATATCTTGGCGGGGAAGGCTTGCCAGAAAGTCCTTCGACCTTTGGCTCACACCAATATACCGCAGAGCCAAGTATTATTCTACCCGGAGCCTAAAAGGTGTACCGGTGTCAGAGGTATTCCGGTACTTTTTCAGGGGAATTGTGAATGGAGCTATCACAACCAGGGCATCGGCAGTAGCCTTCAGCTTTTTTCTGGCCACAGTTCCATTACTTATCTTTATCTTTACCTTAATTCCGTATCTACCTTTAAATGATTTTCATCAACAGCTACTAGAGCTTGCACGGAGAATTATGCCCACCCATGCATATCTCACCGTTGAGGCCACGCTCATCGAAGTGGTAACTACAAAGAGTTCCGGTCTACTTTCCTTTGGTTTTCTGGCTGCGGTTTTTTTTAGCCATAATGGGGTTAGCGCTTTAATTGATGCGTTCAATGCCACCTACCATTCCATTGAAACCCGAAGCTTTTTGGAACAGCATCTGATAGCACTGCTACTTACTTTCATACTCCCACTGGTGGTGGTAGTAGGAATTGTTTTGCTTTTTTTTGGGGAGAACCTGTTGAACATTTTGGGGACGTGGGGTGTTTTACAGTCATCAACAATATATGTTATTGCAATGATTATTAAATGGTTATTGGCCATTTCGGTTTTCTTTTTTGGCATTTCGCTGGTTTACTATCTGGCACCATCGCGTAAGGATAAGTTTAAGTTTTTTTCGCCCGGTTCAGTTCTGGCTACACTGCTAATTCTGTTAACCTCATTTGCTTTTTCTTACTACGTGAACCATTTTGGTCAGTATAACAAGTTCTACGGCTCGTTGGGTGGCTTAATTGCATTCCAGCTATGGTTATATTTTAATGCATTTGGGCTGATACTTGGTTTTGATTTGAATGCGTCAATCAAAAAAGCCATTAATGAGCATAAAGCAAGGATTGATATACAGATGGATTAGAAAGGATGTGCAATGAATCAACAGGAACTAAATAGCTTAAGAAAGGAGTACTCCCTGAAATCGCTGAGCGAAACGGATGTGAAAGCTTCACCCTTTGAACAGTTTGACCAATGGATGCGCGAGGCAGTGGAGGCTAAGCTTCCTGAGCCCAACGCGATGACCCTTGCCACGTCCACTTTTGAGGGTAAACCCTCCGCAAGGGTGGTTTTGCTGAAGCACTTCAGCTCCGAAGGATTTTCTTTTTTTACTAACTACGAGAGCAGAAAAGCAAAGCAGATTTTGCAAAACCCCTATGCAGCGCTGGTTTTTTACTGGCCCGAGTTGGAACGTCAGGTAAGAATTGAAGGTAAGGTTCAAAAAGCATCCGATGCTCAAAGCGATCAGTACTTTAAAACCCGACCCGAGGGAAGCAAGATTGGTGCTTGGGCCTCACCCCAGAGCACAGTAATTCCCAACCGAAAGTACCTGGAGCGGTTAATGGCCGACTTTGAAGAAGAGTTCAAAGGGAAGCCCATTAAGCGTCCGTCCAATTGGGGAGGGTATGTTCTAAGCCCTACACTTTTCGAGTTTTGGCAAGGGCGTCCCAATCGCCTGCACGACAGGATCCAGTACTCTTTGGTAAACAATGTATGGAAGGTTGAGCGTTTGGCTCCCTAGCTAATTCCTTTAGATTCCTCAATCAGTTTAAGTATCTTTTTGATGAGTACATTCGAGTCGATGGGCTTGGTTACGTAGTCGTCGCATCCACTTTCGATGCTCTTGTTAAATTCAGATTGCAGAGCATACGCCGTTTGGGCAATGATGGGTAGCCCCGGACGGGTACGCTTAAACTCGCTGGCAAGCGTGTAGCCGTCTGCATCGGGTAAGCGGATATCAAGTAAAACGATATCTATATCCTTATTCTTTTTAAATAGAACCCTCGCTTCGCGAGCGTTGTGCCCAAAAATCACTTTTGCACCGGTGGGGACAAGTAACCTCTCAAAGTATAGCCTAATCTCCTTAATATCCTCCACTATCAAAATTTTCTTGCCTGAAAGCGACTGACTACCTGCCTGATCAGATTGGTCATGGGAAATCTCAACTCCTTCTGGTTCTGGTTTCCCTTCCTGGTAGGGGATTGTGAAGTAGAATGTTGAACCTTGCCCTTCAGTGCTTTCAACCCAGATATTTCCGCCCAGCAAATCGACCAATCCCTTTGAGATTGCAAGCCCAAGACCCGAACCGCCATACAGGCGGGTGTAGGAATCGTCGGCCTGCCTGAACCTTTCAAATATCAGGGCTTGTTTTTCCGGTGAGATACCAATTCCCGTGTCTTTCACATAGCATTGTACGTAGGGCATATCTTCATCAATGTAAATGTTGTAGCCGAAACGAATGCTGCCATGGGGGGTAAACTTAATCGCGTTACTAAGTAGGTTGGTGAGTATCTGTCGGATTCGAACTGGGTCTGAGTAAATAATGAAGGGCGACTCTTGAGTTTGTTCCGGCTTATGAATCAAGGTTTTCTGATTATCTCTGCTTTTTAGCTGGTTCGAGAAGATTACATAAAGCTCATCAAGCAAAGCATTCAGGTCGAACGAGGTTTTCGCAATGCGTATTTGGTTCGATTGTATTTTAGATATGTCGATGATGTCTTCAATTAGCGATAGGAGTTGGTTCCCGCTGTTCTCAATGAGTTCAATGTACAGCTTACCTGTTTCTGTTAGTTCCTCTTCTGCTTTGATAAGCTGGATGAACCCTAGTACGGCATTCATAGGTGATCTGATTTCGTGGCTCATGTTTGACAGGAAGGCCGTTTTGAGCCTGTCCGATTCCTCGGCTTGTTCTTTTGCTCTGATGAGCTCCTGTTCAATGAGCTTTCGCTCTGTAATATCGTTGGCTATGCCAACAGTGGCAATGGGTTCGTTATATTCGTTGTATATTGGTGAGGTGGAGAGGAAAATGGGGAAAACCGTTCCATCTTTTTTTACGTTAAGCAGCTCGCCTTTCCAACCTCCTTTAAGCGTAGCCTCGTGAATTTCTTGGTCAAGTTTGTCCGGTTGCCCTGCAGGTTTGAGAATAAGAGATGATTTTCCAAGAAGTTCGGCTTGGGTGTAACCGTATGTTTTGGTAAATGCCGGATTTACGTATATGAACCTGCCATTTAGGTCGGTTATCGATATGTTGTCGTTGGCATTCATGATGGTTTGGGCCAAGATACGGATTTCTTCCTCGAACTTTTTCTGTTGGGTATTATCTCTCAGGAGAACCAGGAAAATGTTATTTCCGGATGCGAGCAGGCGAGCCTCGTAGAAGAATGTTTCGTTCTCATGCTTTATGTAGTATTCAAACCGTTGCAGCAGTCCCGTATCCTTAGCCTGCTGAAGCGCTTCGGCATACTTTTCAAATATCTCAGCAGGGAATATTTTTTTGATGTTTTGCCCCAGATGTTCATTGTTCATGGTGGGGTAAAAGGGGTATTCCGATGGGGCAAAGTCAATGAGGATACCTTCATCGTTTATTCTGAACAGGTGATCGGGAATGGCCATCAGCATGGCCTTGAACTTGGCTTCGCTCTCAATCAGCTCATCAAGTGCCAGCTTGCGGTCGGTAACATCGGTAATCATGCCATCAAAGTAGATGGCATTGGGGTTTTCCATATTGGGCTGGAGTATGTTTTGTACCCAAATAGGTGTACAGTCAACTCTCTTCATTTCTATCTCCTGTGGCGATGATGCTGAGGAGCACTTGTTGAGCCAAGTTTCGAAATCTTTCAGAAGTGAATCGATTCCGGTTCCAATTGCTGAAGCGGGACTGGTAAAACCGAAAATATTGGCAAAAGCCGGATTGCAGTAAATGATTTGGCCATTGCTCAGAATGCGGTAAAGCCCTACGGGTATCTGCTCGGAGAGTGTACGGAACTTTTCTTCGCTTTCGCGTAGAACGGCTTCGGCATTCTTTTGCTCGGTAATATCGTGGCACATGACCATTACCACCTGTAAACCAAAATATTGCCCCCTGTTGAATACCATATCAAGTGGAATGGTGTCGCCATTTTTTTTGATTCCCCAGAACTCCATCCTCTGAAGTCGATCGTGGTATGCCAACCTAACCATTCGGGTCAACTCCTCCATGCTGGTTTTATTGGGCGAGGCGATCTCGGAAAGGGCTTTGCCGATGAGTTCATCCTTTTGGTATCCAAAGAGTTTCAAGCCACTGGGGTTTGCATCAAGAATTACTCCGCTGGAATCGGTTATCAGAATGCCTTCGCTTGAATTGTTGAAAAGACCCCGGTAGCTCTCTTCGCTCTCTCTTATGGCTTTTTCGGTTTGTTTGCGAGCAGTGATATCGCGGATGAATACTATGGCAATTTTTTCGCCGTCCTGTTCCGTTAGGTTTACGTTGAACTCAACGTTGATGCTTTCGCCTTGTGTATTAACCAATACTGTTTCGTAAATCGATGGTTCCAGCTTTCCCGCCAAACGATTTATATATCTTTCCGATATTTTATCTTTTTCGTTAGGATGAACAAACTTGGTGATGGGTTGATTTATAAAATCTTCGGTTTGGGTGCCCAACATTTCAATAATACGGGGGTTTCCGTAGATTACTAAACCATCTTTGATGAAAACTATACCATCGTTGGTGTGTTCTACCAGTACTTTGTACTTTCCCAGCGATTCCTTCAGCGCTTCTTCTGCTTGCTTTGCCCTGCTGATATCGGTCGAAATTACCATGATGCCAAACTTGCCGTTTGGAAAAATAACCCGGGTTTCATGAAGCTGAACATAGCGTTTAGAGCCATCCTTCCGAATGTTAACAACCTCGGTTATTAGCGATTCACCCCGTAGGATCTTCTGTATGTTGATGTCAACCTGCTCGGTGAGTTCTTTGGGAGCCAGATCGTGAAAACGCATTGTCAGGAATTCATCGCGGCTGTATCCTAAAATGTTAGAAGCAGCAGAATTCGTGTAAATGATATTTCCATCATCATCGCTAAGTAGTACCCCATTGGGCGATTGTTCAAAAATGATTCGCCAGGCCTGCTCCTCGGTAATGATCTTTTTGAGCCTTACATGGTTTGTGTCAAAGTTTTGGCTGGCAAACAGTTCGGCCTTAGCCACTTGCTTTTTCAGCATTTCCAGCTCAATGGCCAAGTCGAACTCCTTGGCAGTAAAGTCTGATTGTAGGAGAAGGTTCTCGGGTAGGCTGGGGAGTATATTCTTCTTCTGTGAATCTGCGGTGCCGGTGTAGTAGAGAACAACCCCGTCGGTTTTGCTAAATTTCTTTTGGCATATGCTGTATTCGTCTTCATTTTTTACTCCGGCAATGGCCAGGTTAAAAACCGGCAGCTCAATATCGCCATTGATTCGGTCAACGCTTATACACGAATACCCCTTTGCCTCCAGTAGCGTTTCGAATTGTTCTACCGGAAGTATGCCATTCGCAACCAAAAGAGCAACCTTTGAAGCCAAAATTTACACTTTTTTTCACCCCTGAAATATATACCATTTTTGCGTTTATTAACAGTCGGAGGGGGGAGAAATTTATATCATTTTTTATGAATTTAGATTTGGCCATGACAAACGGAGATTGCCAATAGAGATTTAGGAATTTTTTTAAGAAATACTTAGCATCGAAGCGTTGCAGCTATTCGTTTTGGGTTTAGGAGAAGATTTAAGGCATCTATAACTGAGGTGCATGCGATATCGGCATTTTGTAAGGCCCATTTGGCTGCCCCTTCGTGTTGAATTGTTACTATGCCCAGAGCTGCAAATTTAAGCATTAGTCTATCGTTGAACCCATTTCCTATTGCTACACATTTTTTGGGCCCTAATTGTTTAATGTAGCTCTTTTTTTGTTTGTCCTGATCTGCTTTTTCTAGCACAACAACCTTGCAGTTGACTCTTTTCAGGGATTCTGCAACAGTACCAAAGGTATCGGCAGTAATTATATGAATGCTTAGTTGCTCCGATAGCTTAATGAGCAGTTGCTCAACCCCATCTATAAGCATACCATCAGTGGCTAACGTACCGTTAAAATCCAGTACCAAATGTTCAATTTGTAGGGGTTTCCTTCCCGGTATTTCAATTCTCAACATGGTTTAAAGGTTTTTCCCAGTTCAAGTATGGATTTTCGGATAAGTAGGAGTTGTAGTACCGAATATCGTTAGTTACCTCTTGCTCTGCCCAGGGGGGTAATACAAACTGTTCATCTTCAAAGCTCAGCTCTATTTCGGCAAGTATTAACCCCTTGTTATCGCCTTCAAACAAATCTACTTCCCAAATCTTTGCTGCAAATTCGATTCTATATCTATCTTTTTCAATCAGAGCGCCACAGAACTTGTTTAGGAGTTCCCTTGCCTTTTCGAGTGGAATCTCGAACTCAATCTCTTCCCGTGCTATGCCTTGGGGTTTCCCTTTGACAGTCATATAGGCTTTATCGCCATAAATTCTTACCCTGATACTTTTCTCTGGGTCTGTGGATAAATATCCCTGAACTATTCTAATGCCCGGGGGTTTCGGGGTTACTTCCCATTTCTCCTTATTAACCAGAAATTTGCGTTCGATTTCCATAACCTAAAATTAGAAAAGCTCGTTGAAATCAACGAGCTTTTAAACGAAAAAGTACTAAGTTAGAACAATTTCTTTTTGAAATACAATGCCACGTTTACTAAACCAATTAATACCGGAACCTCTACAAGCGGACCAATAACTGTTGCAAATGCTGCCTGCGAGTTAATTCCGAAAACAGCAATAGCCACGGCAATAGCAAGTTCAAAATCGTTGCTGCCGGCAGTAAAGGCCATGGTGGTAGATTTTTCATAACCTTCGCCTATCCATCTGGCAATAAAGAAGGTAACAAAAAACATGAAAGCGAAGTAAACCGTATAGGGAATTGCAACCCTTACCACATCAAGGGGTAATTCTATTATTTTTTCTCCTTTAAGCGAAAACATTACAAATATTGTAAATAATAAGGCGATCGGAGTTAAAAGGGACACCTTAGGGATAAAACGGCTAAAGTACCAATTTTCGCCTTTAGATTTTCTCAGTGTCAGGCTTGTTACCAACCCTGCTACAAATGGAATCCCCAGGTAAATCAAAACACTGACAGCTATTTCGGATATGGAAACATCAACAGCAGCTCCTTTCAGCCCAAACAAGGGCGGCAGAAAAGTTATAAAAATGTATGCATATACCGAGTAGAGAAACACCTGAAAAATAGCATTAAAAGCAACTAATCCGGCCGCCAATTCGGGATCACCTTTAGCCAGATCATTCCACACCAGCACCATGGCAATGCAGCGGGCAAGTCCTACAAGGATTACTCCAGTCATTAGTCCCGGATGGTTGTGAAGGAATATGATTGCAAGAAAAAACATTACAAAGGGTCCCACAATCCAGTTTTGAGTAAGAGAAATCCCAAGAAGTTTCAGATTTTTAAATACCATTGGAAGTTTTTCATATTTAACTTTTGCCAGTGGTGGATACATCATAAGAATAAGCCCTATGGCAATAGGGATATTGGTTGTTCCAGAACTTAATGAGTTCCAAAAACCTGAGATGCCAGGCATGAAATAACCAACAATGACACCTGCAAACATTACCAGAAAGATCCAAAGGGTAAGATAGCGATCAAAAAATGATAGTTGTTTTGCTGTTCCCATAATATTTTAATTTGAAAATTTATTAATTATCACATTGTCAAATCATCCTATTTTCAAATTGTTGACATAAAACTCATAGAACGAATTCTTAATCTCATCCCGTATTCTACGAAACTCGCTCAGGATAAACTCTTCAGAGCCTTTTGCTTCGGCCGGATCTTCAAATCCGATATGCAGCCGATGTGTTACCTTACCCAGAAAAGCAGGGCAGGTTTCTTTTGCGTTATCGCAAACCGTAATAACATAATCCCATTGTTCGTTTAGGAACTGATCAACAAGTTTAGGTTCTTGCCGGCTAATGTCAATTCCGGCTTCTGCCATTACTTTAATGGCATAGGGGTTTACCTGTCCGGCTGGTGCCGTTCCGGCCGACTCAACTTTGAGATTGCTGTCGAACGACTTCAGAAAGCCCTCAGCCATCTGGCTCCGACAGCTATTACCTGTACAAAGAATTAGAATCTTAGCCATTTTTATTGGGTTTTACCTGTTTCTAGGTCTAAGCTGACACATGCATGAGCCATCCAGGCGTTCCTTGTTGTCTATGATTAGGGGTAGCCCATCGCGCTCCCATTCCACAATGCCTCCAGCCAGGTTGGCAATATGCATGAACCCTTTGGACTTTAGAATTTCCATGGCTTCATGGCTTCTTAGACCTGTTGAATCGGCAATGATTAAGGGAAAATCTAATGGTAGAATATCAAGCCGTTTTTCCAGTTCGCTAAGAGGAAGGTATATAACCCTGGGTACATCAAAACGTTTGTATCCCGTAAGGGCAACCTCCCTAACATCAACTAGTAAGGCTTTGCCTGTTTTTGCCTCGTAGTAGGCATCGCGCGGCGTAAGGTTTAGAAAGCCTCCGCTTATAAACCCACTACCAGAAAAAGGGATGACTTCCATAGCAGATGGTTTTACTAGCCACAGCAGCTACCGGTTTTTTTCAGCCCATTCATCAGAAAACCAAACCCGTTGTGGTCGAGTGTAACCTCTTCCAGAGTTTCGGTAAGGGCGTTCTCAATGTAGAACTCAACCCCATCAATATTAACCGAGATTTCACCCGGTTGTGGCTGGTTGGCCACGTCCATCTGCACCGATGGGCCACAGCAACCCGAACTACTGTAAATTCGAATTCCTTTAGCGCTTTCACCAACACTTTCTAGAACCTTAATCAGCTCTTCTTTTGCCTTTTCTGATAGTTTCATATTATGTATTTTAGGTGTTAAATTTCACAATTAACGGCAGCTTCTTTAACTTTTTCAAAGAATGCTTCGAATTGTTCCAGGTACTTGTATATGTTTCCGGAACAGATGCAGTAATTGATTTTTAGACCCTCAATCTCGCCATGGATTAGCCCCATCTCTTTCAATTCACGCAGATGTTGCGAAACGGTGGTTCGGCTAAGGGGAAGCCTTTGGGAGATGTCGCCCGATATGCATGTTTTTGTTTCGGCTAAGTACTGAAGAATTGCTAGCCTTGCTGGGTGCGAAATGACACGAGCAAATCGGGCCAGCTCCTGCAGGTTCTCATCAAATGCTTCAGATTTATTCATGAAATATTAAGAATGCATTAATGTCGCAAACATACGACATGTTTCAAACATAACAAAACTTAACCTGAAAAAGTTCAAAACATCACATAGCTATTTATGATCAATGATTCTTTGACGCGATGGGTAATTTTAATGTTGAGATTTAGGTAGAGCAGAGCTAACCGACCATCAACCCCTTAGCGCCAATTGAACCCTAAACTTTTCAAAATGGTGATTATCGTTTATGGTTGATAAAACCACACCTCTTTGATTAATTTGTTAGAGAAAAAGACTTAAACTCCCCATTCCTCTGGGTTTTCGCGCCAGTTTTTGAGCAATTCCAGCTGATTGTTTGTAATTTTTCCTTGATTTAGTGCGGTTTCAATCAATGTGGAGTAGTTGGAAAGCGTTTTAAAATCGACGTTAGCACGGGCAAAGCTATTTGCTGCTTGATCAAATTCATAGGTAAAAATGGCCAGCAAGCCAAGAACGTTGCAGCCGGCATCGTGCAGGGCTTCAACAGCCGCAAGGCTGCTCATGCCGGTTGAAATAAGATCTTCAATAACAACTACCTTTTGACCCCGTTCAAAGTGTCCTTCAATTTGATTCGATAGCCCGTGCGATTTGGGAGCGGAGCGAACGTAAATGAAAGGTAGGTTTAGCCTATCGGCTACCAGCATACCATGGGCAATGGCACCTGTGGCAACTCCTGCAATAATATCAACTTCAGGGTATTTATCTTTTATGACCTTAACAAATGCGTCGCAGATAACATTCCGAACTTCCGGATAGGATAGGGTTTTTCGGTTATCGCAATATATTGGCGATTTCCACCCCGATGCCCAGGTAAACGGATTTGTTGGATTGAGCTTTATTGCGTTAATTTGCAAAAGTTTTTCGGCTATAACCTTACTGTCCATGCCTTCGGAATATGTAGTTTATTTTAACAATCGTCAGCTTGTTCTAACCACACGCTTACCCGAATTGCTGGTAAGCAATGCTTATGGTTTATTTTGGGGCCACACCACGTTTAAGGACCTAACAAAGTTAATCCAATTTTTCCAATACCGAACCGAGGTTCCTGCTCTTTTTGCTGGTGTTAGTAACACTCAGGAAATTTTTGAGCAGCTGCTGAGCAATTTCAGCCACGTTGAGGCTGCCGGTGGTGTAGTCTTAAATGGTAATAACGAAGTGTTGCTGATAAAGCGTTTTGGCCGCTGGGATTTGCCCAAAGGAAAGGTTGAGAAGGGAGAGCCCATTGCTCAAGCTGCTGTTAGGGAGGTTATGGAAGAAACGGGTTTACAACAGGTACAGCTGGGGGATCCCCTGGTCACAACCTATCATACCTACACCCAAGAGGGTAAGCCCATGCTCAAATCTACCCATTGGTATACAATG
The DNA here is from genome assembly GCA_937926785.1 of uncultured Bacteroidales bacterium. GTDB lineage: Bacteria > Bacteroidota > Bacteroidia > Bacteroidales > Tenuifilaceae > Tenuifilum. The sequence goes on along the minus strand of CALBBQ010000004.1, from coordinate 18,806 downwards.
CAGTGCAAACTTGCAAACGACTTAAGTCCGCAGGTTGAGGAGGGGATTGAGCAGGTTAAGTGGGTGAAGCGTTCCGATTTGTTCCTGTACCTGTCCGATAGCTATGCTAGCTTGATGTCGGTAATTAAGGCTCTGGGCTAAATATCACCTTTGCTTCTGAGTATCTGGAATAAACGGCGCTCAAAACCCTCTTCGGGCGATGGTGCCGGTGAGAGTATCATACGTTTGTCGGGCCCTATCAGGAAATAGGTTGGGTAAACCCGAATGTCGTAGTCCCTGAGCACCTCGGGGCGTTTACCAAAGTGCAGGAATGTCCATCCATACTTACTCTTTCTGAGGAAATTTTTTAGATCTTCAACGTTTTCATCAGCCGAGATGGTAATCACCTCAAGATGCTTCTTGTATAACTTGCTGATTTTTTCGAGCTGGACAAATTCTTTCAGGCAGGTGTAGCTGGTGGTGGTGCAAAAGTTCAGGTAAACATACTTCCCTTCAAACTTGTCGAGCGAGACGGGGTTCCCGCTTATATCATCCAAGGTGAATGGTGCTGGTACAAACCCGGGCAAAAGCTTGGTAATTCGGTTCCTGATGTTTTCAGCAATTATTATGTGTTCAGGAATTTGGGTGGTGCGGTACAACGAATCGAGTATGGTGAGCAGCGCTGAGCGGGAGAAGTTATCGCTGAAGAACTCGTCGTGGAGCGATTTTAGGATGACCATCTCCATGAGGGTGTCGTTGCTCAGCACGTTATCGTTGGCAAGGGTCTGCTTAAGCCTGGTAAGGCTTTTATATCGTGATATATCATCAAAAATCACATTTCCCTCGCTGGTTCGGGAGAAGAACAGGAAGTACTTATCGTAAACCAGGTTGAACAGCTCCATAAAGGCAGGATTGCGGTAAAGTATGGGGCGGTTGAGGAACATATCGTTAGAGGTGGCAGTGGATTTTTTGATGAAGGTGATTTGCTTTAGCAAAGCATAGCGGTATGCCCTGTAAGAGTCGAAATAGGCATTGCCCTTTTCGTGAAATTTTTCTTCGATCCGTGTGATGAGTGAGTCGATATTGTGCTGCCGGCCACGGTAGGCATCCTGCACAAGCTGATCGAAATCCTGATTAAACCTTAGATCAAAAGCGTTTATCAGGAAGTTAATATCATTCTTATCGATGTTCACTATGCCAACCTGTAAGTCGGTTTCGCGGAAGAATGGGTTAAGCCGTTGCGCTTCGGTTTTATCCTCTCGGGGGGGCAACATCAGCTCATAGGCCTTGCCGGGTTCGGCAAAAAAGTAAATGCGATAAATGCCGAGATGACTAAAAACGAAAGTGGTTTCCAGTACTTTCAGGTTAGCGCTGAACTTTCCGGAATTGTCAACCTTACACCTACCTATTTCAGTCTCGGTTTCAGTTATGTAATCGGAGTAGGTGTAAAAAATGATTTCAACGCCCTTATATGCAGGGGCATTTCCGAATACCTGGGCTTCCTGCCCAGATGCCCGTTGCGTAAAGGCAAGCAAAGCAGCATAAAAACTTAAAATCAGAAAAGATCGGATAGCAACCATGGCTTACAGGTAGTCTTTAATGTTGATAGCCGAAGGGATGAACTGTGATGGATTGCCGTTGTGAAGCAGTATGTCGCGGATTATGGTTGAGTTTACCGGTGTATGCTGTGGTGCGGTAAGCATGAAAATGGTTTCTATATTGGGGTGCATCAGCTTGTTCACCTGGGCTATAGCTCTCTCAAACTCAAAGTCGGCAGAGGTTCTCAACCCCCTGAGGATATAACGAACCTCAAGCCGGTTGCATAGATCAACGGTTAGCCCCTCGTAGCTTATCACTTCAACCCGCGGCTCATTGGCAAAGACCTGCCGAATCATGGCCATCCGCTTTTCGATGCTAAAAAAAGCCTTTTTGTTGGCGTTGTAGCCAATGGCAACGATCACCTTATCGAATAGGGAAAGCGAACGGTAAACGATTGATTCGTGACCCACTGTGATGGGATCGAACGAACCTGGGAACAGGGCAACTTTATCCATGGCTGAGTTTATTTACCTTATGCAATGATCATACAATTATAGGTAAAATTGATGATTTTAGGGTTAAATTGTTGAAAATATACTAACTTAAAGGTTATTTAAACCCAATTTTTGCATTAGAAAAATTTATAATGCAATGCGATTAAGAAAAATCAACTTTTCCGGTTTGCTGGCGCTGCACCAGAAAAGTGATTTTACTAAATCGGGATAACCCCAAATAATCCATTGGTTTGCTCTTTCTATGAGCTTTCAATGTATAATTTGGGTTAAAACATAATATTGTCTTACGCCCTATCAGGTAAACACATGTCAAACATCATTACAATATAAAATTAACAAATGCTGGTATAACCTTACCAGCATTTGTTTTAAAGCTTAGTGTTTACCCCTTAATCTAAAACGGAAAGACTCAATCAATCTTAATTTCATTTTCAACTTTCTCGGTGAGCAAGGCATAATCGAGTACTTCTTTTATGGTGTTTACGTAGTGGAAGTTTAAACCCTTAACGTATGCGGCGTCGATTTCCGAAACATCCTTGCGGTTATCGGCCGATAGGACTATATCAGTGATGTTGGCACGCTTGGCAGCAAGAATCTTTTCCTTAATACCGCCTACGGGCAACACTTTACCCCTAAGGGTGATCTCGCCGGTCATGGCGATGTTTGCCCTTACCTTTCGCTGCGTAAATGCCGAGGCAAGCGAGGTAACCATGGTTATACCCGCCGATGGTCCATCTTTAGGGATTGCGCCTTCGGGTACGTGAATATGAACGTTCCACTTATCAAAAACCTCCGATTTAATACCCAGGTAATCGGCATGCGATTTAATGTACTCCAGTGCCAGCACTGCCGATTCTTTCATCACATCGCCCAGGTTTCCGGTTAGCGTAAGGTTGCCCTTACCGCGACTAAGGCTGGTCTCCACAAAGAGGATTTCGCCACCCACCTCGGTCCAAGCCAGGCCGGTTACCACTCCGGCCAGGTCGTTGCCCTGGTAGAGTTCTTTCGTATAGCGCGGAACGCCCAATATTTTTTCGATGTCTTTAGCTGTGAGCTTGGGGTTATACTTCTGCTCCGAGGCTATCATCCGAGCCGCATAGCGGACAAGCTTGGCAATCTTTTGGTTCAGGTTGCGAACTCCGCTTTCCCTGGTGTATTCCTGAACTACCTTGGCAATAATCTTATCGCTAAGAACTAGTGCTTCATCTTTAAGGCCGTGTTCTTTAAGCTGGTTGGGTAAAAGGTGGCGTTTGGCAATTTCTACCTTTTCTTCCATGCTATAGCCGCTCACCTCAATCATCTCCATGCGGTCGCGGAGGGCAGGGTTAATGGTAGCAATGGTGTTGGCCGTGGTAATAAACAGCACCTTGGAGAGGTCGTACTCTACCTCCACAAAGTTGTCGTGGAAAGCATTGTTTTGCTCGGGGTCGAGCACCTCGAGCAGGGCCGATGCAGGGTCGCCATGGAAGTCCTTGCCCACCTTATCAATCTCATCGAGAATGATGACGGGGTTGGACGATTTAACCTTTTTCAGGTTCTGTAAGATTCGGCCGGGCATGGCACCGATGTAGGTTTTACGATGTCCCCGTATTTCGGCCTCATCGTGCATGCCGCCCAACGATATGCGGGCGTACTTGCGGCCAAGTGCCCTGGCCACCGATTTCCCAAGTGAGGTTTTTCCAACGCCCGGAGGGCCATAGAGGCACAGTATGGGTGCTTTTAAATCGCCTTTGAGCTTGAGCACGGCCAGGTGTTCAAGTATTCGCTCCTTTACCTGGTCAAGTCCGAAATGGTCCTCATCCAGAATCTTTTTGGCATGGTCAAGATCAAAATTATCCTTGGTGTACTCGTTCCAAGGTAGATCCAGCAGGAGCTGAACGTAGTTCAACTGAACCGAGTACTCACCAGCCATGGGGTTCATACGGTTGAGCTTGTTTACCTCCTTCTCAAAGTGCTCAGCTATCTCCTTGCTCCACTTTTTTGATTTGGCTCGCTCCTTGAGCTCGTTAATCTCCTGTTCAATGGGGTTTCCTCCCAGCTCATCCTGAATGGTTTTCATCTGCTGTTGGAGGAAGTACTCTCGCTGTTGCTGGTCGAGGTCGTGCTTAACCTTGTTCTGAATGTCGTGCTTAAGCTCCAGCATCTGTAGCTCACGGGTTAGTATCCTCAGGAGTTGCGATGCACGTGCCTTAAGTACTGCTTCTTCAAGCAGGGACTGCTTTTCATCGGTTTTAATATCGCTGTTGGCGCCGATGAAGTTTACCAGCATCTGAGGGTTATCGATATTCTTTATGGCAAAGGTGGCTTCTTTGGGAAGGTTGGGGGAGAGTTTGATGATGCGAACGGTGATGTCCCTTATGGATTCCGTTAGCGCTAGGTATTCATTATCTTCTGGTTCGGGCAAAACCTCGGCAAGCTGGTTTATCCTGGCCAGGAAAAAGGGTTCCTCGCTGATGAACTCATCCACACTGAACCGCGATAGTCCTTGCAGGATAACCGATGAATTTCCATCGGGCAGTTCGAGTACCTTGATAACCTGGGCAATTGTACCAATCCGGTAAAGGTCTGTTGGCCGGGGATCATCAATCTGAGCTTCGATCTGCGATAGAACACCAATTATTTTTTTCTTTTGGGGCAGACTGTCTATGAGCCTAAGCGACTTCTCCCGGCCCACGGTTATGGGCATAAGTACACCCGGAAATAGCACGGTGTTGCGTAGGGCCATAATGGGTATAACGTCAGGTATATCTGCCTTTTTGACTTCAGGAGTGTCGCCCTCTGCCAAAATGGGAATAAAGTTTACTTCTGAATCGCTTGAGTCATCAATAAGTTGATTTAGTATGGATAATCCAAACTTCTTCTTCATGGTCTCTCCTTTGTTCAATATGACAATATGACATTTGTTCGGGGATTTGCTCCCGGTTTCGTATAATGGCAATACCTATGCCAAATGTAGTTTTTGGTTAAATGCTGAAAATTTTTTGATAGTTAAAAATGCAAAAACACACGTTTTTGAAGTCCCGAAACCACAAAAGCGCTATTTCTGAGTTATCTTAGAATGCTCTATATTCCCGGGTAAGCTCAAACACCTTTGACAGGATATTCATATCATCATCAGTAAAAGGGATATCGCGGCGCGACATCATTATGCGTGCTGTTTCAAATGCCTTATCGGGGTTGTGAATGGTAAAACCGGCTGCACCTCCCCACGAAAAACTAGGGATGAAGTTTCGTGGAAAGCCGTCGCCAAAAATGTTTGCGCAAACGCCAACTACCGTACCGGTATTGAACATGGTGTTTATACCGCATTTGGAGTGGTCGCCCATGATGAGCCCGCAGAACTGAAGGCCTGTGTTCATAAAACCCTTTTTGCGGTAGTTCCAAAGCTTAACAGGCGCATAGTTATTTTTGAGGTTGGAGTTATTAGTGTCGGCTCCAAGGTTGCACCATTCACCAATCACCGAATTGCCAATGAAACCGTCGTGTGCCTTATTTGAGAATGAAAAGAAAACGCTGTTGTTCACCTCGCCGCCAACCTTGCAGTGCGGGCCAATAGTGGTTGGACCATAGATTTTGGCACCCATTTTCAAAGCCGAGTGCTCACCCAGGGCAAAGGGACCACGAATCATACAGCCTTCCATAACCTCGGCATCGCGGGCTATATAGATTGGACCTGTTTCGGCGTTCAGTATGGAGCATTCAACCCTTGCGCCCTCGTCAATAAAAACATTTTCGGGATTAAGCACGATATTGGTTTTGGGAATGGGCTGCGACTTTCGACCCTGAGTTAAAAGCTGGTAATCGCGGATTAAGGCTTCGCCGTTGTTTCGGAAAATATCCCAGGGGAATTTCACATCCAAAATATCGGCCGTGTATTCTTTTACACTATCAAAAAAGTCTAAAGATGGAAGTGCGTCTAAAGTGCTATTAAGCCGAGCGGCAATAAGAATGCCATTTTTAACAAGCGCTTCGTTGATGCATAAAGCATTAAGCTGAAGGATAAGATCTTTATCAGGACACAAGCCCCCGTTGACAAGCAGCACCGGTTTGCCTTTCGGGGCGTTGGGGTATTTGTGCTGAAGATACTCCTGGGTTAGGTAGAAAACATTTGACCCGGTTTGCTTTGCCCACTTCTGGGCAATGGTCAGAATTCCCAGACGGATTTCAGCCACCGGGCGGGTGAAAGTTAAGGGCAACAAATCGTCGCGCCGTTCATCGTCGAAAAGTACTAAGGCATCAACCATGTTAAAATCAGATTAGATTAGCGCAAAGGTACCAAAACAAAACAAAAAAAGCTCTTACGTTTAAGAGCTTTTCCTGTACTATGTAGGAACAGAATTACTTCTTGTTCTCCATGTGTTTTTTGTAGCGGTTCATGAACTTATCCACACGGCCGGCAGTGTCAACCAGCTTAACCTTACCGGTGTAGAAGGGGTGTGAAGTATTCGAAATTTCCACCTTTACCAGAGGATATTCAACGCCATCAATAGTAATGGTATCCTTGGTGTTCACAGCCGATTTGGTGATGAAAACATGCTCGTTGGACATGTCCTTGAAAGCCACCAGTCGGTAATTCTCCGGATGTATTCCCTTTTTCATTTTATCGTAGGTTTAAATACTTACAAAATTATTTGGGCTGCAAAGTTATCAACTAATATTTAAATATCAAACTATTGCGGCAAAAAAAGATTGATTCTGAAACGAATTTTTAGTTACGCCTGCTCAGTTTGGCTAAAAGCTTAAGAATTTCGATGTATAGCCAGATAAGGGTAACCATCAGCCCGAATGCACCGTACCATTCCATGTACTTGGGGGCACGCATGGCCGCAGCATGGTCAATAAAATCGAGATCGATGATGATGTTCAGCGCAGCAACACCAACTACAATGAGGCTGAAAATGATTCCAAAGGTTCCGCTGCCGTGTATAAATCCCAAGCCTATACCAAAGAAGCTAAGTATGAACGATACGAGGTAGGTTAGCGCAATGGCACCGGTGGCAGCAAGTACCATCACTTTAAACTTTCCGGTAGCCCGGATTGTTCCGCTACGGTAAGCCAAGAGCATGAGGAAAAATACGGCAAGGGTTAACCCAATGGCTTGCATTATTATGCCAGCCCCATAAGCCGAGGCAAAGTAGGCTGAAATCCCACCCAGAAAAATACCTTCGAGCAAAGCGTAAATGGGTGCAGTGTATGGCGAGGTTTTAGGGGCAAAGATTACTACCAGCGAGGTAATAAACCCACCTATACCGCCCACTAACATCCAGGGGATAACCGATGCGGGGTTAACACTCTCAAAGAATATTCGCCAGGTGTACGCGGCACCTAAAACTACAAGGGCCAGCATCAGTAAAGCCTTGTTCAACGTTCCCTGTAGGGTCATAGCCTCGCCCGATATATAACCCGCTTTACTGAAAATCCTATCGGATAGTGTTGGGTTCGACGATTTAGTTAAATTCATAACGTGTTGGATTTAATTTTCGGTAACAAAGTTATCAAAATATATGCCATGTTAATTGTCACTCGGCTAACTCAAACAGCAGCTCATTTCCAACCCATGCTGCCAGTTCGTTTTCCGATTCAGTCATTCTGCTTGCGGCCTCCATGACCCTGGCTGCTAAACTTGGACTACGTTTGGCAATTTGGCGCAGGGCGAATTGCGCTGCCGATTGGGTTAGGTCGGTCATGTCGTCGGTCATATTTTCAATAATGCCTATATAGGGCTCCAGTATGCTTTCCTTTAAGCTGGTATCGGATGCTTTTCGGGCAATGATGAGTAGTCCGGCTTTGCGCATCAGCTCATCGGTGCTTAGGCACCACTCAATGCTGCGTGAGAGCGCATACTCCGATTTCCAGAGCAGGTTCCCGCACACCTGCTCAACTATCTCGGGGTTTGTGAATTCTGCTGCCCAGTCGTCTATCTGCTCGCCTGTCAACTTTTCAGGTTCGGCAATGAGGCTGGCCAGAATTTTGCATTCCCTGATATCCTCTTTGAATAGCTCCAGGGCTAAATCATGGTCGCCTTTATAGGCTTTAGACAACTCCTTTAGCTCGGGAATGGGAACACCATAGTTCACCTTGTAAATAACACCTGCACGGCGCATATTCTCAGCCACCTCACCGTTTGCCCGGTGCATGATTTGCGATTTCACCTCCAGTAGCTTTTCCAGTGCTGTCATATTACAACCAATTTGAGCAAATTTACAATCAAAACGGGCAAAGTCAAAGATTTTTCAACTACTATAAAAAACTCCATGCTAGGGCAAAGGTTAGAAGGGTTATTAATGAGTATGTCAAATATACCCTTAAAGGGATGTAATTGCTGGCAGAAATTCCAAGGCTAAAGCTGTTGAAACCCACAAGTATAATTTTTTCGAGAATGTAAACTATTACGGTTGCCGCAGCCACCCCATAAATCCCGAAGTACTTTACCAGTAACAGGCTCAGGGCTATGTTTAACAACATTTCAACGCCCGATACCACCAAAACGGCGGTGTTTTTCCTAAACCCCTGAGCAATGGTGTTTGGGAATATCAAGCGGCTAATCACAATCAGGCAGTATATCATGAAAACGTTAGCACTTTCGCTAAAGTTTGATCCAAACACAAGGGGGAATAGCATTCGGCTAAACAGAATAGAAGCAATTGCAGCCGGGAAAAGCCAGTGCATGAGTTTTAGGCTTTCACTCTTAATGCTTTCGAGTGTTTTAGGAAGCGCATAAGCATTGCCAAACTCCGCAAGCATTGCACTGCTCAGCGAGGAGGCCAGAATGGCAACAATGGGAATTTCGCGGGCGCCAAAGCGGTAAATAGCAAAGGTTGAAGCATCGTAGTAGTAACCTATTATCACCTGGTCAATGTATAAACCGGAGCTGCTGATGAGGAACTTTATTGAGAGCGGCAAGCCATCCTTCAGGTATTCCTTAATAAAATCAACATTGATTTTAAAGGTTGAGTATTTATATAAAATCATCACCAGCCAGGCAAACCGGAATGCCGAGACGGCAACCAAACTTATAACGGCAGCCGATACTTGGAGCTGAAGCACCACCGGTAGCAAAACAAGCAGAACCTGCATTCCGTAGGTAAACAGACCAAAAGTTATCATTGATTTGTACTTGCCATGTAGCATGAAGATGTATTCCACCATGGTGGCTGGCGCGCTTAAGGCAAGGTAAAGAACCATCAGGTAAAACAGGTTTCTGTTTTCCAGCTTTGCAAAGCTGATCAGGCTTTTACTGAAAGCTAAAGCCACAAAACAGGATGCAAGGGTTAACCCAAGAATTACTAAAAATGCGGAGAAAAGCGTGTTGTCCGTTTTTACGAAGCCGCTTGGGCTTCCGTAGAGGGGGAGTAGGGCCTGAACAAGTCCGGTAATCCAGAAAGTGCTTAGCAACCCGCTTACGAATAGCACAGCTTCGTAGTTCCCTATTTCAGCCCGGGTGTAGCCCAACCTGGCCATACCAATTCCGATGGTTAGCATGGCTGCAAACCTGATGAGCTGGAAGGTTTGTAGGGCCCGTGTAGAATTTTCGGTTGGGTTGAACACCTGCAAAAATTTATACGAAGGTATGAAAAATGCTTCAACCGCCAGAGGAGTTAAATAACTTGGCTTAGATTTTTGTAAATCTAAAAAATATATTACCTTTGCAGCCGCATTTGAACGGTGGATGTAGCTCAGCTGGTTAGAGCACCAGATTGTGGATCTGGGGGTCGTGGGTTCAAGTCCCATCTTCCACCCCAAGCCCGACTGCTAGTCGGGCTTTTTAATTTCAAAATGCTGGGAACCATACTTTCTAAAAAGTTTAACCGGCATTAAAATCACTAATCAGGGTAGATAATTTCCGTTTTTTCATTCTATCAATGATTTATGATCAATCACGATTTTTTCTGCTTATTCTTTTTTCTGGTTTACCCTTGACTTTTCTTACCCCAAAGGGTAAATTTGGAAGAATGCCAAACCGTTAGCACAATGGAAGAACTGCTAAACCGGAGCAAAAGGCTATGTGCTTTCACGCTAACTGTTTTGATGGGTATTGAAACATCGTGTAACGGACAGAATATGAGTAATCCGAATGATTTCGACAGACAGCCGGCCGTTGCTGGGCAGTTTTACCCCGGCACAAAGGCTCAGCTGGAAAAGGAGTTGAAGAAGTATTTTGATGATGCTAGGCCAATATTGGAAAGCCAACCCATAGCGCTAATCGTACCCCATGCGGGATATGTTTTCTCAGGTCAAGTGGCTGCAGCAGGCTACCGCCAGCTGGACAGAAACCGGAAATTCAAGCATATATTCCTGATTGGCTCAAGCCACACCATGTTTTTTAATGGTGCATCGGTTTACACCAAGGGAGCGTTTGTAACACCCATGGGGCGGGTACCCGTTGACCCCCTTGCTCTAGAGCTGGTTAGCAAGCACAGCGTGTTAACCGATGATGTTAAGCCCCACTTACGTGAGCATAGCCTGGAGGTACAGCTCCCTTTCCTGCAGTACTGGCTTAAGAACGAATTTTCTATCGTTCCAATCATTGTTGGAGGTGAATCGCAGGCTACATGCACGTTATTAGCCGAGGCTTTGGAACCCTACTTCACTCCCGAAAACCTATTTGTAATCAGTTCCGATTTCTCGCATTACCCCTCATACCAAAATGCCCGACAAACTGATGACGACATGGCCAGAGCCATTGCTACTAACTCGCCGGTGGAGTTCATGAAGGCAAAAATCCGGAACGAGAGTGCCGGCATTGATGATTTGGCCACTGCTATGTGTGGTTGGACTTCGGGTCTTACCCTGCTAAAAATCACCCAAGGCAAACCAGAAATTTCCTATAAAACCATATTGTATAAAAATTCAGGTGATTCGCCTTATGGCGCGAAGGATAGGGTGGTGGGTTACTGGGCCATTGCTGCGCTGCAGAAAAATCTAAAAGCCGATGAGTTTAAACTTTCCGATGACGACAAGCGTGAGCTGCTCCGGCTGGCCCGTAAAACCATCGCGGAGTACCTTTCGGGTAAAACACCAACCCCGCCTGACGAATCAAAGCTTGCAGAAGCACTCAAATCAAACGCCGGTGCATTTGTCACCCTACATAATCACGGACAGCTGAGGGGGTGCATTGGCAACTTTTCGACTACCACCCCGCTTTACCGTGTGGTTATGGCCATGGCCATTTCCGCCGCCACGGAGGATTACCGATTTGAGTCGGTTACATCGGGCGAGCTGAAGGACATCGATATAGAAATATCCGTGCTCACACCCATGAAACGGATTAGCAGTATAAATGAGATTGAGCTGGGGAGGCATGGCATCTATATCAAAAAAGGTGGGCGTTCGGGAACATTCCTGCCACAGGTGGCAAAAGAAACCCGTTGGTCGATGGAGGAATTTCTGGGACATTGCGCACGCGACAAAGCAGGTATTGGGTGGGATGGCTGGCGCGATGCTGAGATATACACCTACGAGGCCATTGTCTTTGATGAAAAGCAGTTGGGATTAAGGTAGATTTGAGCGCATGAACTCTCCCTACTTGTTAATTTCCATTTCTTTAGCAATAGTTTTATACTACCTGCGGGGTAGCCTAATGGTTCAGTCAGGCATAATCTCTGCTTCGGTTCACCGTAGGTTCTGGAATTTCATTCTTCTTTTTGCATTCTTGGGTTGTACCTTGCTATGAGTTCTGCTTACAATCAACATAAGCTATAAATTAGGGTAGAGTTTTGTTAAGGTTTTGCTGGTATGGCATGTTCATTTGGGAATAGCCATGAGCGCGGTTTCATTCATCCATACCCTACTACTTCCGGGACAAAAGGTTTTATCGGTAACCGATTCGCCGGAGGGAATTATAACCGTAACCGGTTCGGACGAACAAGCCAATCTTTTTTGGTAATGGGGAAATGCAGTTTGGTGCTGAAAATAACATATACCGCGAGGAGGTGGAACATTATGCAATTGCTCAACGCAAAAATCCAAAGAGGGTACTTCTGGTTTCCGGGGGCTATGCCGGGCTTACCGCAGAGCTCGGTAAGTACAAGTTAGAAAACGTTGACTACGCTGAACCCAATCCACATTTGTTAAACCAAAGCAAACGCTTTTACCATCAAATCACACCGGAAACGTTTTGGTATCCAACGGATACATCAACGAGGAGCCGCACCTTGCCCTGGCAGGAAAAAATGACGCTGTCAATACCGACCTTAAATCGAAATCGTTCAGCAATGATATCTACCTAAAGTTTAATGCCGGAACCCTTGATCCCGTGCTCAATACCCTTCGCATCCTGCGCCGAATGAATGTTTGGGTTGAGATAACTAACCAGGTAATACCCACCTGGGCCGACGATTACGCCATGATTCGAAAAATGCGCCAGTGGCTTGCAGCTAACGGTTTTACTGAAGTTCCTTTGCACGTTCGTTTTTTTCCGCTTTACAAGCTAACACATCTCTCTCAAACGCCAACATCAACTCTGGTAAGGGCAAAGGAAATTGCTCTATAGAACGGGTTGAGGTACGTTAACATTGGCAATGCGGCACTTCCAGGTGCAGCTGATATCCTTTGTCCGTGGTTCGGAAAGGTTGTAGTGGAGCGTAAGGGCTACAACGTGTTGCTGGTAGGACTAAATAAAAGGAAGTGCTTATCGGGCGGGAGCAGAATCAGTGGAGTTTGGGAAATTTAACAAAAGTAAAAGGTTGGGGATAAGCACCCCAACCTTACTTTTTGATCAAGATGATTAGTGTTTGCTTGCGCAGTCAATACAAACCTTTTTGTCTCCCTTAATTCGTCCGTATTCCATAACAGTCATTTCGCCGCATTCCTCGCACACAAAGCTGTTAAAGCTGTGGGCATGTTCCTTGAGGTCGAACTGAAAAACTTCAGAGATGTTGATGAGTTTCTCATCGGGGGCATTCATAACATTCAAGACAAGGGGGTCAACTACCGTATCGGGAACCTTACTGGCGGGGATCCCTTTCTCGCGGTAATCTTTGAAGAAAGCAGTTTGCTTGTTGGCAAGCATAGCCTCAGCTTTAGGGGTAACTCTGACGGCGCGACCGGTTGCCTTGTCAATTACCGTAACAGCCCATTTACCTTTGTGTGTTTTTTTGATGTTTCCTTTGCCGAAAGTGGTGCCCAGTATTACCTGAAGCCCATCGGCATAGCAGGTGGCGCAATGGTCTTCGCCAAGGTCAACAAGAGCAATAAGTTGACCATCTTTTGCGCGCTCAACCCCAAGGGCATTCATGGCTGCTGCACCTACTCTGAGCCCCATGGGCATTGCCGGACATTTGTGACCGTGAAATTTTTGGCCAAACTCAAGCCAGTCTTTTGGGTTAATCATAGCTTTAAAATTTAAGTGATTAGTGAATTAATTGTTTGTTATCTGTAACGGAATATTCCGGTTGAATGGTTACATGGTTTACTCCGTGTTCTTTTAACTTTACTTTAACCTGCTCGAGGATACTCTCAAAATCCGATATTTTGATGTTGTCGGTTACATCGATATGTGCCTCAAACATAATTTCATGTTCGTCAATTTGCCAAACATGTACATGGTGTATATTCTTCACACCTGGGAGGCTCTCAATCTGCTTAGTAATCAGGTTAATGTTGATATTTGCCGGTGAAAACTGCATGAAGATTCTTAGCGATGTTTTAAAAATACTCCATGAGGAGTACAGCAGGTAAATGGCTATTACCATACTAAATACAGCATCAACCCAGTACCATTGGAGGTATTTCATGGCCACACCACCTACCAGCACCGCAACTGAGGTAAGCATATCGCTAAAAAGATGAAGATAGGCTGATTTAATATTCATGTTATCGAGGGCATCGTTTCGGATAAACAGAACGCTTGCCCCATTCACGGCAATACTCAACAGCGATAGCCATATTACCCAGCTTGAGTTTACGCTTACCGGATGGTATAACCGTTTTGTACCCTCAACAACTATTACTATCGCCAGCCCCATCAATGTTGCCGAATTGATAAATGCGGCAAGGATCTCGGAGCGCTTTAGCCCGAAGGTTTGTTCAGGTGTAGCTTTCCTGCGAGCAAGATTGTTGGCAATGTAGCTGATTAAGAGCGAAAGAACGTCGCTAAAGTTGTGAGCAGCGTCGCTCAGCAGCGACATACTTCCGGAAATAATACCCCCTATTGCCTCGGCAACGGTAATGAGAACGTTAAGCAGAATGGTAAGCCCAAGGTTCTTACCGCTTACTCTGTGGTGATGATGTGTTTCGGTTGTCATAGTTGATTGCTAAAATAGAACTCCATAAACCATTTTGGTGGCAATAAGCAGCAAGACTATAGCATAAATAACCTTTACCTGCTTCGATTTCGCTTTTTGGGTCATGTAGCGACCACCCAGTTGGGAGCCCAGAATAACGGCAAAGACAACAACGATGGTAAGAGTCCAGTTAATGTGCCCTTGGGATACGTGCCCGAAATAGCCCGAGAAGGAAGAGAATGTAACCACGAAGGCGGTTGTGGCTGCGGCTTCTTTTGTTTTATAGCCCATCATCATTAGAATAGGGGCAATAATAAATCCACCACCCAAGCCGAGCATGCCACCAATAAACCCGGCAAATCCGCCTACAAAGAATCCGATTACGCTTCGTTTTTTGAGTGACATCATCGCCTCTGGTTCCGCCTGTTTCGAAGCCCATAGTGTGCGTAGGGCAGCAGCAACAACCATTGCGGCAAACAGAATCTTAAGGGTTTGAACCGGTACATATTCGCTGGTCATGGCTCCAAGAGGCGAGGCAATGAGTGCTGAGGCAGCCATTACGGCGCCTCCCTTCCAGTCAACCATTTTTTTCCGGGCAAACGGGATTAGTACCAGTGCGGTGTTTAATCCATTCAATAGTAAACCAAGCGGTATAGCCACCGATACCATATCAAACCCAGCCCAGTTAAGAACCGGTACGTACACCATTCCTCCACCCAAACCCAGCATGGCAAAAAGGAATGAGGCTATGGCAATAATCAAAAATGTAATTGTATAAAGCATGGTTTTAAACTTTTAAGTGAGTAAATGCTTACATATAGGATAAAAAAACTATTATTTTAACATTTTGTTCATTAGCTGAAACATTTTGTTGCAAAAGTTGGAAGAATCAATAAGGCCACTATTGAGGATGAGTTCGATGTTAAGGGAAACAGGAATGCCCATATAAAGCATGGCTACACTCTCAACCGGTACACTTTCGTCCCACACACCCTCTGCAATACCATCCAAAATGATTTTGCTTAGCAGTTTCTTTTGGGAGTTAAATATCTGCGTTAGTGCCTGTTTCAGCTGCACGTCATTGTTGTGCGATGCCTCAGAGAAAAGCAGCAGTGTTATGCCCTTATTATCGGTTAAGTATTTGATGGTAAAGCAAAGAAACTCTTCCAGCCGTTTTGGGGGATTTTGTTTTGATAAGGCAATCTTTCGCAGCCCTCCGATAAAATCTTTATGAACATCGTTAACTATATCAACAATAATATGCTGCTTTGTAGGGAAATGCCTGAAAATTGCGCCTTCGCTCATGCCAATGCGCTGGGCAAGCATTCGTGTTGAAAGATTTTTTAGACCGTCCGTGAATATGATATCAAGCACAGCCTGTTTTATTTGTTCCTGCCTGATTTCAGTAGGTTTACGCATATTGTTATGTAAGTAAACATTTGCAAACATATGATAAATTTTTAAAACATAACCCTTTATGTAACCTTTTTTAATAAATTTTTATTCTACCCGACTAACTTTACTTTACCCCTTTGCTTTTTAAAACATTGATGAGTTCGTTTTCAGGGAAAAAACCCTCATGCCTAAAAAACTCTTTCCCGTTTTCGTCCAAAAAAACTTGAGTGGGTATCAGGTTGATATTATATTTTTTGGCGTACTGCTTACCGTCTTCGGTCCAAACATCGTAGAAAATAACCTTTACCTGGTCGCCATACTTCTCCTCAACCGATTTCATTATGGGCTGCATCTGCTGGCAGGGAATGCATCTAACCGAGCCTAATTCAACAAAGGTAACTTTATACTTCTTTTCTTTTTGGGCATTCTGCTTGGTTGTTTGTGCAGTTGCATGGCCTGAAATCAGGACTGTTAAAAGTGCTGCAGTGGCAGTGATTAGAACGATTCTTTTCATTTTCTTTTATTTTAAGGTAAGTAATCTTCATGCAAAAAAAACTATTATTTCAATAAGTTCATAATGGTTTGTCGAACCATATTTTCGTCAGGAACCTCCTTAGATGCTACGTTAATGCCATTGACGTAAGCCGAAGGGATTTTACGGATTTTTCCGGTTTCTTTACGAAAGCCCTCGGTTGGAGTTATGGTCATGGGCTCGCCGGCATAGTAAATATCGAGTTTGAGCTTACCGGGAAATTCGGTCATGAATTTCTCAAACATGGAAATCATTGCCTTGCATTTTTTGGTTGGTGGCGATGCCACCAATACCTCCAGTCTAATGGGTTCCATCGGATACAATTTGATTAAGTAAGGTAACTATACCCTTTTTCAGATCGGCTGGGAGTTTGGTTTTTTCAACCTCAAGTATAGCCTGGGAAGGGGTTTTATCGCGGCAAATCAACAT
This sequence comes from uncultured Bacteroidales bacterium, assembly GCA_937926785.1. GTDB lineage: Bacteria > Bacteroidota > Bacteroidia > Bacteroidales > Tenuifilaceae > Tenuifilum. The sequence continues at coordinate 2,193 of CALBBQ010000004.1, read as the reverse complement.
GAATGATTCGGCTTCGCTGTGGTTGGGAAGTAAAAAATCGCCTAGCAAAGCAACCGATTTGAAGCGATTGTTGAGCAGTTCATACTTTAGAATGAGCACGCCGCTGGGTATTTTTACCGAAACCATTGATTTGGGGGCGTTAGAGTTTGAAAAAGTCCATTCAGGTCTGGAGTATTTTTCATCGAAAAGCTGTTTGGCAAGATTCCACTCCTTGTCCGTGAATGTTCCTTTTACAAGTTTGGCTTTCATGTTTTTTTCAAAGTTTTTCACGAAAAGCATCATTACCTGCTCAACATTAGTGGGAGTTTCCGTGAGTTCGGCAAGGTTGATAACCCTGTCTTTAACGTTAGTAAACCCTTTGTCGGCAAACTTAAGGTTCGAGGGTCTAAGAGTGGCCTGCATGGCCTCGCGATTAACATTGACCAGTATGCTTCCGCTATGAACGAAAGCCGTGTACCATTCGAGCTGGGCTGAACCATATATTTTTCGGTTATTCACCGTTATGTCGTTTACCGGAGAAATATTGGCATTGATATTTAATTCTTTGCAAAGGTCAATGATAACTTTGCCAAACAGCGGGTAAAGCTGTTCAGACCGGGTAATGTTAAAGCTGGAAAAGAATTGGGACTTGTTGAAGAAGGCAGAGTAGCAAAAAGTTCCATTATCCTGATATACAGCTCCACCGGCATTAAGCCGACGGATTATCTTAAGGTTATGCTTGGTACAGTAATCAATATCTACATCTTCGGCTGGCGACTGGTAGTAACCTATCCATACCGAGGGTTCAACCCTGCGAAGCCTTAGTGTTGGCTGGGTGTAGTTTTCATCGGTTAAACGGAGTAACGCTTCCTCCATGGCAAAGTGCATGGCCGGATCGCGGATTTCATCTGCAATCAATCGCCAGGGCTGCCTATTGCTCATAGTATGGGCATTTGTTTAGGTGGCACTCTTTAAGTTTACCCTGAAAAGCGCATTTTACATTTAGCGCAGGTAAGTTCATGACCAGTTCGTTGGTGGCTATTTCCCAAACGGAGATGATGCTTGCATAGGTGCTGAACTTGCAGCATCGTGGTCCGCCCAGCTCGGTTAGCTTGAGCAGTGCATTTGCCGTGGTTGTAATGGTGAGGTTGCGCTCCTTATCCTTTAGGTAGTTCGATTGGGTAAGAACTCCCATTGCCACGCCCGCCGACACGCAGGCGCCACAGGTTCCCATAGTTCCACAGGCTCCGTAGGGAATTTTACTGCCCCGCTTTATTGCTGCCTTCAGCTTATTTCCGCTAATATTTTGAGCGCCAAGGTTACGAATCGCCGTAAGGCAAACTGCGGCCACCAGCTCGTGATGCTCAACACCATACTGGTTAAACGAGGGGTGCTTCATCACCAAGTTAGCAATAGCTATAGGATCGGTGCTTTTTGTGTTTAGGCAAACCCTCTCCAATATTTGGGTTTGATTGGACATTCGGCAGTCTTCGCACTGGAAATGCCCGTTTGGGCACAAGTATTCGGTTTCCTCAACAGCACTACAAAACGAACAAGTTGCCAGCTCCTCAGCTTCAAGTTCAATGAGATACGCATGACAAATTGGGCAGGTAAACATAATGCAGTTTATGTTGATGATTAAATAGAATCAGGGTTTTGTGCCTCCTCCGCATCCCAGATTAAAACTAAAAAGCACATTGCTTTTGAGAGGTAATCCAAGCGATTTCCAGGTTGTCAGTCCTCCGTCTAAATTAACTACGTTTGGGTATCCCTGTTCCATAAGCAAGTTAGCCACCTTTGTACTGCGCACACCTCCGGGACAAGCTGTTATGATGTACTTATCTCTGGGAATATGGGCTAAGCGGTCGAGTATTACCGACATGGGATGATGAATTACGTTATCGAGGGGAATGTTTTCGGTTTTGAATTCGTCATCCTCTCTGACATCTAAAATTATGGCTTCGCCTTTTTGCAGGGCAGCATAGGCATTTTCGGGAGAGATGTGCCTTACTCCCGGAATGTGAAATTCTTGTAATGTGGGTTTATCGGTAATTTTCATGGTACTATTTAAATGGTAATATTAATAGTGGTTGAGCCTTTAATATTGTCCGTTACAGGGCAACGTTCCTCTGTTTCTTTTAGCCAGCTGTTAATTTCTTCCTTTGTGACACCTTCAAAATTTGGTTCAACTTTTAGGTTGATGGTTTGAAATCC
>CALBBQ010000003.1 GCA_937926785.1 uncultured Bacteroidales bacterium | reverse complement strand
TTCATTTTCTTTCTGACACGAGATTATGCCAAAAGATATACCAATTATTGATGCAAGAATGATAAATTTTGTAAATGGGGGGGGAGGGGTAAAAAACTCATATTAAGCATTGTTTAGGTGTTTTCCGCTTACTCTTTCGATTTTCAGCAGATAACTCGGCTACTCTTTTATTTTTAAAGGCCTGCAGGATGTCGGTTTTCGCTTTCACATATCCGACATCTAAACTGGGGGGTTAGCCCAACTGTGCAGAGTTGCTAACCATAAATAGTTTTATTGTTGTGCTAATTTAATAAAAGTTTAATTATGTGTAGGGGTTTAATAATTTTTTATAAAAAATTATTCATACTATCTATCATGTTAAAGATAATAAGGAATTACTCCTCCGAAAACTCAATCAGCAAGTTGCGGTAAACCGAAAAAATTTTGGATTTTGACACAAAACCCATGTATTTGTCACCATCAATTACCGGTAGATTCCAGGCCTTAGATTCCTCAAACTTGTTTAACACGGAGTCCATGGGCTCATTAATAGAAATCACCTCAGGCGGAAGGCTCATGATTTCCTGAACCTTAACTTTTTCGTACAGCTCGGTATTGAACATGATAGGTCGGATATCGTCGAGCAGAACCACTCCCAGAAACTTGCCATCGGGGGTTACCACGGGGAATATGTTGCGGCGCGATAGGCTAACCTTTTTCACCAAAGAGCGCAGCAATTCGGTTGGTTCAACGGTAATGAAGTCGGTTTCAATCACCTTGCCTACGCTAAGTAGGGTGAGCACTGCCTTATCCTTGTGGTGGGTAATAAGCTCACCGCGTTGGGCTAACCGTTTGGTGTAGATTGAGTGGGGTTCAAAGTAGAGAATGGTGAGGTAAGCAATGGTCGAGGTTAGCATAAGGGGAACGAAAAGCTTGTAACCACCAGTTATTTCGGCAATCAGGAAAATCGCCATAAATGGTGCATGCATAACCCCCGACATGGTACCGGCCATGCCTACTAGGGCAAAGTTGCTTTCCGAGACATTTGCAACACCCCACCGGTTGATAACATTTGCCACCAGAAATCCTGCAATACCACCAATGAATAGCGATGGAGCAAAAATCCCTCCAACACCCCCGGCACCATTAGTAACAGCTGCAGCTACAGCTTTGAGGGCAATAATGAGCAGAAGCGAAGCAACCAGTAGCCAGTAGTTGCTCTGAAATTCATAAAAGGGACTGTTGTGAAAGATGTAGCTGGAGTTTCCATCGAGCAGAGACTGAAGTACATCGTACCCCTCACCAAAGAGGGGGGGAAAAAGAAAAATCAGAACACCCAGAATAGCCGAACCAACAACCCATTTCTTGTAGGGGCTGCGAGTGTAGCCTTTAAATCGCTTTTCGATGCCGTAAACGGTTCGGGTAAAGTAAAGCGACACAAACCCACAGAAAATTCCCAGAAGCAGAAACCATGGTATGTGCTGTAGCACAAAGGGCCTAACAACTTCGTAATCGAAAACTACCTCAGGCCCCATCAGAAAGTAGCTCACCGACGAGGCTGCAGCGGCAGCTATAAGCAAGGGTACTATTGAGGCAGTTGTAAGGTCGAGCATCAAAACCTCAAGGGTAAATACAATACCTGCAATGGGGGCTTTAAAAATGGATGCGATGGCGCCGGCTGCCCCACAGCCAATTAAAAGGGTACGGGTACGGTAGTTCATCCGGAAAAAGCTGCCAACATTGGAACCAATCGCCGAGCCGGTGTAAACCACTGGTGCTTCAGCTCCCACTGAGCCCCCAAAACCAATGGTGAGTACGCTCCCTATGATGGAGCTGAACATGTTGTGTGGTCGTATTCTGCTACCCTGCCTCGATATAGCGTATAGCACTCGGGTTACCCCATGGCCGATATTGTCTCTTATCAAATACCTGACAAAAATCACCGAAAGCAGTATGCCAATGGCTGGTAATCCAAAATATAGCAAGTTTGTGGTATCCATTGGAACCACTTTGCTAATCTGGGTTCTTAGCCAGTGCAAGGTGCTTTTAAGGATAACTCCAGCTAACCCGCTGAGGATTCCTATGGTAAAACTAAGAATAAGGGTTATCCTTCGCTCTCCAAGTCGCCTAAATGCCACCCATGTAATTGCAAAGTAATGCTTTAGACGAGAAAGAATCATTGGTATCCTGTCGTTAGTACTGTTTAAAAATGCCTAACGAAGTTAGGCATTTTCATTAACTTTGACTATTACCGCCTAAGTTTTATTTGTTCACCGTTTATCTGCTCAGTAAAAATTGCTATAATTGAATTATTTTTTGAGCATGATCGAGTTTGAAAAGTTTACTCTGGATAACGGGTTGATTCTGTTGGTTCATACCGACTACAGTACGCCTATTGCAGCGTTTAACCTTCTTTACCGTGTTGGCTCCAGAAATGAGAACCCAAGCAAAACAGGTTTTGCTCATCTTTTTGAGCATTTAATGTTTGGGGGATCGGCCAATATTCCTGTTTTCGATGAGCATCTGGAAAGAGTAGGGGGCGAAAACAATGCGTTTACCAGCAATGATATTACAAACTATTACATAACGCTTCCGGCTGAGAACATCGAAACCGCCTTTTGGCTGGAAAGCGACCGAATGTTAAGCTTAGCTTTTTCGCAGAAGAGTCTGGATGTGCAGAAAAGCGTGGTGATTGAAGAGTTTAACCAGCGCTATTTGAATCAACCCTATGGTGATGTTTGGCTTCATCTTAGGCCTTTAGCATACAAGGTTCATCCATACCGTTGGCCAACCATAGGGCAGTCGCCGGAGCATATCAGCAGTGCTACTTTGGATGATGTAAAGGAATTCTTTTTCAGTCACTACGCTCCGAACAATGCAATACTATGTGTTGCCGGGCCTGTTGACCCTTCCAACATTTTGCAGCTTACACAAAAATGGTTCGGTTCCATTGAACGCCGTTCGTTAGCAGAGAGTGCCATACTAAAGGAGCCCCAGCAGGCTGAGCCACGCTACCTGACACTTGATCGCGATGTGCCATTCAATGCCATTTACAAAGCATACCACATGTGCAACCGAACGCATCCCGATTACCCTGCTACCGACTTACTCTCGGATTTACTGTCAAATGGTCGATCATCGCGCTTGTATCAGCGTTTGGTTAAGGATCAGAAACTTTTTAGCTCGGTAAACGCATATATAACCGGCGATGTGGACGAAGGGCTTTTTGTAATAACCGGCCACCTTTACAATTCCACTTCGTTTGAAGTTGCAGAGAAAGCTCTGATTGAACAGGTTGAGGAGTTGCAAAGTAAGCCGGTTGAATCGTTGGAACTGGAGAAGGTGAAGAATAAGTTTGAGGCAAACTTCATTTTTGAACAGGAAAGCGTGTTGAACAACGCCATGAACCTGGCTTACTACGAAATGCTTGGCGATGCGAATCTCCTAAATGTTGAATTGAACCGATATGGTTCGGTTACAAGTTCTGATATTCAACGCGTTGCTAGAAGTATTCTTAACGAAAGCAATTGCTCCACCCTCTACTACAGTGCAAACGGGAAAAGTTGAGATGAGTATGGAAAAGCTGGTTGTTGACAGGAGTAATCCTCCAAAAAGGGTTCCGGTTTCAAATGTAATTATTCCTAAACCCGAAATCTTTGAGCTTTCGAATGGGTTTAAGGTGGTTGTGATAAATGCAGGTACCCAGGATTTATGTAAGATTGAAATCATATTCCGCGCGGGTACACGCTACCAGACTCAACCATTGGTTGCAAATGCGGCAATCTCACTGCTAAGCGAGGGTACATCTAAGCGTACTTCGGCTCAGATTGCCGAGGAACTCGATTTTTACGGAAGTTTTTTGGAACCGTCATTTAGCCGCGATTTCTCATCCATATCATTCTATACAATCGGAAAACATTTTTATCCATCGGTCGATGTGCTTTCCGATATTCTTTTGAATCCGGCTTACCCCCAGCATGAGCTTGAAATATTTTGTCGAAAAGGGAAGCAATCGCTGTTAGTTGAGCTGGAAAAGGTATCCACCCTTTCGCGCCAGCGTTTTTTCAGCGCTCTGTTTGGCAGTAGCCATCCCTACGGATCGTTTGCCACACCCCATGATTACGACCACCTATCGCGAGAGGCGGTTAAATCATTCCGGCAAAGGTTTCATACATCGCAAAACGGATTGGTTGTTATTGCCGGCAAGCTTGACTCAAAACAGGTCAACTTTCTGCTCAGGCAAATAGATGTTCCATCCTTCAAACTAAAGGAAAAAGAAATTACAGATCTTCCCGAATACCAGACAACCACACGGAGAGTATTTACGTATAAGAAAGATGCGGTACAATCGTCGATCCGCATAGGTACAATTTGGCCCAAAAGGAACCATGCGGATATGCCGGGGCTTAATGTGTTGAATACATTACTGGGTGGTTATTTCGGGTCAAGGTTGATGCGAAATATTAGAGAGGAGAAAGGTTACACCTATGGGGTAACATCGTACATTTTACCTTTTTCTGAACTTTCAGTGTTTTTGGTATCAACCGAAGTGGGGGCGGGATTAGCGGAGGCAACCATGAATGAAGTTTTTCATGAGATGAAAAGACTACAAACCGAACCTTTACCAACCGAAGAGCTTGAACTGGTAAAGGGATATATGACCGGCCAGCTGCTACGAACATTCGATGGACCATTGGCAATTGCCGAAAGCATGGCGAGTTTGCATCAATATAACAACCTCGATTTTGGATATATTGAAAAATTGATAAGCACAATAAACAACATAACTTCAGAGCAGCTCAATGACCTTGCTTGCCGGTATCTGAATATTGACAAAATGGTTGTAAGCATTGCCGGAAGCGACAAGCCAACCGGTTTTGAAGAATAATAAATGAAAAAGTATGAGTAGGAAGCTAATCATTGTACTGTGGGTTTTTACGGTAACCTTCGCTAATGCGCAGTTTAGCCTTAAGCCCAATCCACCCAGGTTCGACTACCTGACCAACGATTTGAACAACGGTAATGTAACCTTATACTGGACCCAGCCACCCCACGAGCCACAAATAGCCGATCCTTCAGGCTATATCATCTATGTGCCGCGTGACCCTGTAAATCCAGATGCCGATGGCTGGGATCCCATCGACACAGTTGACCAGAATACTTTTCAGTACACCCATGTTGGCGCAAATGCAAACGGACAACGGGTATATTATCGAGTGGCCTCGCTGGGGCAGTTTGAACCTAGCCAGATGACAGTTAAGCACTCGCAGGTTTGGCTCACAGCCAGCTACGATAGCTGTAATGCCAAAATAGACCTTTCCTGGATTGGTTATGAGGCCTGGCCACTTAACGCATCAGCACCATACCGAAACATAAGGTACCAGCTATTCATGGGGCATGATTTAAACTGGGCTTCGTACCAGCAAATTGGCGACTACGATGGCTATGCTAACCGGCATTCCGTAATAAACGTTCAGGAGAACCTTGACTACTTTTTCTATATAAAGGCAACACGCATGGATCTTGCTTATGAAAGCTATTCAAACCTTTACCTCATCCATACCAAAATGGCCCGGCATCCTGCCTACGCCAGTGTTGACAGCGTAGTTGCCACAAACAACGGGAATCGAATTTACTACACCATCGACCCAAATACTGAAATAACTGATTTTAAACTTTGGCGCTGGGAGCAGCCCGACACCGCTCAGAGCATTTTCAGCGCGAAGATTATCGAGCAATTCAGCAACCCTTCCAAAAATTTCAGTATCGATACCAATGATACATGGGCTGCTCGTACCCGAAAGTTTTTCTATAAAGTTGATGCGTATAACGGATGCCGGAAAGCTGTTAGGGTGTCAAACCTTTGTAATTCAATTATCCCCAGGTTAAAACCCAAAGGCACTAACGTTCATGTACAATGGGATGAGCTAATCAAGGACACCCACCGCAACCCCGATCGAACTGTCAATCGGATAGAGTACTCGGTGTACCGCCAATCCTACACGGTAAATGATGATGTGGCAGGGCCAGGAAACCTTGAGAGGGTGGCTAGCGGCCTAACACAGACCGAATACGACGACGATCTGTCCAGCTTTAAGGGTCAAAACCCGCTTTACCGCATTACATTTAGGTACTACATCGAGGCCCTGGAACTTTCGCCCGCAAACGATACGGTTGTTCTTAGTCGTTCCAGGGAACTTGTAACGGAAATTCTTCCCGGTGTAACCATGCCCACTGCTCTTGCGCCAAACGATTCTCGCAGTGAGCATAACCATTCCAGAAACCTTTTCAAGCCCGTCATAAACTTCGAAGCCCGTTTTACCCTAACGGTCTATGACAGATGGGGAGGTGTAGTTTACCATGGTAATGAGGGCTGGGATGGCCGTAACAGTAAAGGAGAGTTTGTGAAGGAGGGTACCTACGTGTATCGCCTGGTTATCAGCACTGCTAATGCCGGCGACATTATCCAAAACGGAAGCGTATCGGTAGTTTACCCTCGCTAGATTTTATCAAGGAGTTGACCTATGAGCTTACAGACCCCAGAAGAGATTCAGCTAATTCAGTCGTATTTTGAGGACTTACTGCGCAGCTGTACCCGATGCAACTCGCAGGACGATGTGGAGTTAATTAAAAAAGCCTTTAACCTAGCCAACGAGGCCCACAAAGGGGTACGCCGAAAATCCGGCGAGCCATATATCCTTCACCCAATAGCCGTAGCAAAAATTGTTACCAGCGAAATAGGCCTTGGAGCCAAAGCCGTTGCCTGCGCCCTGATGCACGATGTAGTTGAAGATACCGACTACACCATCGATGATATTGAAAGGATATTTGGGAAAAAGATTGCATCCATCATCGATGGCTTAACCAAGATAACCGATGTTTTTGACGCGAACTCCACCATACAGGCTGAGAACTTCCGGAAAATTTTGCTCACCCTGGCCGATGATATCAGGGTAATATTGATAAAACTTGCCGATAGGCTTCATAATATGAGGACGCTGGAGTCGCTGCCTTCTACCAAACAGATGAAAATTGCCAGCGAAACCATCTACCTCTATGCCCCGTTAGCCCATCGCTTGGGGCTGTACGCCATTAAAACGGAACTCGAAGATCTCAGCTTAAAGTACCGCTATCCGCAGGTTTACGAGGAAATCCGAAGCAAGATTGCCGATAACGAGAAACGGCGGGTGCAGCTGATTAACCATTTTTCGTTGCCCATTATCCAGAAGTTGGAGGAGAATAACATCGATTTTGAGATCAGCGGAAGACCCAAATCGGTTTACTCCATCTGGAAGAAGATGCAGACCAAGAACGTCTCTTTTGAGGAGATTTACGACTTGCTGGCCGTTAGAATAGTTTTCAACCCATACCCCCATATTCCTGAGAAAACCCAGTGCTGGCATATCTACTCGCTTATCACTGATATTTACAAGCCCAAACCCGACAGGTTACGCGATTGGGTTAGCACCCCAAAAGCCAATGGATACGAAGCCCTGCACTGTACAGTAATGGGGCCCGATGGCAAGTGGGTTGAGGTTCAGATTCGCTCCCGCCGAATGGATGATATTGCAGAGCGTGGCTTTGCCGCTCACTGGCGCTATAAAGAGATGGATGCCACCAGCCAGGAGAATGAGTTGGATAAGTGGATTCGGCGGGTTAGGGAAATGCTTGAGAACCCCCAGGAGAATGCACTCGAGTTTTTGGATGAGTTCAAGCTGAACCTATTCACATCCGAAATCATCGTTTTTACCCCAAAGGGCGAAACCCGTAGCCTACCAAAAGGAGCCACAGCCCTCGACTTTGCATATGAAATCCACACGGAAATAGGGAATAAAGCTATTGGCGCAAAGGTGAACCACAAGCTTGTTCCGCTAAGCTACAAGTTGAATACAGGCGATCAGGTGGAAATTATTACTGCAGCCTCTCAAAAGCCAACCTGGGAGCTACTGAATTTTGCCACAACTGCTAAAGCCAAAGCAGCAATTAAAAATGCACTCAAAGGGGAGGCGAAGAACCGAATTGAGAAGGGGCAACGGATGTTAGAGGAAAAGCTTTTAGAGATGGGGATTCAGCCATCCTCCAGAGTTTTTAAGAAAATACTGCCCGCCTATGAGGTAACATCCAAAGATGAGCTGTACGCGAAGATTGGTGCTGGCCTCGTTAGCCTGGAGAATCTAAAACGTATCCTAAAAAAGAACACCCAAAGCAAGTGGATAAAGTACTGGAAGCTACAACTCGGCTTCGGCTCAAAACCCGAAGAAGAAACCGATGCCCCCGCCAAGTTCGATATGCGAAAACCATTCCTGCTGAGCAATGTAGCCGATGCCGACAATCCCCCGTACCTGGTAGCTAAGTGCTGCAATCCAATTCCTGGTGATGATGTGATTGGCTATGTATCGCCCGATGAAATAGTTATCGTTCACAAAGCAATCTGTGCCGAGGCAGTAAGACTCATGGCTCAACATGGAGATAGGATTGTTGCCGCTAAATGGACATCGCAGAAAGCCCTATCGTTTCTGGCAAGAATTGAGGTTATCGGAACCGACCGAATGGGTATCATCAGTGAACTCACCAAGGTGATCTCCGAAGAGCTCATGGTGAACATCCGTAAGTTCCATATCGAAAGCCACGACGGAATCTTTGAAGGGTTTATCGACCTTTACGTACACGATGTAACTCATCTTAATAACTTGATTATGAATATTATGAGAGTGAAAGGGATTGAAAACGTGAAGCGTATGGATAAGTTCGACGATTAAGCTGATTAAGATTTTGTAGGTTGCTTCACCATTGAACTTTCCCCAAATTTTTCTGTTATAGGTTGCAAAGGAAAATTTTTCTCCTATTTTTGCTATTTAAAATAAGTCTAAATTTACATCATGGCCTGTGCTGATAGTAAAACTGTGGTGAGGCGGATACTAACCGATTATCTCGAACGTAAGGGGCATCGCAAAACTCCGGAACGATTCGCCATTCTGGATGAGATCTACTCTCAGGAATCCCATTTCGATATAGAAACCCTCTATATCAACATGAAGAATAAGAACTACCAGGTGAGCAGGGCTACGTTGTACAACACCATCGAACTGCTTCTTGAGTGCGGATTGGTCATCAAGCATCAGTTTGGCAAGAATTCCTCCCTTTACGAGAAGGCCTACGAGTGTAAACAGCACGATCATATGATATGTACGCGATGCGGAACCGTAGTTGAATTCTGCGACCCCAGAATCCAGGAGATCATAAATTCGGCTCAAAAAAACAGCTCATTCACGGTATCCCATCACTCACTTTACCTGTATGGTTTGTGTGCAGCATGCCAAAAAGCAATCGATAGCATTGAACTATCAGATTAAGCTGTTAATATTTTCCGTGGTAAAGTTGAGCGAAAATCATTACCTTTAGGTGCTTTTTGTTCAAGGATGGGATGTTTTACACTCGGTTTTCCTTGAAATTGGTTCCCGTTATTTAAAGCAATAAAGATACAAGGTGATGAGTAAAGTTGATATTCTTCTTGGCCTGCAGTGGGGCGACGAGGGTAAGGGTAAAGTGGTGGATGTGTTGACACCCAACTACGATGTAATAGCTCGCTTTCAGGGAGGGCCAAATGCCGGTCACTCTTTGGAGTTTAACAACATCAAGCATGTTCTGCATACCATTCCATCGGGAGTTTTCCATCCGGGTTGCATTAACGTGATAGGAAATGGGGTGGTAATTGACCCAATCATTTTTGCCCAGGAAATTCATTCGCTGGAGAAGCTGGGCGTTAACCTGAGAAGAACCCTAAAGATTTCTAAAAAAGCCCACCTTATCCTACCATCTCACCGCGAGTTGGATGCTGCCTCGGAAGCGGCAAAGGGCAAGGGGAAGATTGGATCGACCCTTAAAGGGATTGGCCCTACCTATATGGATAAAACTGGTCGCAATGGGATCAGGGTAGGCGATATTTTAGCTCATGATTTTCAGGAACGATACCAGTTCCTAAAGAATAAGCATAAGGAGATACTAAGGCAGTACAACTACCAGAGCAATATTGAGCAGCACGAGGAAGAGTGGTTCAAGGGCGTGGAGTTGATGAAAGAGTATGACCTGATTGATTCTGAGTATGAGATAAACAAGTACATTGCCCAGGGTAAGCGAGTGCTTGCCGAAGGCGCTCAGGGTTCGTTGCTCGACATCGACTTCGGCTCATATCCTTTTGTAACCTCGTCCAATACTATTTGTGCAGGGGCTTGTACCGGTTTGGGCATTGCTCCCGGAAAGGTGGGTGAGGTTTACGGTATATTCAAGGCTTACTGTACCAGGGTTGGATCAGGTCCATTCCCAACCGAGTTGGATAATGAGGTTGGTGAAAAAATCAGGCAAATTGGTGCCGAGTATGGCGCCACTACCGGAAGGCCCCGCCGATGCGGTTGGCTCGATTTGGTTGCCCTTAGGTATGCAATCATGCTAAATGGGGTTACCCAGCTTATTATGACCAAACCCGACGTGCTGGATACCTTTGAAACCATTAAGGTTGCCGTGGCTTACCGCATCAATGGTGCCGAAACGGATCGTTTACCCTACGATATTAATGCGCCAATTGAACCCGTTTACAAGGAGTTCAAGGGTTGGATGCGAGAAATTTCAGGCTTTAAATCTGACGATGATTTACCCGATGAGCTGATGGCTTACATTCAGTTTGTTGAGCAGGAAACGGGTGTACCAATCAAAATAGTTTCCGTTGGGCCCAACAGGGATGAGACCATAGTTAGGGAGTAGCGCTCGGCTAAAAAATTACCTTAAAATATGGATCTGATATAGGCTTGGTGTTCTGCCAGGCCTTTTTGCCATCGTAGCTGTTCAGTTCCCAAACCTGCCCGCTTAGCCCGGTCGATTGGTCGATAAGCTTTGCTGAGGGCTCAAGGTTTGTTTGGATTCGATTGCGGAATTCATTTTCAGAAAAGACCCTTATCCCCGAGAAGCTTATCCTACTGAAGTTACCACTAATTGATGGCCACAGGTATTCACCCCGAACCTGTTCAAGTAGCACTTTAAATTCCCACTCAACCGTAAGGGGGTATGTGCATTGGTTTTTGAAGCTGATATCGCTGGGGGTAAGCATCATCGTTTTGTTTTTTGATTCTTTGGCGAGGTTTCGTTTTACTATTACATTTCCTTTGCTATCGGTAATGCGGACTTTATGAACCAAAACCTTTAGGTTTTGGGCTTGCGGCAAGTTAATGGTTATATGTGGTAATACCCCGTCGTGGTCGATACTAAGGGTTGTATTTGCCAACATCAACGATGTTGCTTCATCTTCTACCAGTATCTCAGAGGCATACCTGCTTATTTCGATATACTTTTGGAAGGAGTTTCTCTCCTGTGCCCAAAGTGCATTGCTTGTGGACAGCAGGAGTATGCTAAAAAAACTATAAAATAAGGACATCCGAATTTCGGACGTCCTTATTAGTTTTCTTTGATTACTTTTTAATATTCGGGAGTTCCAATCCATAGCCCTTCTTTCTATCTTCGGCTTTGAGCAAAAAGGCAAATACCAAGGCAAGTATTCCCAACGAGGTGAAAATGAGCATCGGAATGGTGTAGTTGTAAGTGTTAACCGTAACTCCTTCAACAACTTTTTGACCGGTTATACAGTATTTGTCAAGAACCCAGCCAATTAGCGCAGGTACACCCATTAACCCCCAGTTTTGCACCCAGAAAATTAGTGAGTATGCTGTTCCCAGCTGGTTTTCAGGGATAATTTTGGGAACCGAGGGCCACATGGCTGATGGTACCAAGGAAAATCCAATGCCAAGAATGATTATCAGGATAATGGCGATGATCCAATGGTTGAGGAAAGGAATGGAGAACATAGAATGAACAAAGATTAGGAGAAGTGAACCAATTAGCATGATGGTTGCTCCTTTCCCCTTGTGATCATAGAGATTTCCGAATAGTGGGGTAAGCAGAATGGTTCCAAAGGGCAGCATTGCGGGAATGGTACCAGCAAGCGATTCATCCACTCCAAATTTATTAACCATCAAGTCGGCAGCATACTTTAGGAATGGGAAAACAGCAGAGTAAAATAGTACACAAAGAATTGCAATATACCACCATCCACGGTTTGTGATGATTTTGAAAATATCGGTGATTTTGAACGACTCCTCTTCGTTGGTTATGTTGTTCTGCTTATCGTATTCGGCTTGGGAGGCATCAAGTTTTTTATCCATAAAGGTGTAAATGAAAAAGGCGATAAGCCCAATAACCAGAAGGATTAGGCAAACCAGTATGGGCTTAGAAACATGTCCAAACGCCTTGGCGATGGGCACTGATGTGGCAAGCGCCAGAGCGGTACCTAAGCGTGCAGTAGCCATTTCCAGTCCCATTGCAAGGGCTAACTCTTTGCCTTTAAACCATTTAACAATAATCTTAGATACGGTGATACCTGCAACCTCTACCCCCACGCCAAAGATTGCATAACCTAATGCGGCCATGAAAACTTGAGCTTTTATTGGAAAAAGCCAAAGGATATTCCAGGTTTGACCATCTAATGTATGGGTTGAAACAGCCCAGAACTTGATGGCTGTGCCTATCACCATTATTGATGCAGCCATTAAACCGGTAAAGCGAACACCCATTTTGTCGAGAATGATTCCGCCTATGATTAACATCAGCAGGAACACGTTAAACCACCCATAAGCACTGGTGAAAAGCCCGTACTCGGAGCTGTCCCAGGTTAGTTGTTGTTCAAGAAGACCTTTTAGGGGTGCCATTACATCGGTCAGGTAGTAGCCTGTAAGCATTGTAAAGGCTACTATGGCCAGAGCAGTCCATCTGGCCCATGCATGATCTCTTAACGTTTGTCGAATCTTTTCCATTTGGTTTATATGTTAAGTTCGGTTTGTTTTGAGTGGCAAATAAAATCAAAATCGCTCAAAAAAAAGAAAATATTTGTTAACAAAATAAAAAACCGCCACAACCTGGGCGGTCTCAGCTATTCATTGTTTAGAGTTCATTTGTTTTCGTAAACCCACATTTCAAGGGGTTCATCGGGTCTTTCGGCGTTAATTCGTTCAATCTCGTTAAACGCTTTGCTGTAGGTGTCGAATTGACCAATAGATACCAGCTTAAACCCGTTTGGTGAATCCAGGATCTTAGTTTTTGTAAAACCTAAGCTATGTACTTCCGTTTCCCATGATGTAGCATTGGAAGGGACTTTGAAACTTCCTATAATGACATGGAAACGGTAAGTGTTCTCAAACTCTTGCTGCTTTCGGATTTCTTCCTGACGGGCCTGTTCCTCGGCAATTCGCTTTTGTTCCTCCTCAAATGCTTTTGCTTTGGCAATGCTGTCCTCTTTTGCTTTTTGTAGGGCTACGGGGTCAACCTTTTTATTTTTTTTGAAGTATTTACAGCTTGTGCCAACAAAAACTGCTAATACTAAAAGTATAAGTATTCTTTTCATAATGGGCTGCGGTTTAGGATTATTTTAATTGCAAGTTATGAATTATTTTTTCAGAAATCAAAATTTATTTTATATAAACACTCAATTTTAGGCCTTTTTAAAAAATGGTAATCATGCATCACTCTGAAAATGGGCTATCGGCACTAAAATCGGGGCGGTAGTATTGGCTACTTTCCAGCTCTTGAACCCATCCTCTGAAACCATACTTGTGCAGAACATTTACAATCCTATTATATTCCTTTGCAGATACATGCCTTCCAAGTGTATAAGGCATCTTTAGGCCTGAGGGTGGATAGTACTGTGACATGAGCGATATGTAAAGCCGCGGTGAAATTTCTTCAGCCAGAAATTTAAAAATGGCTATACTGTCAGCTGAATGCTCTGGGAGCACAAGGTGTCGTATAATTAGTCCAAATTCTACCAATCCCTCTTCGTTTATCACTAAACTTGACCCTTTTTGACGATACATTTCCTTTACTGCCTTTCCGGCAACTTCAAAATAATCGGTAACGCCGGAGTACTGCCACGATAAAGTGCCATCGTAGTACTTAAAATCCGGCAGGTACACATCTATCAACCCTTCGAGGGCTTTAAGCGTCTCCACATTATCGTATCCGTTTGAATTATAAACGGTGATGGGCTTATAGCCCCTTTTGTTCAGTAGTGAAATTATTTCCAACATCTGGGGTACTTGGTGCGAGGGCGAAACAAACCCAAGGTGTGTTACCCCGGTATCGAGTATCGATATGATTTCCTTTACCACTGGTTCAACTCCAGCTAGCCACCTGGAACTGTATGCGTTATTCCTGCTAATTTGGTAGTTTTGGCAGAAAACGCATTGTAGGTTACAGTGGGCAAAGAAAACGTTGCAAATCCCTTTCTTTCCTGAAATAACAGGTTCCTCACCCTTGTGAGGGAATACTGATGACACTATTGGTTCAACGCCAATTCTGCAAAAACCCTCCTTGGTGTACCGGTTTACACCACAGTTTCGTGGGCAAGCAGTACATTTTGATAAATCAAGAATGACATTACCTTCCATTTCGCAAAAGTAGCAATACGGCAGAAATTTCATTCTGAGATTATGTTGTTAAGCATATTTTTATAGTTTTGTTCTTGGATTGGTGGAACCAAACAATAACTAACATGAGAACAATTATTGATCTTTTTGAGGAAAGCGTAAGCAAGTTTTCCAATAACCCATATATCTGGGAAAAGCTAACTGAAAGGTATGAGCCCACAACCTACGCAGAAACCCGAAGAGAGGTGTACCGGTTTGCCGCTGGCTTGTTGAGTTTAGGGGTCAAGAAAAACGATAAAGTAGCTTTACTCAGCGAGGGCCGAAAGCTTTGGGTAATCAGTGAACTCGGAATCCTTTACACTGGCGCAGTAAATGTACCCCTGTCGGTTAAGCTGGATGGGAACGATTTGCTCTTCCGCCTATTGCATTCGGAAACCTCTATGATCATTGTATCGGGTCAACAAGCCCCTAAGATTGAAAGGCTGCGTTCACAGCTTCCGAATGTTAGCAGGGTTATTTATCTTGACAAACCTGAACGGCTTGAAGGGAATGATCTTTATGTAGATGAGGTTTTTAGGCTAGGCGATGAGTTTCTGAGGAGTAATCCCGGTAGGGTTGAGGAAGTTTCCCGCAGCGTGAAGCCTGAGGATTATGCCAATATCAGCTACACCTCTGGAACTACTGCCGATCCCAAGGGAATCATACTTTCGCACCGCAACTACACGGCTAATGTAGAACAGGCCTTGACGTTAATGGAGATCCCTGTTCATTACAAAACGCTCCTGATACTTCCGCTTGATCACTGTTTTGCCCATGTGGCCGGTATATACTCATTTATGGCTAAGGGTGCCAGCATAGCAACGGTACAAGTAGGAAGAACGCCAATGGATACATTAAAAAATATACCCATCAACATTAAGGAGCTGAAACCCAACTTGCTGCTGAGTGTGCCGGCTTTGGCCAAGAACTTCAAGAAAAATATCGAAAACGGGATTAAGGCAAAAGGTGCATTTACCGAAAAACTCTTCAACCATGCCCTGAACATATCTTATAAGTACAACAAGGAGGGATGGAATAAGGGAACGGGTTTTACCTTTATCTATAAGCCATTGATTTGGATGTACGATAAAATTCTTTTCAGCAAGATCCGGGAGGTTTTTGGCGGTGAACTGGACTTTTTTATTGGAGGGGGAGCTCTGCTGGATATTGAACTTCAACGCTTTTACTATGCAATTGGTATCCCCATGCTGCAGGGGTATGGTTTATCAGAGGCCACGCCAATCATCAGTTCCAACTCGTTAAAACGTCATAAGTTAGGTTCATCGGGGCACCTGGTTAAGTATCTAGAGCTGAAGATTTGCGATGAAAACGGAAAGGAGCTCCCCCTTGGTCAAAAGGGTGAAATAGTTGTTAAGGGCGAGAATGTGATGGTTGGCTACTGGAAAAACGAAAAAGCAACTGCCGAAACGGTCCGTGATGGGTGGCTTTATACAGGAGATATGGGATACATGGATAAAGACGGGTTTTTGTATGTACTTGGTCGCTTTAAAAGTTTACTTATTGCCAGCGATGGCGAAAAGTATAGCCCTGAAGGTATTGAGGAATCGCTGGTACAGCATTCAAAGTATATTGAGAGCGTTGTCCTTCACAACAACCAAAAACCCTATACCACAGCCCTGATTGTTCCATCAAGGGAAGCCCTTAAGAAAGCAGTCCAGGGAAAGGGACTAGACCCGGAATCGGAGGAGGGGGCTAAGGAGGCACTTAATATTATCAACAGCGAAATTGCTCGTTTCAAACCTGGTGGCGAGTTTGGTGATATGTTCCCCGAGCGTTGGCTCCCGGCCACGTTTGCTCTGCTCGATGAGCCATTCACTGAACAAAACGGGCTAGTTAACAGCACAATGAAGGTGGTGAGGGGGAAAGTTGAAAAACTCTATGCCGACCGGCTTGAGCTGCTATATACCCCAACCGGCAAGAACATTCACAACGACCAAAATATTGGATCAGCCATAAAAATTATGAGAAATTAAAATAAGGGTCTGCATAATAAAAAGGGAGGATTCCTCCCTTTTTTTGTATCTTTACTCTGATTAATCAAAAGAACGACATGGAACGATATCTTAGACTTTTACAGCGCGGAATAATTTACTTTACTTTGCTTATCATATCTATCCTCTTAATGCTTTCTTTAATAGATGTATTTTTGAGGCTATATGATGGATTAGTTAATTCCCCGCTTCGAGAATTTATTGATCAACAGTACCAAGAGTTAATCGGCCTGTTTTTAATGATCCTAATAGGAGTTGAGTTGCTGGAGGCAGTTAAAGGCTTTTTGAAAACAGAGGTGTTACATGTTGAACTGGTTGTTTTGGTTGCCATAATTGCCATTTCCAGGAAGGTCATTGTTTGGGGTTTGACAAAGAGCACCGCCTTAGAAATGCTTTCGTTAGCAGCTATGCTTGTTGCCCTTGCGCTAACATACTGGGTAATCAAAATATGCTACAAAAAGAATAAGAGATCTGCTTTGGGTAAGGTAAACTGTAATGAGGTAAATAAGAAAGCATCCGATTCATAAAAAGTGATAATATTAAACCTTTTTTAACACAGTTAGCCAAGAATTAAAGGGCTTCCAGACTTACCTTAGCACTTTAACTATATGGCAATGAGAAGGGGAGTTTGGGGGATTTTAAAAGAGTACTTAAGTTTCAGAAGGCATAGCTTACCCAAAGGAGGACATGGGATTCACTCGCCATTCGTGTATGACCTATATACCTCCGTTATTTCGAACGATGTAAAAGGGGAGGCCTATGCCGATATTGAGAAGTACAGGAAGGAATTACTGAGGTGCGACATCGGCATCATCAGGAAATCGGTGGCCGAAAGTTTAAACGGAGGATTCCGCGGTGAACTGGTAAAGCTTAGCCAACTGGCTCGGAGTGTTGCAGTTCCTCCGCATCTTGGCCGGTTGCTTTATCGGCTGGTCAATCACTACAAGCCCCAAAACATACTTGAACTTGGAACCTCGGTGGGCATGAGTTCCCTTTACATAGCCAAGGCAAACCCAGCCGGAACGCTTTATACCATTGAGGGCGATGAGGCCATTTTAGGCATTGCACAGAAACGCTTCGATATTTTGGGTTTAAAAAATATAACTCCTTGCTGTGGAATCTTTGATACCGAGTTGCCAAGGCTAATGAAGGATTTAGAAAGAATCGATTTTGTTTTTATAGATGGTGATCATAACGGAACTAAACTTTTACAGTATTTCGAAGTCATACTACCAAAGCTGCATCCGGAATCGGTTGTTGTAGTTGATGACATCCGGTGGAGCGATGATATGGAGCAGGCCTGGAGTGAGCTAGCGTCAAACGAAGCGGTATCAATCTCTATCGATTTGTTTCGGTGTGGTATTCTGCTTTTTAGAGACGGAATTGCGAAGCAGCATTTTAACTTGCGGTATGGCCCATACTAAACGTTTTTAACTAAAATATAAAATATGCACGATCAAAACCTAATCTCAATCCTCAACATCAAAAAGTACTACCAAGTTGGTAGCGTGGTGGTTAAAGCTCTAAAAGGTGTCGATTTAACCATAAAAAAGAACGAGTACGTTGCCATAATGGGACCATCCGGTTCCGGTAAGTCAACCCTGATGAATATCCTGGGCTGCCTTGATACCCCAACCGAGGGAACATATATTCTGAACGGAACCGATGTGAGTAAGCTCTCTGATGATAGGTTGGCTGAGATCCGCAACAAGGAGATTGGTTTTGTGTTTCAAACCTTCAACCTTTTGCCCCGCTACACTGCTCTCGATAATGTGATGCTACCGCTCATCTATGCAGGAATCCCCAAACACGAACGCATTGAAATGGCTAAGCGGGCTCTCGGTAATGTTGGTTTATCGGACAGAATGGAGCATAAGCCCAATGAACTATCGGGTGGTCAACGCCAGCGCGTTGCCGTGGCCAGAGCTTTGGTAAACAACCCCTCCATCATACTGGCCGACGAGCCTACCGGGAACCTCGATTCCAAAACATCAATTGATATTATGAATCTCTTTGAGGAGATTTATGAGCAGGGTAATACCATAATTGTGGTTACGCATGAAGAGGATATTGCCCGCCATGCCCGAAGAATCGTTCGCCTTCGTGATGGTTTGATTGAATCGGATGAAGTGAACCCCAACCCTATTCTCAAGCAAAAGGTTGTTCTCAATGAACAATAAAAAGCCCGCTGCGTTGTTTTTTAATGGTTTTGAATAACCAGATAGTTAAGCTAACTTGCAACGCAACTTATTACGGTATGAAAATATACACCAAAACAGGCGATAAGGGAACAACCTCCCTGATTGGAGGAGCTCGTGTTCCTAAATATCACCCCAGAATTGAGACCTATGGCACAGTAGATGAACTTATTGCGTTCACAGGCCTGTTGCGCGATCAGAAAATTGATGAGACTACCTTAAGAACTCTGGTTTTTATACAGGATCGGTTGATGAACTGCGCATCCATTCTAGCAGCCGACTGTACCGATTGTAAGGTTCGGATTCCTAAAATCGAAGATGCAGATATCAAGCGTATAGAAGCTGAAATTGATGCCATGGATGCACTGCTGGAGCCCCTTACCTCATTCGTCCTTCCTGGTGGCCACCAAGCGGTATCTATTTGCCACGTTTGCCGAACAGTTTGTCGGAGGGCGGAACGTTTGGCTACCCGTTTGGCTGAAGAAACACCCCTGCCCGAGAATTTAATAATCTTTCTTAATAGACTCAGCGATTACTTTTTCACCCTGTCGCGCAAACTTGGCAAAGATTTTGGGGTTGAGCAAATAAAATGGCAGCCTAACTTGTAATTCTAAAAAATTAATATATTTGTGTTACAGCTGAAGTGATTATTTGATTGACTCTCAGTTTTTTAAACTTTTAAAATTATGTACTGGACATTAGAATTGGCATCCAAGCTCGAAGATGCACCCTGGCCAGCAACAAAGGAGGAGCTTATTGACTACGCTATTCGTTCAGGAGCTCCCCTTGAGGTGATTGAAAACCTTCAGGAACTGGAGGATGAGAATGAAATATATGAAAGCATTGAAGATATCTGGCCCGACTATCCTACCAAGGAGGACTTCCTGTTCAATGAGGATGAGTACTAAGATCTAAAAAGGAGAGGGGGTGCCTCTCCTTTTTAATTTCTATTTTATTTCTGTTTTTAGCACTTTTTTTCGCAGGGTTTCGCCACGTTCAACGGGCTGAGGCTTAAAATTTGCGGGTATAATGCTGTACTTGTTTGCAGGCCTTAAGCCGCTGTGCCATTTGAATCCTTTAAGCATTACATCTTCTTGTTCAACTTTCTCAATAGGATAAAGGTTTGACGAAGGTTTTTCGCGGAAGTTCACGCGACTTACCTTGTTATTTCTTACCGTAATGTAGATTTTTGCACTCTCCGATCGGTTGGCCAGGGTGAGCATGTTGGCATCGCGGACAAAGTAAACTGCCTGTCCGTTACCTGAAACCTCAATTTTCTCAACTTTGCCATCGGTAAACATGGCTGTAATGGTTTTTCCTTTTATCTGGTTGTAGAAATTTCCCTCCTCATGCGAAGCAATGAAAGCATTTCCGGCAAAATCCATTTGGCTTATCTTGTTACTCCTGGAGAGAATCTTGATGTGATCGGCACTCATCTGATTCACGTCGTTCCAAAGAATTGGGTTTACGTACATGTCTATAACTGAGTCGCGGGTATTGTATATCATGGAATCGCATAAACCCTGAACGTCGTTTCGGTAAAATTTCACGTTCCCCAAGGCTTTTAACAACCTGTAGGTTGAATCAGATTTGGTATTCAGTTTACGTGAGATTAGAAGCATTTGATCTGCTTTCAAAAAAAGGCTATCGGTATTGTCCACCAGCATTAGGTAGGGATTGTCCGCAATTTCGGCTTGTTCGCTTTCCTGCCAGTAATTCGCTTTCTGTCCATAGATGTAAGCCCGGTTTGCTGTGTCAATCAGAACCACATTGCCCAGTGCCCGGGCGTATTTTTTAGCTTTGTCGTAGAAGATGTTATCGCCAAAAATCTTGTTGCTTTTATTTAGAATGTAGGCATTCTGCTGGAGGTTTGCCTGATCAATCTTTTTGTTATACCAACCTTTCTCACAGTAGGCGAAGTTATCTTTGTTAAAGATGTGGGTAGGTCCGAAGAAGTTGGCGAGCTCGGAGTTGGTGTTATAGGTTAATGAATCGGTATAAATTGTTCCATCAGGATCTTCCATTACAACTGACCCTGCGAAGGATAGCATGTTGCTGGCTCGGTTAAAGTATCCCCTTTGGCTGTTCAGCTTCGAGTTTTTGGTGGTAATTGTTCCGGGAGTGGTATAGTAAGCAACATTAGTTTTTGAGTTGAAAAACAGGGTTTGGGTGGTGAGCGTGGTTTCATCGTCCACCAGCCTTACCTCCTTACCGGTTATTTTTCCCAGCGAGGTTTTTCCATCGTAATACAGGGTTTCGCCAGTTATGGTGGTTTTACCCTGCACTATTCTCACGCTGCCGAATGCGTTAAACCAGTTCTCCTCAGGGTTATGGTATGCGCTATCGCAGATTACTCGTGTGTTTTCATGCTGAAACCTGACATTCCCTATGTACCGGATAAGCTTTTGGTTGTTCAGGTTCAGGCTTTTCATGCTTTGAGCCCCCTCAAACCTGATTTTTGTTTTTTGCTGGGCAAAACCAAGGTAGGGCTTACCCATGAAAAGAGCAAGAAGAAGAAAAAGAGTTAGTTTAAAAGGTTTCATTCCCTGGAATCTACTTAATCCACCCCTTGGTTTCGAAATTGCAGCTATGGAACTCCTTGTCGATACGCATGTACACGGTTTTTATCTTTTTGTTGAGCCAATCCCTGAGAATTTCGTTTTCCCTATTGGCCTTGGCCATAGCCTGTATCTTGTCGTAGTCATCTTTGAGGTTAGCCTTGTGAGCCGGAACAATGCGTTTAACTTTTATGATCTTGAAAACCACGTTTGCATGCTCGTCGCGCGATTCAAACGGTGCGCTAATCTCGCCTTCTTTCAGATCCTTAATGGCATAGAAGTCTGAGGGCTGGAGGAATTCCTTTTCAAATAGCGATGAGTTGGTTTGGGGGTTCACCATGAGCCCCTTGTTCAGGTTGGTTTTCTTATCCTCGGAGAAACGAACAACTGCTTCATCAAAGGTTATGCTGTCCGCCTTAATCTTGTTAGCAATGCTGTCAAGTTTTTGAATGGCTTTTGCCAGCAAATCGTTGGTGAACTGAGGTTTGAGCAGTATATGCCTTACGTTAACCTGGTCGTTGCGAGCTTCAATAAGCTGTATGATATGAAAACCATACTCGGTTTCAACTACTTGGCTTATCTGCCCTTCTTTAAGATTAAATGCAGCATCGGCAAAGGATTTAACCAGTTCTTCGCGGGATCGGAACCCTAACTCGCCTCCTTTGATTGCTGAGGCGCGATCCTCGGAGTACAAGGCTGCCAGGGTGGCAAAGCGTTCCCCGTTTAGAATGCGGTTTCTGATTTCAAGCAGTCGTTCCCTGGCTTCCAGCTTTGCCTTATCGGCAGCAGGCGGATAGATGACAATTTGTTGCAGCTCATACTGCAAGGGAACCATGGGAAGGCTATCGGCAGGTATCTTTTTGAAAAACGACTTTACATCGGATGGGGTTATCTTTACCTTATCCACTATTTTTTGACGCATTTGCTGGGTGAGCTGTTGCTCCCTGATAATCTCGCGCAAATCGTCTTTAATTTCAAATATGGGCTTATTAAAATAGTTTTCCAGTGCCCTCTCTGATCCTATTTGGTTTATGAAATATTTCAGCCTGCGGTCAACCTCCATCTCAACGGAGTTTTCGTTTGTGTTAAGACTATCGATTTTGGCCTGGGTAATCAGCAGCTTCTGGATCATAAGCTGTTCAAGCACGTTGCAACGGGTTATGCCGGCCTCTGTGTTCCCCTGCATCTTTATCCGAAGCAGTTCCTGTTCCACGTCGGATAGGAGGATTCGTTCATTGCCAATAACTGCAATGACCTTATCGATAGCGATACTTTCCTGCGATTTTACAGGAACAACAGCCACTGCTGTGAAAAATAAAAAAGAAATAAGCCGAAATACTTTCATGGTTAGGTTATTTGAAAATTTCAAAACTTCTGTCGTCTTGGGCTTTCGCATAAATATTTTGTTCAAGTTGCTGGATAAGCTTTTGTTTTCTGGAGTTGATGATCATCTCTTTGAGTTCGTTGGTAATGTACTCCAAGGGTGCAATGTCGCCTTGATTTTTAATTTCTCTGAGCGATACCAGGTAAACAAAGCTTCCGTCTTCCATCTCGATGTACTGCCTGGCAAAGGTTTGCTTCAGGTCGTCAATGGTGTATGGAAGTTCACGGGTAATGGCTGCAAAAGGAATCCACTGGTCATTGAAAAAATCGTAGTTGATGGCTGCCTGGTAAGCCAGATTATCGAGCAGCTGAATATCTTCCTGCCTTTTTGAGCGGTATATCTCTCGTATCTTGACCGATTGGGGTGCTTCCTTCCGCAGCTTGATGAATAGCGCTTTTACTATGGGTTCGGAAAGCACAAAGTTTTCGCGATTGGCATAGTAGTACTCGCTTATTTCAAAATCCTTCACCAGTGTATCGAGCTTTTGGTTGATGAAAGCCTGCTCATACTTGTGTATTAGTAGTGACGCTCTATAATCTTCCAGTTGCCGGGCAACATTCTTTTCTTTATCGTTCAGGTTGTTTTCCGCCTGGCGTAGCAGAAGCTGGGTTTGAATCCATTTCTCAATGTAAGCCTTTGCTATCAGCATGCTATCTTCCTTGCTGACATTTGAGAGAAAAATGTTTTGCAGATCGCTCTCGTATAGGTACTTATCGAACACCCGGGCAACAGGTTTCCCTTTTTCGTGTTGCTGGCAACTAACCAGTGCAAATACAACCAAGGGCATAATTTGCTTACTGATTGTAATCAGGTACACTTTGATTCTGCCGGATGAATTAGTTCTTTTCATTTTTTAATACCTTGTTGGTTAAGTCTTGAATTCACTCTTCGTTAGAGTTAGTGGTTGATTTGCTCAAGGAGCTTTTGGTAAACCTCTTGGTTCACCTCTACCGCGTACCGGTTTTTTAGCTCTGACAACCACAACTGCTCCAGATGGTTTTGGTAATCTGATGAAACCTCTGCCAGGCAATCGGTTATGTCCTTAGGCTCGTTGTTGGTTAGCAGGTTGATTTGGGTTATGGTAACCTCACCCTTTTCGTTTTTCTCCAGCTTAAGCCCATTTTTCCAACTATTAAAGCCTGAAATCCTGTTGTCTTCAGTATCAGATATGAACTGATGGTAAGTTAGAACGGCTTCTTTTTTATTGTACTTGTTCAAAAGGTTTTCGGGTGTATTATTTTTGGTGCTCTGAATATCTTTGAGGATTTTTTGGGCTACTTTCTCGTTCGAAACACTATACACCGTGAAATGTACCCTTGGTCCCCACAGGTAGTTCTCTCTGTGTTCCTCAAAGTAGTTCCTGATAGCAGTGCTATCCATGGCTTTAGACCACACCTCGCGGTTCGAAATCTCAAATAGCAGCATGCCTTCGAGGTATTCATTGGCTAACTGCCTAAACTCCGGATATTTTTGAGGGAGTTGCGATTTTTCGTAATCAATAACGCTTTGGTTTATCCAGTTCAGGTAGATAGAGTGGGAAAAAGCGGGTAGAGCCTGCTGCCGGACTTTTTGCTGATTGTTTGATACAAACCTTAGCAAATCGGTTAATTTATACTCGTTATCTTTGATTTTGAACAGCACCGGGTTGTTTTTTGGAACTGGCTGTTTCCAATTCCCTTGGTATATGCTGGAGTCAAGGAGTGGGGTAAGGTATTTTTGAGCATCGGCAGAATTTTCATGGACACCGTACTGAACTTTGAGTTTTTTCAGGTAGGCCTCCAAAGCGTATTGACTCCGGTTATCCCGGCCGATTAGGGTCTTGATTTCTGCCTGCATTTCATCAAATGTGCCGGGTAGCTTACGATCGATAAGCTTTACAATGTGCCAACCAAAAGCGGTTTGAAAGGGTTGGGAGATTTCGCCAATCCTTTCGAGCGAAAAGGCAGCCTGCTCAAATTCAGGGATGATCTGGCCGGAACGTATCCAGGGTAGCTCGCCGCCATTGGGCGCTGTTCCGTTGTCCTGCGATTCAGCTTTTGCCAATGAGGCAAAGTCCTCCCCGTTCATAAGTCGGGTGTGCAGGGCCACAATTTTTTTCCGTGCCTCCTCCATCTCTTGTGGCAAAGCATTGGGCTGAACCCTGATCATGATATGGGCTACCTTAAGCTGTCCCTTTGTGGGTCTTTTTCCATGTACTTTGATGATGTGGTAGCCAAAGCGGGTTCTGACCGGAAGCGAAACCGAGTCGACCGGGGTTTGGTAAGCGGCCGATTCAAATGGGTAAACCATTTGGAAAGCAGAGAACCATCCAAGGTAGCCGTTGTTTCGGCTAACGGAAGGGTCGTTGCTCATGCTGAGCGCAACTTTTCCGAATGCTTCACCGCTAAGCACTCTATTGCGGGCTTCCATGGCTTTTTGGTAGTACTTAAGCGTGTCGGCCGGCAGGATTGATTCGGGGGTGCTGATCAGGATATGGCTGGCGCTTATCTCCATGGTCATGCGCTGGTATGCCTCGCTAATCAGTTTATTCATGCTTTCCTGGTCAATTAGGTACGATTGTGCAAGCTGATCGATGTAACCCTGGTATTCGTTTTGAAACGATTTTAGGGTATCAATACCTGCATCGCGTGCTGCTTGTACCTTTAGCTTAAAGTTGATGAACAGGTTCAGGTATTCATCTAAAGTTGATTTACTAATTGTGGTTCCGGCAGCAGTTGAGTTTTTCAGATATAGACTGTTAAACTCTTCGATAGTCACAGGATTTCCGTTGATTCGTAGAAGGATATCGGTGCTTTGGGGTTGAGCCGGTAGCGAAAAGGAAAGAACTGCTACCCATAATACTAACAGGAAAATGCTTTTTGCTACTTTCATCGGCTAGTTGGTTTATTTGGGTTTACGTTAATAAGCAGAATCTCTGCTGTAGTTTGGCGCTTCACGTGTAATAGCTACGTCGTGCGGGTGGCTTTCAATTATACCCGCATGGGTTATGCGGACAAATTTGGCATTTTTCAGAGTTTCGATGTTCGGCGCTCCGCAGTACCCCATGCCTGCACGTAGGCCGCCAATCAGCTGATAAAACACTTCGGCCAGGGTGCCCTTGTAGGGAACACGAGCAACAATGCCCTCAGGAACCAGCTTCTTAATATCATCCTCTACATCCTGAAAGTAACGGTCCTTTGACCCTTGCTGCATGGCATCGAGCGACCCCATGCCACGGTACGATTTGAATTTTCGTCCGTTGTATATTATCGTCTCGCCGGGCGATTCCTCAACACCGGCAAACAGCGAACCTGCCATGATGGTATCGGCACCGGCGGCCAGCGCTTTAACAATATCACCTGAGTATCGTATACCGCCATCGGCAATCACGGGAACACCTGAACCTTTGATTGCGTTGGCCACGTCCCAAATAGCATTGAGCTGGGGAACCCCAACACCGGCAATAATACGGGTGGTACAAATTGAACCGGGGCCTATCCCAACCTTAACGGCATCGGCACCAGCATCGACCAGCATCTTAGCTGCTTCGGCGGTGGCAATGTTGCCTACTACTACCTCGAGCTTTGGGAATTCACTTTTCACCTTTTTCAGCATTTCCACCACGCCCTTGGTATGCCCGTGAGCGGTATCTATAACAATTGCATCCACATCAACCTCGTAAAGGGCTTTTACCCTCTTTAGGGTATCGGCTGTAACACCAACACCAGCAGCCACCCTGAGCCTTCCTTTGCCATCTTTGCTAGCGTTTGGGTTATCCTTAACCTTGGTGATATCTTTATAGGTGAGCAGGCCAATGAGCTTGTTGTTCTCATCAACCACAGGCAGCTTTTCTATCTTGTGCTGTTTGAGTATCTCTGTGGCCTTTTCCAGGTCGATGGATTGGCTTGTAGTTATAATTCCCTCAGCAGTCATCACTTCGCGGATTGGGCGTCGCATGTTTTCCTGAAAGCGGAGATCCCTGTTTGTTACAATGCCAATCAGTATGCCATCCTGGTTTATCACCGGGATTCCTCCAATGTGGTATTCCTTCATCATGGCAAGGGCATCGCCCACTGTTGCATCGGGTTTTATGGTTACGGGTTCGTAAATCATGCCGTTCTCGGCACGTTTTACCTCGCGTACCTGCTTAGCCTGGGCATCAATGGACATGTTCTTGTGTATTACACCAATCCCCCCCTCGCGGGCTATGGCAATGGCTAAAGCCGATTCGGTAACCGTGTCCATGGCGGCTGATACTATCGGCGCTTTTATGATAATATTCCTTGAGAATCTGGATGTTAAATCGACATTCCGGGGCAACACCTCAGAGTAGGCTGGCACTAAAAGCACATCATCAAAGGTCAGGCCTTCGGCAACTACTTTGTCTTTCAGAAACGACATGGCTAATCTGGTTTACTGTTTAAAAATGCGGCAAGTTACAAAAAAATGGAATACCTGCAATTTAACCATTCGTATAAACAATAACCGCTTTGTTATTTTTTCTAAATACATGGGGTGGCAATATTTGATTACTCCTTTCTCTCAGATAGCAGCCCCTTACATGATTATGGAAATTGCCTTGATACAAATTTTAATTTTATTTATTGGTAAATTTCTGAAAATGTACTAACTTGAAAATAAAAAGGGTATGGGAAAGGCTTTGAATGAGGACGACATGTCCGCATTACTCAGTGAACTGCACGATTTAAGAGAAAAGTATGAAAGGTTAAAGCTACAATACGATAAAATAGCAAACCTAAATATTGAAGAAAAACTTCGTGATAGCGAGGAACGGAATAAAGCTTTACTGGACGCCAACCCCGATTTAATGTTTGTGTTTGACCGCAATGGATTTTTTATTGATTACAGTGGTGGTCCGAATGAAATGTATGCACCTTCCGAATTCTTTGTTGGGAAAAGGGTTGATGATGTGTTGCCAAAACCCATTGCTCAGCTAACCCATGAAAAAATTAAGCAGCTCTTTGAAACGGGAAGGATACAAATCTACGATTATGAACTACCAATTGATGGGAAAGTGATGTATTTCGAGAGCCGCCTAGTAAAGTATGGAGAGGGGAAAGCGTTAGCTGTGGTCAGGAACATCACGCAGCGAAAAAATACAGAGCTGGCATTGAAGGAGAACGAGGCGCGCTACCATGACCTGTATAACCTGCTTCGGCTATTGGCCGATACTGCACCCGATATGATTTGGGCAAAAGATACGGAGAAACGATACATCTTTGCCAATAAGACCATTTGTAGGGAACTTCTGAATGCTGTTGATACCGATGAACCCATCGGAAAAACCGATTTGTTTTTTGCTATGCGTGAACGCGAGAGGCATCCGGAGGATCCCAACTGGCATACCTTTGGTGAGCTTTGCATGGACTCCGACACCATTACCATGTTGGAGAAAAAACCCATGCATTTTGATGAGTACGGAAACGTTAAGGGTAAATTCATGTACCTCGATGTTCACAAAGCGCCCATTTTCAGCAAGGATGGCAAGCTGTTGGGTGTTGTGGGGACAGCTCGTAACATCACCGAGAAAAAGGCAATGGAGCAGGAGCTGAAAGTTTCTGAGGAAACATACAGGGGCATAATTAATAGCATCACCGAGGCTGTGTATATTCAGGATGAGAATGGGGTTTTCATGGATGTAAACGATGCGGCAACACACATCTATGGATATCCCAGGGAGTATTTTATTGGGAAAACCCCCGAGTTTGTTTCTGCTCCAGGATATAACGATATACCTAAGGTTGCACAATTTGTAAAAAAGGCATTCGAGGGTAAACCTCAAGTTTTTGAGTTTTGGGGTCTCAAAAGCGATGGAACCGTATTCCCGAAAACAGTGAGCTTAACACCGGGCAAGTATTTTGGGCAGCCCTGTGTGATTGCGATAGCACGCGACAACACGGACCAAAAAAAGTGGGAGAAAGAGCTGCTTGCCGCAAAAGAGAAAGCCGAGGAGAATGATCGGCTCAAATCTGCTTTTCTTGCCAACATGAGCCACGAAATACGAACACCCTTGAATGGAATTCTAGGCTTTGTGCAGCTCATGCGGTCATCAAAGCCTGACCAGGCGGATGTACAGAAATATTTAGACATAATTGAAAAGAGCGGCGAAAGGCTGAATAGCTTGTTGAATGGGCTAATTGACCTGGCTAAAATTGAAACCGGACAGGTTGATGTGATAGTTAAGCCTACCAGCATCAATAGTCAGGTTCAGTATGTTATTGACTTTTTTACCCCGGAGGCAAGAAAAAAGAATTTGTTACTTTATGCTGCAAAACCATTGAATTGGGAGAATGATGTTGTGGAAACCGACCCCAATCTGCTTCAGGCCATACTTACTAATCTTGTAAAAAATGCATTGAAGTACACTGAACAGGGTTACATAGAGTTAGGATGTCAGATTAATGATGGCTTTTTGGAACTTTCGGTTCGCGATACCGGAATTGGAATACCTCCTGAGAAGCAAAGCATCATTTTTGAACGTTTTATACGGGCTAATAACGATTTAACCAATCCGTACGATGGAGCAGGGCTGGGATTGTCTATTTCTATAGCCTATGCCAAATGTTTGGGTGGCGATATAAAGCTGGAGAGCGCTATTGGTAAGGGATCTACTTTTACCTTGCGTTTACCCTACAAGCCGGCAAGAAAACATCATCTTCAGTCGGTTATGCAACCCGAAACGGGCACTCACTTTAAAATTGGGAAAAAGATAAAGATTCTTATTGCCGATGATGATCCGGCATCTGTTTTACTGCTTAAAACGAGCCTCGAATCCATTTCATCCGATATACTTATTGCCCAGGATGGTAACGAGGCATTTGAATTATTCAACAAACATCCGGACCTTGATTTAATACTTATGGATATTAAAATGCCCGGTGCCGATGGTTTAGCCGTTACTCGAATGATAAAGGAAAGGAAACCCCATTTGCCTGTAATTGCCCAAACGGCATTTGCCATGTTAAGCGATAAGCAGAAAGCCATGGAAGCAGGATGCGATGCTTACATAGCAAAGCCAATAAATATTGAGATGTTAAGCCAACTCATACAAATGCTGCTTTCTCAGCACTAGTCCATTATACCCCACTGATTCAACATGTAGGCATAAATGAAAGCAACGTCTTTAAGCTGCTGGTATCGGCCCGACGAGCCTTTGTGTCCCAGCCCCATTTCAATCCAAAGCAGGATTTTGCTGTTCCCTGTATTGTTTGCCCTAAGCTTTGCAGCCCACTTAACAGGCTCATGGTATTGTACCTGCGTGTCATTAAGCCCCCCGGTTATTAGCATGTTGGGGTAGGGTTGGGGTTTGACCTGTTCGTAAGGAGCATATGACTTAATGTAGAAGTAGTATGCGGAGTCATTAGGATTTCCCCATTCATTGTATTCAACCGTGGTGAGCGATTGTGTAGAGTCAAGCATGGAAGTTAGTACATCTACGAAGGGAACCTCGGCCACTAAGGCTTTAAAGAGGTTGGGGCGAAGGTTGGCCACCGCTCCCACCAAAAGGCCACCAGCGCTGCTGCCATGTGCAATCAGCTTATCAGGAGATGTATAGCCATCGGCAATTAGCTTTTCTGCACAGGCGATGAAGTCTGTAAAAGTGTTCTTTTTATTCAGCAGCCTTCCGGTATCGTACCAATGGCGGCCCATTTCCTGACCCCCTCTGACATGTGCGATGGCATACACAACCCCGCGATCGAGCAGGCTAATGAGGTTAGGCTCAAAGGTTGGATTGATGGAGTAACCATAAGCACCGTATCCGTAGAGCAGAAGTGGAGTGTTTGAACCAAAACTAATGTCCTTTCGGTAAACCATGGAAATGGGAATTAGTACTCCGTCGGGGGCCTTAGCCCAGATTCGTTTCGACTCATACTTTGCCGGATCGTAACCCCCAAGCACTTCGTTTTGTTTTAGCAATCTTTTTTTACGGTTCGCCATGTTGTACTCACAGGTTGAGCCTGGGGTGGTGAGCGATGTGTAGTAGTAGGTAAACAGATTTGTGTTAAACTCCGGATTTACCGATGGAAGCGCAGTGTAAACCTCTTCACCGAAATCGATAAAGTGGTGCTCCATGTTTTTCAGGTTAACCACTCTTACCTTCAGGAGCGCATCGCGACGTTCCGTTACCACAAGATAGTCGCGAAATGCCTCCATGGTCAGGATTAGCGCAGCAGGATCGGAGGGTATGATTTCCACCCAATTTTCAATGGATGGGGAGCTGACGGGTGCCCTCAGAACCCTGAAATTTTGTGCTCTATAATTGGTCATGATATAAAAATAGTCACCTGAGTGGTCAACGCTGTACTCAATGTTTTGCTTACGGCTGGCTATCAACCTAAGCCTGTCGCGGGGGCGGTTAGCATCCAGGTACCAGCATTCAGTTGCAATGCCATTCGATGTAGAGATTATCACATACTCATGCGATTTTGTGGTAAACGCATGCACCCGGTATGAATTGTCTTTTTCCTCAAAAATTAGCTCATCATCGTAGGGTTGTAGAATATCGTGCCGGTATATGGCCGAGGGTCGGAGGGTGTTATCCTTATAGGAGTAGAAAACGTATCGGCTATCGTTTGTCCAGGCAACTTCTCCGGTTGTGTTGTCGATTTTGTGCTCAAGAATTCTGCCGGATTCAAGATTCTTGAAGAATATGGTGAAAATACGTTGACCCAGTGTGTCAACACCATAGGCCATGATATGATTATCGGGTGAGATATCTATGCTGGCAACCTGACAATACCGATGACCTGCAGCCACCTCGTTCTCATCAAGAATGATTTCCTCGGGGGCCTTCATGCTACCCTTTCGCCTGCAATTTATGGGGTATTCTTTCCCTTCCTCATACCTACTATAGTAGTAGTAGCCATTCATGAACACCGGAACTGTAACATCATCGCCTCGCTTGCGCGACCTCATCTCATTAATCAGCCGTTCCTGCAAAGTTAGCGTAGGCTCCATTTGTGCGTAAGTGTATGCATTCTCTGCAAGAATATGATCGATTACTTTTTGTGAGTCGCGATAGTGAAGCCAATAGTAGGGGTCTATCCGGGTATCGCCAAACATCACAAAAATCTTATCGTGTCGTTCCGCAACGGGTGGCTTGGGGATGAGTGAACATGCCTGCAAGGCAAATACAATCCACAACAGCTTCTTTTTTTTCAGGAGCCTTATCATTACCAGATATGGAATTTTTATAAATCAAAGTTATGATTAAGATATGGATTAAACAAATTTAGGCGTTAAGCCTCCAAAACTAATGCCGATTTTCTTTACGAAAATGATAGTTAACGGTACTGGTGATTTTCCCCTTGGAAATTTACAGGCTTTCTAGTAAACTATCGATAATGATAAACCTTTTGAGGTTAAAGTTGTTTGTAGGGTATAGAACAGCTAATCATGATGAAAATTCTTTCGTTTGCTGTCGTTTTATCACTAATATTATCCTGTTCTGGCAAAAAAGGCAGGGAGAGTTTTCAGGTTCAAACTGTTAACTTCTCCATGCTAGAACCCATGCTTAAGCCCAGCAACGATACAGTTTTAGTGATAAACTTTTGGGCTACCTGGTGCGCCCCATGTGTAAAAGAGTATCCCTATTTTGAGAGGGCGTTCAAGGAGTATTCCTCAAAAAAAGTTCGCTTTTTGATGGTCAGTCTCGATTTTCCCAGTCAGCTGGAGAAAAGTTTGTTGCCGTTTCTCAAGCAAAGAGACTCTAAACTCCCTGTTGTGCTACTCGATGATCCTGACCAAAACACTTGGATAAACAGGGTAAACCCTCAATGGAGCGGAGCCTTGCCGGCAACGCTGATTTACAGAGGCAACCAAAAGGTTTTTTTTGAGGGTCCGGTAGATTATGAGGATATTTCTGCAAACATCGACTTGTTACTAACTAAACCTTAATACGAAAACTTATGAAAAGGCTGATTGTTATTTTTGCAACCACCCTGCTGGCAACCTCACTATTTGCTCAGGGTTTGAAAGTGGGCGACAAGGCGCCTGATTTTCGGCTTAAAAATGTTGACGGCAAAATCGTTTCGCTTTCCGATTACAGCAAGGCTAAGGGCTTCATCGTAATTTTCTCCTGCAATCATTGTCCATACGTAAAAGCCTATGAGGATAGGATGATAGACCTTCATAAAAAATATGAGCCCAAAGGATTTCCGGTGATTGCTATAAACTCGAATGATCCCGAAGTGGTTCCGGAAGACTCCTTTGATAAGATGGTTGAGCGGGCTAAACAGAAATTGTTTCCTTTTGTCTATCTCTTCGATGAAGGACAAAAGGTTTACCCGCAGTATGGAGCCGCCCGTACCCCTCATGTTTTCGTGCTAAGCAAGCAGGGGAAGGAATTTATTGTTGAATACATCGGAGCTATTGACGACAACTATAAGGACCCCTCGGCTGTTAAGGAGAAATATGTTGAACAGGCTGTAGATGCCTTGCTGTCTGGTAAAAAGCCCAGCACAACCGAAACAAAGGCTGTGGGATGTAGCATTAAAGTGAAAAAGTGATTGGTCTGGTTTAAATTTTTAGCCGCTATGGGACACATGGCGGCTTTTTTATTTAATTTTACCTAAATTTTTTCACAATGGCTTACTTAAAAGTGGTTCCCACAGCCGATGGTAGTTCAACGCTCTTTTCTGAACGTTTTAATGCTCACTACCATTCAGTAAAAGGAGCCTTAACAGAATCCAAGCATATTTTTATAGCCGCAGGCTTACATCATATTGCCAGGATCAAGAAAAGAATATCGGTTCTTGAAGTTGGCCTGGGGACATGTTTAAATGCAGCTCTAACCGCAAAGGCAGCGCAGGAATTTGGTGTTGCTATCAGCTATTTAGGCATAGACCTGTACCCTCCGCCCCTCGAAGTCCTTTACAAACTTGGGTTTGATGATTTACTTGATGGAACAACCTACAATTATTGGAGAGCAATTGTAGAATCCGAAGAAGGGACTGATTTTGAAGTAAATGAGTTTATGAGCTTGCGAAAAGAAACCAGCAACTTTCTAACCTGGGAGACCAACAGCGAGTTTGACCTAATCTACTTTGATGCTTTTGCTCCCGATGACCAACCCGAAATGTGGAGTATAGAATGTTTCCGAAAACTTTACGAGTGCACAGTTTCCAATGGAGCTTTAGTTACCTATTCAGTTAAAGGTTTGGTTAAGAGTAACCTAAGAAAAGCTGGTTACCTGGTTGAAAGGCTTCCAGGCCCTCCCGGAAAACGGCACATGCTCAGGGCTATAAAACCATGAACCGGCTTGCCAATTACAAAAAAAGTTAACAGTTTTATATCAATCTGAAAAAGTGTAGTATCTTCGCATGAAATTTATGTTACGTAAACTAATCTAAATCAATATCACCATGAAGTTTAAAAGATTTTTCATTGCTGTTCTCGCATTACCTGTTATCATCTCGTGCCAGGACTCAAATAAGAAGGTAGGTAAGGTTATCCTAAAAACTGAAACCGACAGCTTAAGCTACGCACTGGGTGTGAACGTGGCAAGCAGTTTTAAGAATGCCAAACTCGATGAGGTTAACTACAAGGCCATGGCTCGCGCCATTCAGGATGTTTACCATGGAGACTCATCAAAGATTAAGATGAACGATGAGGAAGCCATGAAATACATTCAGGATTATTTTAATCGTCGTGAAATGCGCGTAGCCAAGGAAAACCTTGAAGCAAGCAATAAATTTCTTGATGAAAATAAAACCAAGGAAGGCGTTGTGGTCGATTCAACAGGCTTACAGTACAAAATAATTACCGAAGGAACGGGCCCCATGCCTACGGCCGAAGATGTAGTAAAGGTACATTACAAGGGTACTCTTATCGATGGCACTCAGTTCGATTCTTCATACGACAGGGGAGAACCTGCACAGTTCAAGCTAAATCAGGTGATTCCCGGTTGGACCATTGGTTTGCAAAAGATGAAGGTGGGTTCAAAGTTTATTCTTTACATACCCAGCAACCTGGCCTACGGTGAGCGTGTTCGGCCCGGTGGCCCAATTGGCCCTAACCAGGCTCTGATTTTTGAGGTTGAGCTGCTCGATATAGTTAAGGAACAGGCAGCAAAGGACGAACCCGTTAAGAAAAAAGGGAAATAATGACGAATATGAGCCGGGTGACTTCTCATCCGGCTTTTTTTAGCTTGCAATTATGGAAGTTCAGGGTAAGTTGATAAAAAAGCTTGATAAGCAAACCGGCGAGGGGAAAAACGGAGCATGGGTCAAGCAGGAGTTCATACTCGAAACCCAGGAGCAATACCCCCGTAAGGTATGTATTTCGCTATGGGGCGATAAGGTTAAGGAGTTAGATCCTATTCAGCCAGGCGAAACCATCAAGGTCTCCATTAACATTGAATCGCGCGAATTCAATGGCCGATGGTACACCGATGTTCGGGCTTGGCGTGTTGAACGCCTTACATCAAATGTTAAGCAGAGCGATGCCCCGGCCCTTCCCTCATTTGATGAAAGTATTTTACCTCCCTCGGAGCCCGCTGTTGATGATGGTTTGCCATTCTAACTTATTTGTTCGGTAATACTTTTAGTAAAATTCTCAGTGAAATATGCAAGAAATTGAAGTCATGCGGAAGTATGCATTCCTCGAAGACCTGGAAAACTGGTTGCTAAGCCAGGGCGTTAACGAATCATTGGCTCAATTCTTTAAGGTAGCCATTTCGTTGGGAGTGATTTTTATCCTGGCAATTGTAGCCAACTACCTTGCCAAAAGAATCTTCCTGACAGCCATGACCCGCGTAGCCAAGCGAACTAAAACAGAATGGGATGATGTGCTGGTTGAAAAGAAGTTCTTTCATCGGTTAGCCCATTTTGCCCCAGCTATTGTGATTTACCTGACGCTTGGTATTGCCCTTTACGATTACTCACCCAGGGTAACCATATTCCTCCAGGCACTCACAAAGATTTACATGATTTTTGTTGCCCTTAGCGTTTTCAACAGTTTCCTGGACACTGTCAATGAGATTTACCAGGAACTTCCCTACGCCAAGAGCAGACCCATTAAGGGATACCTGCAGGTGGTGAAAATCATTCTGTACATCTTTGCAGGTATCATGATTATCGGAATAATCATCAATAAGAATCCTGGTACCATTCTTTTAGGGTTGGGTGCATCAACCGCTGTGCTAATGTTGGTTTTCAAAGACGTGATAACGGGTTTAGTGGCATCCATTCAGCTTTCGGCTAACGAAATGCTTAAACTGGGCGATTGGATTGAAATGCCGGGTCGTAATCTCGATGGTACCGTGGTCGATATTACTCTTACCACCGTTAAGGTTCAAAACTTTGATAATACCATTACCACAGTTCCCCCATTTGCCTTGATTAACGAGAGTTTTAAGAACTGGCGTGGCATGGAGGAGTCGTCGGGCAGGCGGATGATGAAATCGATTATTATCGATTCCAAAACAGTGAGGTTTTGCAACCGAGAGCTGGTTCATAAACTTTCCGGACTGAAATTACTTACCGATCACATTAAGGCTATCGATTTAACCGAACTTGATGATCAGGATCCCATTAAGCTAATGAATGCCGGCGTGCAAACAAACCTGAACCTTTTCAGGCACTATGTACAGGAATACTTAAACCAGCACCCTAAAGTGAACCAGCAGTTAACAATGGTGGTAAGGCTTAAGCAGCCGGTGGAGTATGGTATCCCCATGGAGATTTACTGTTTCCTCAGGGAGAAATCTTTTGTTCAGTTTGAGATAATCCAATCAGAAATTATTGACCATATCATGGCCGCCTTGCCTGTATTTGACTTAAAGGTTTTTCAGCGTATGTCGAGCGACGATATCAGGGCGATAGCCAAGGGAAATTAGTTAATGCAAGAGAAGCGAAACTGAAGAGTTTCGCTTCTCCTCTGTTAAAAAAATGATAATCGATTTAACCTGCGGGCATACTAAACATGGTGTAAGTATTTCTTTGCATTGCTTAACCCGCAGTAAGTTTTCCCAAACCCTTGTTTAAGTTGTTTCCATTTGTATTTATTGCTAAATTTAAGAGGTAATAGAACAGCTATGAACGAGCACGAAATATTTATGGATGAGGCCATTAAGTTGGCCATTGATGGTGTTTTATCAGGCCAGGGTGGCCCTTTTGGAGCAATAGTGGTTAAGGATGGCAAAATTGTAGGACGAGGGAATAACCATGTTACCTCAACCAACGATCCTACTGCTCATGCCGAAGTTATTGCTATCCGCGACGCCTGTAGAAATCTGAACACCTTTCAACTTAATGGTTGTGTTCTCTATACCTCCTGCGAGCCCTGTCCAATGTGTTTTGGGGCAATTTACTGGGCCAGGCTTGATAGGGTATACTACTCCGCCAACAGGCACATGGCTTCCTATCACGGGTTCGACGATAGTTTTATATACAATGAGGTAAACCTTTCGTTTGACCAACGTAGGATACCCTTTATCCACGTTAGTCCAGAGAAGGGAGTGGTTCCTTTCAGGGAGTGGGATCGGAAGGAGAATAAAATCAAGTACTAATTAACGATGCTAAAGAATAGATCTAACTCGGTAGCACTGGTTTTGGGTAGCGGGGGTGCAAGGGGGTTGGCGCATATCGGCGTTATAGAAGAGTTGTTCCGGAGAGGATACAAGATTTCTTCGATCTCCGGCTCATCAATGGGTGCTATGATTGGTGGTTTACTTGCCACTAACAAGCTGGAAGAGTATAAAAAGTGGATACTATCACTTGATAAGCTTGATATTCTTAATCTTATAGATTTCACAATATCAAGCAAAGGAATAGTTAAGGGACAGAAAGTATTCGAGCGGATGCAGGAAATGAATATGATTCCCGATGTTAACATCGAGGATTTACCTATTCCTTTCACTGCAGTAGCGGTCGATATCATCAACAATGAGCTGGTGGTTTTCAAATCCGGGAACCTGCAAATTGCAATCAGGGCGTCTATCTCTATTCCTAGCGTTTTTACTCCACAACCCTACAACAACACACTTTTGGTTGATGGTGGGGTGCTTTCACCTTTACCCCTCGAGTTTGTTGAAA
Source organism: uncultured Bacteroidales bacterium (assembly GCA_937926785.1). GTDB lineage: Bacteria > Bacteroidota > Bacteroidia > Bacteroidales > Tenuifilaceae > Tenuifilum. The sequence goes on along the minus strand of CALBBQ010000003.1, from coordinate 12,217 downwards.
GGAAACCCGGTGACATTCTGTTAGCCGTTGACCTGAATGCCTTGATACCGTATAATGATCAATCGCCCAAAAACAACAAAAAGGGCTGGATGGCAGAGAATCCCAAAATTGAGCAGATGTTGGCAAAGTGGGATAAGCTTTTTGGTCATTACAATCAGAAAGAAAAGGAGATTAAACAGCTAAAGCCCAAAAGCATTGGTTACTTTGACTTAGCCATGCGGTCGGTACAGCTCATGCAGTCGCAGCTTACACAGTACGCCCTCAAGGTAACTCCACCCGATGTTTTAGTATCAATATCAAAGAATTCAGCCACAGTATTCGAGTTTTACCGAGCAGCAGAGCTTATAGAGTATGGCCGAAAGCAGTGTGCAAAGGCGATGGACGAGAATGGATTATAAGTTGCGCTGACGCACTGCCTCGTAAAGAATTACCCCTGTTGCCACTGAAACATTCAGCGATTCAATCTTACCCTGAAGGGGTATCCTAACCACTTCGTTCGATAGCTTCAGCACATCGGGATGGATGCCTGTATCCTCCGCGCCCATAACAATTGCCAGGGGGCCGGTTAGGTCGGCATCATACAGTAGTTTTGATCCCTTTTCGCTTGCCGAAATGATTCTGAACCCGTTATCGCGAAGCTCGTAGCAAAGCATCTTTAGGCTTCCTACCCTGCAAACGGGTATGTTATAGAGTGCGCCTGCCGATGTTTTTATGGCATCGCTGCCAATATGTGCAGCACCTTTGGCAGGAACAACTATAGCATCGACTCCGGCACAATCGGCAGTGCGGACGATGGCTCCAAAGTTCCGAACGTCAGTAATCCGGTCTAGAATAAGAATGAGCGGATGGATTTTTCGCTTGAAAATTTCTGGCAGCAGCTCCTCAATTTTCTGAAAACCCACGGCAGATATAAATGCCACAACTCCTTGGTGGTTTTTGTCTTTATACTTGCCGAATGCTTCGTTGGGCAGGAACTGAAAAGGTATGTTGAGGTGTTTTAGAGTTCCTAGCAGCTCTGAAGCAAGATTGCCGGTTAGCCCTTGCCGTATCATCACCTTGCTGATTTTCGCACCGGCATTGGCTGCCTCTAGTACAGGCCTTAATCCGAATATGACGCTCTCATTTTTTTCCATTGTTGAATTTTTGGTTGTTACGTTTGTTCTTTAGCTCCTCAACTTGAGCAAGCGCTTGCTCCCATTGGTTTAGTAAACTGGCAAGTTCATTCTTTAACCCTTCATATTTCTGAAAGTATGCTTTATCGGACAGATCGATTCCATGAGCCGCAGGATCGGTCAGTTTGGCATCAAACTCCCTGATTGCCTGTTCGGCTTTGTTAATTTCCTGCTCAATCCTTTCGGCTTGCGATTCAGCTTTTCGAATCAGCTTGTCCAGCTCTTTTCTTTCTTCCCAAAACTTTTTTTGGTCCGATGTGGCCTCGCCGGTTTTATTTTCTTTTAGCTCTTCCTTTTGGCGCTCGAGTTCTTTAAAACTACTCATCTTTTTTTTGCGCAGAAAGTCGTAAATTCCGCCAATATGCTCTTTTACCACACCGTCAGAGAATTCGTAAATTTTATCCACCAGCCCGTCCAGGAAATCGCGATCGTGCGAAACCACTATTACCGTCCCATTATAAGCCAGCAGGGCGTTCTTGAGCACATCTTTGGAACGCATATCGAGGTGGTTGGTGGGTTCGTCCAGAACGAGCAGGTTGTAGGGTTGAAGCATCAGCTTGGCCATGGCCAGGCGGTTGCGCTCGCCACCGGAAAGCACGCTTACGCGTTTGTCCACGTCTTCGCCGCGGAACAGGAACGCTCCCAGAATATCGCGCATTCGTGTGCGGATATCGCCCACTGCAACTCGATCGATGGTTTCAAGAACCGTTAGCGATCCATCAAGAAGCTCGTCCTGGTTTTGGGCAAAGTAACCGATACTAACATTGTGACCAATCTTTAGCTGTCCCTCAAAATCTATTTCGCCTGCAATTATTCGGCTCATGGTAGTTTTACCTTCGCCATTTCGTCCCACAAAGGCAACCTTTTGGCCACGTTCTATGGTAAATGTTACATTGGCAAATACCATCTTACCATCATAGCTTTTGGACACATCTCTGGCTTCAACCACGATATCGCCGGAACGGGGTGCTTCCGGAAAACGGATGTTAAGCGTAGTGTTATCCTCCTCGTCAACCTCGATGAGTTCCATACGTTCCAGCATTTTAATTCTGGACTGAACCTGCACGGCTTTGGTGGCCTTGTAGCGAAACCGCTCAATGAAATCCTGGGTATCTTCAATTACCTTTTGCTGGTTGCGGTAGGCAGCTAGCTGCTGTTCGCGCCGTTCAAGCCGGAGCTCAACATATTTCGAGTAGGGAACCCTGTAATCGTAGATATTTCCAAGGGATATCTCCAATGTACGTTCAGTAACATTGTCCAAAAAGGCACGGTCATGCGAAATGAGTATAAGTGCTCCGGAAAAGCTCTTCAGGTACTCTTCCAGCCACTGGATTGACTCAATATCCAGATGGTTAGTGGGCTCGTCGAGTAGCAGTACCTGTGGGTTTTGAAGAAGTATTTTTGCTAGTTCTATTCGCATTCGCCACCCCCCGCTGAACTCCGTAGTTTGCCGGGTGAAATCGCTACGCTTGAAACCTAACCCAAGTAATGTTTGCTCGGCGCGAGCATCGGCAGTTTCGCCTTCAAGTATGGAGAAGTGGTCGTTGAGCTCTGTTAGCTTATTAATCAGTTCCAGGTAATCCTTGCTTTCGTAGTCGGTTCGATTGGCTAACTCCAACTCAATGCGTTCAATGTCCTTTTTTATTTTGATGGTTTCGGCAAACGCCTTTCGGGTTTCGTCGATGACACTTTTGCCCGATGCAAGCTTCATCTGCTGGGGCAGGTATCCCAGCCTGATGTCATTTGGCAGGGAAATGCTCCCCCCTGTGGGTTTAATTTCGCCGGCAATCAGCTTCAAAAGAGTAGTTTTCCCGGCTCCGTTTTTTCCAACCAACCCTACATGCTCGCTATCGTTTAGCTGAAAGCTGATGCCCCTGAAAAGGTCGAACCCACCGAAGCTAAGTATTAGGTTACTTGCTGAAATCATTATAAATGAGCAATAAAACGGGGCAAAGGTAATACTTTTACCGATTATTCAGGGTTAGAATCGTTTAAAAAGGATTGCTCCTGGATTCTGGGTTTTGGCCGCGGTAAGGTGAAAGAGTAATACATCCCAAGCGCGTAAGTTCGTAACGGATTTTTGGTGTTCAACTTATCCTGCAGCTGAAAAAAGATTTCGAAGGCGGAACGTTTACTTACGGGTAGTTCAAGCCCGGCACGGTATCTGATTCTGGAAAATTCATGGTTCCGATCGGGCGATAAATCGTAGTATATTTCTGCCTGAACGAATGGTTCTAGCTTTGATTTCCTGATGTTGTAAGAGATTTTCAATCCCTCCCTGATGTGGCGTCGGGTTTCTATTGAGTAACCAAAGCTGTGCTTGTTTGTGAGTGAGTGCATGTACTGAAGCCGGTTGCGAAACCTAAATCTGCCAATATCCAGTGCCGATCTGAGACCAGCGCTAAGCCTGTTCCCGTTAAAATACTGTCCGGGGTCGTCGTATGATCTTGAAAAGCGGTACGAGAATTCGGTTTGGAATAGCTTAAGCCATCGGATTCGGGCATTGGCTTCGAACAAGATATCGTCTATTTTCTGACTTTGGTCTGTAAACCTTACCTCAGGCGAGAGGGTTACCTGTAGCTTTTTGGAAAGCGGGGCATCAAACTCAGCTCCAGTCCAAAGCATTCTGTGTTCTTGCGAAACCGATACAAAAGTTTTGCAAAGGATTGCGGTGATGATGATTACCCTTATGCTGATGGTTTTATTTTGAAATCCCGACATAGATGACTTTTTGAGTTGGTAGTTTAACAACAGGTTTTTCAAGAAGTTCTATGGTTACCAGGTATATCCCCGGTGAAACGCCTTGCGGTTCCCAGATTACTGTTTGTTGAGTGCTTGCGCTTACCCGTTTTTCAAATACCTTAAGCCCGTATACGTTGAAAATTGATATCAGGTAATCGCAAGCCGGGGGGTAGGATAGGGAAACGCTCAGCTTATCGGTGAATGGATTGGGTTGAGCAATAATTTCGGGTAATACGGTTTTTACCTGGCTCTCGGTTCTGATATTACTCCTTCCCGGAGTTGGGCTCAACAGCACTCGGGGTAAGCCTACAGCATTGGGGTAGTAACCGAAACTGGTGTTTTTGGGAATACTGGCAAATCGATACCCATCAATCAGCCTGTGACCATCTGGTTTTGATGTAAATAGGCCAATTTCCTCGCCGTTCCGATTAAGTTTAAAGGGTAAGTGGGTTAACCCTCTCTCGGGTTGACCATCGGCCCAGAGCAGGATAAACTCACCTGGCTTTATGGTGATATTTGGTAGTGCCCACTTACCGGGTTTCCCAAGAGTATCGGAAATGCTCATCCCTAAAAGTGAAACTTCGTACTTGCCGTAGTTGTATAGTTCAATCCAGTCGGAGTAATTGCCAAGTTCATCGGGATATGTGTTCGTGTTTGAGGTCATCACCTCATTTATGCATATGGGAATGGTTGCTTGTTTGAGTTCAACCGTGTATTCTCCCACGAGGGGCTCGCGGGTAACGTTCCCTTCCTTGTCTTTAGCTTCAAAGTAAACCGATAAGTTTTTCACCGGGTTTTCCCATGGCCCAATTGTAGCTACAAATCGGTTCCCCTTCAGAACCTTCAAGGGAGTTCTTTGCCAGGTGCCCGATTCAGTACGAAAGTGCAGTATGGCATCATTTACCTGGATTTCATCCTCTATATCAACTTTAAGGGTTATGGGAATTCTATAGCCATAGGCTTCCCAGCTAACATTCGAAATGATGGGTGCAACGTTGCCAATGCTGAATTGCGTTTGGGCGTGTTGTATCCGTTGAGAAACATAGGGTATTAACCCATACTTAATATGACCGCCAAATGCCTCGGTATAGGATCGGTAAAAGTCGTTGCTGCTCCAGCCATAATCCAATGGCCGATAGGTGTCAGCCGTAGCGTATGGGTTAATCATATTCCTGATGGAAAATGCTTTAGACTGCATAGCGTTCGTGGAGAACAATCCGCTCATCAGCTGTTTTAGGTAGAAGTAGTAGCGTTTACGGTAAACGTCAACGGCCAGTATATTTTTGGTTAGTGGGCGTGCCTGGCTGCTTGACCATGAGCCTACATTACGGGTAGCCCAGTCGATGTTGAACCAGTCAATCCCAAAGGTGTTGTCGCAATCGTAGGGGATAAACTCAAAACGTCCGGTTTGCTCATTTTTATAAAGGTAGAAGTTGTTTTTATTGTATGAGTACCCATCCCAATTTCCGGTAAGGACCTCCATGGCCAGGTATTTCAGGTAGTTGTTTACATTAAAGACGGGTTCAAGCTTGGCAGGCAAATCGGATACGGGTGTACGGTTTATTATATCGATAAGCTGAGCTAAATCGCTGTAATTATCGAGTTCTGTATTTGTTTTCAGGTCGTAAACCCTGTACCCGTTGGCGGTGAACTTGTAAAGGTTGGGGTCAGCCCCTCGGAAGGTAAGGTCGGCCGGGTAAAGGCATTTGTACAGATTGCCGGAATTGTTGCCAAAACGACTCTTAACAAAGTTCTCATCGATATGCTCAACATTTATGTAGAGGCCATAGTACTGTCCGTTAATGTATAACCTTACATGGTTGGCTCTGGGTGATGGAACTCCCATTTCGTTAAGCAAGTCCCAGCAAAGCTTTGAGCGTATGATTGACGGATCGTTGTGCTCGCCGTTCAGGTTGAGCTTTTCTATTCCCATTACTTTTTTCCCGGTTTCGAATGTGTTGAACGAAACCTTGAACGATTTCTTTCTCGCGTACCGCGACGTGTTCCCTCTTAGCCTGAACCCAACGTTATCAACTTGAATGGTTTCCTTAGTGGAGGTGAACGTAAAGCTTGCAGGATACTCGGTGTTGCTTTGTTCATTACCTGACTGGAGAATTGCTTGCAGGTAATTTGTGTTTATGATGATGTCGATTCGGGGTACTTCATTATCAATAAAAAACGGATGGGTTGCATCGTCGGTTTGCCCAAATGCATGCGACCAAATGAGTACAGCACCGAAAAGTTTAAGAGATATTCTAAATGCCACGCTTAACAATTTCTTAACATGGCAAAGGTAACAGAACCCTTTTAAAGCAAAAACATACCCGTACAAAACGCGTTAAAACAAGTGCAAACGATTGTAGTAAGTGCTAATACCCGTCGAGTTTTATTTAGAAAGATTCCAAATTGAGCAACTGTTAATAAAAATTAAATTGCGTAAAGTAAAGAAGTATATTTTTGTGGTTGATTTCAAACGTTTTCCGTTGATGTCTTCGAAACCCAATGTTATTGAGCATTTAGGACGTGTTGAAGCCATAACACCAACCGATATCCGTGTGGTTATTCTTAGCCAATCGGCATGTGCAAGTTGTCATGCTAAAGGGGCTTGCTCAGCAGCCGATATGTCTGAAAAACAGGTAGTTGTCTCAAAGTCATTTCATAGCTATACGGTTGGTGAAACCGTGAAGGTTTCCATGAAACAGTCTCAGGGCTTTAAGGCATTGTGGTTAGGTTACCTCCTGCCAATGGTGCTTATCATAGTGTTTTTATTCTTGTTCACTGCCATAGGTTTTTCCGAGGCAAAGGCGGGAATTTTTTCCTTGCTGGTTCTGGTTCCCTATTACCTGGTGCTATACCTATTTAAAGGAAAGTTTGAAAAGGAGTTCAATTTCGAAATCGAAAAAATATAAGAAAAACTTATCCTATGAGTTCCATACTGATCACAGCAATTTTAGTTCTAAGCATACTAGGGGTGTTGCTAGCAGTAGTGCTATACCTGGTAGCCCAAAAGTTTAAGGTGATAGAGGACCCACGAATCGATCTGGTGGAGGCCGTTTTACCTGGTGCAAACTGTGGAGGGTGTGGTTATCCCGGGTGTCGTGGGTTTGCCGAGGCATTTGTCAAAGCCGACGATATTACAACAATGTTCTGCCCGGTTGGGGGTAACGATACCATGGCCAATGCAGCACAGGTGATTGGAAAAACAGCCGAGGCAAAGGACCCCTTGGTAGCCGTTGTGCGCTGCTCCGGTAGCCCTGAGCATCGAAAAAGAGTGTTGGAGTACGATGGTGCTGCCTCCTGCAAACTGGCTACCGCTCTTTACAGCGGCGATACCGGTTGCCACTATGGTTGCCTGGGACTTGGTGATTGCGTGGCAGTTTGTAAGTTCGATGCCATTTACATCGATCCCATAACCCTGCTGCCGGTTGTGGATGAGGAAAAGTGTACGGCTTGCGGAGCTTGCGTTAAAGCCTGTCCCAAATTCATCATTGAGCTCAGGAAGAAAGGCCCCAAGGGGAAACGTATCTACGTGTCGTGCATCAACAAAGATAAAGGAGGGCCTGCCCGCAAAGCGTGCCAGGTAGCATGCATTGGTTGTGGCAAATGTGCTAAGGTTTGCCCACACGATGCCATTACGGTGGAGAACAACCTTGCCTACATCGACTATAATAAGTGTAAGCTTTGCCGTAAGTGCGTGGAGGAGTGTCCAACGGGCGCAATTATGGAAATCAACTTCCCGCCTCGCAAGCAAAAGGTCGAAGGGCAAACAGAGAGTGCTGAAACAGTATAAATAAACATCTACTTAACCACCTAAAGTAATGTTAAGGACATTTGCAAAGGGAGGCGTTCATCCGCCTGAAAATAAGTTATCGGCCGATAAGCCGATTGAGGTGCTTCCTCTACCCGCTAAGGTTAGCATTCCCATATCGCAGCACATTGGAGCACCCGCAACCATTCTGGTTGCCAAGGGCGATAGGGTTAGGGTTGGCCAGCTCATTGCCCAGAGCTCGGGTTTTGTTTCTGCCAACATTCATTCATCGGTATCGGGAGTGGTGGATTCCATTGAACCGTTGCTGGACAGCTCCGGCTATAAACGTCCGGCGGTAACCATTGTGGTTGATGGCGACGAGTGGGAACCCGCTATCGATCGCTCTCCTGTCCTAAAAAGGGAGATCAGTACCGATGCTGAGGGTATTATCAAGAAAATTACCGATGCCGGTATCGTTGGACTTGGTGGTGCAACTTTCCCATCGCATGTGAAGCTTTCCGTTCCTGCCGGGAAAAAAGTTGAGGTGCTCATTATCAATGGTGTGGAATGCGAACCCTACTTGACCTCAGATCATCGTTTGATGCTGGAAAAAGGGCATGAGATCATGGTGGGTATTCAACTGCTCATGCGAGTTCTTGGAGTGGATAAAGCAATGGTAGGAATTGAGAACAATAAACCCGATGCCATAAAGCACCTAACCGATATATCTCCCGAGTACAAAGGCATAACCGTGCATGCACTCAAGGTAAAGTACCCCCAGGGTGGTGAGAAACAGCTCATCAAGGCGTTAATCAACCGTGAGGTACCATCGGGTGGCCTGCCCATTGATATAGGTGCGGTGGTGCACAATGTGGGTACAGCCTATGCTGTGTACGAGGCAGTTCAAAAAAACAAGCCTCTGTTTGAGCGTGTTGTAACAGTTACCGGTAAAAATTTGGCAAAGCCATCAAACTTCATGGTTCGAATTGGGACTCCGGTTGCCGAGTTGATAGCTGCCGCCGGAGGTCTGCCGGAAGATTCGGCTAAGGTAGTAAACGGAGGCCCCATGATGGGGAAAGCCGTTAGCGATATCAATGTGCCGGTAACCAAAGGTACTTCGGGTATCATAGTGTTCCCTGCTGCCGAATCGAAACGCAAGGCTGAGAGCGTTTGCATTCGTTGTGCAAAGTGTGTAACGGCTTGCCCAATGGGGCTAGAGCCCTACCTGCTCATTCGCATGAGCCAGCGAATGATGTTCGACCGAATGGAGGGCGAACGGGTTCTGGATTGCATGGAGTGTGGTTCATGCAGCTTTGAGTGCCCTGCAAACCTGCCGCTACTTGATTATATCAGGTTAGGCAAAGCTGAGGTTAATAAGATAATCAGGGCCCGAAAGAACTAAGTTACTTAACCAGCCAAACTAACAACACTAATGGATAGTAAACTTGTAGTATCACCATCACCTCACGTGCACAGCGGCGAGTCGACCAGCCGGCTGATGTTCAACGTGGTTTTGGCGCTAATGCCTGCCTTTGCAGTATCGTTGTACTACTTTGGTTTAGGAGCGCTCATTGTTACATTACTCTCGGTTTTATCGTGCGTGTTTTTTGAGTACCTCATACAAAAGTTTTTGCTCAAGGTAACCCCCACCATAAGCGATGGCTCAGCCATTGTAACGGGTTTGTTGCTGGCATTTAACGTGCCCAGCAATCTGCCCTGGTACATTGTTGTAGTTGGGAGTTTGTTCGCCATTGGCGTGGCTAAGATGAGTTTTGGTGGGCTTGGCAGCAATCCCTTCAACCCCGCCCTGGCTGCCCGGGTGTTCATGCTCATCTCATTCCCGGTTCAAATGACCAGCTGGCCGCTGCCCATCGAGTCGCGTTTAAAGTACGTTGATGCGATTACCGGTCCAACTCCTTTGGCCATAGTTAAAGAAGGTTTGAAGAAGGGCGATACCGTTACCCAGATTGCAGACCAGATTCCCACCCACATGCAGCTGTTCATGGGTGTTATGGGAGGCTCTCTGGGCGAAATTGCTGCGTTTGCCCTCCTCATTGGGTTTGTCTGGCTGTTGTACAAAAAGGTGATAACATGGCATATCCCCATTTCAATCATTGCCACTATTTTCGTTTTCACCGGAATCCTTTGGCTTATAAATCCCGAAGGGAACGCAGACCCCATTTTTCACTTACTTACCGGAGGAGTGATGATTGGTGCCATATTCATGGCCACGGACTATGTTACCTCGCCCATGCACCCCAAGGGAATGGTAATTTTTGGGATCGGGATAGGTCTGCTTACCGTCATTATCAGGGTATGGGGAGCCTATCCGGAGGGAGTTTCTTTTGCCATACTCATCATGAACGCCTTTGTTCCGCTGTTAAACCGCTATGTTAAACCCAAACGCTTTGGAGAGGAGGTAAAGCGCAATGGCTAAGGTAGAATCGAACTTCAAAAACATGACAGCAACCCTGCTAATTATTACACTGGTAGCGTCTGCTGCTCTTGGGCTGGTATATCAGTCCACTAAGGATCCTATTGCTGCAGCTCAGCAAGCAAAGATTAACAATGCAATTAAAGCAGTTCTTCCGGAGTTCGACAATCAGCCAAGTAGTGAGGCTTATGTTGTTAAGGTTGACGGGGGAGAGCTCACATTTTACCCCGCTTCCAAAGGCGGTCAAATGGTAGGCACTGCAGTTAAAACATTTACTAATAATGGTTTTGCGGGAAGAATTGAACTCATGGTAGGGTTTCTACCCGATGGAACCATTAATAAGATTGCGGTTATTGCTCATAAGGAAACGCCGGGCTTAGGCGATAAGATGGAACCCAAAAAATCAAACTTTAGCGTGCAGTTCGAGGGTAAGAATCCTGAAACGTTTAAGCTAAAAGTAAAAAAGGATGGTGGTGATGTTGATGCAATTACTGCATCAACCATCTCCAGCAGGGCTTATTGCGATGCCGTAGCCCGGGCATATAACGCTTTAAAGGAAGGAGGTAAGCATGAGTAGGCTATATAACCTCACCAAAGGAATAATTAAGGAGAACCCAATTTTTGTTATTGTTTTGGGGATGTGCCCTACCCTGGCTACTACATCATCGGCCATGAATGGTTTGGGCATGGGACTGGCAACCACTTTCGTGTTGTTTGGGTCCAACACCGTAATTTCGTTAATTGCCCGTTTTATTCCCGATAAGGTTCGAATTCCTTCCTACATTGTGGTTATTGCAACCTTTGTGACTATTGTCGATTTGGTGATGCAGGCCTATACCCAATCGCTATATGAGAAACTGGGTATTTTCATCCCACTGATCGTAGTAAACTGTATCGTGCTAGGACGTGCTGAGGCATTTGCTAGTAAGAATGGAGTGTTGGACTCTGTTTTAGATGGCATTGGAATGGGGTTAGGTTTTACCTTTGCCCTTACCCTATTAGGAGGAATAAGGGAGGTACTTGGGAACTTTTCATTCTTCGGGCTACGAGTTATCCCAAAGGATCCGTGGTGGTCAAAAGCTGTTTTCTTTCACGATCCCATTCTGGTATTCATTCTTGCACCCGGAGCGTTTATCGCCCTGGCATACCTGATTGCCATTTTTAATCGTTTGAAGAAGAACTAATCGGAGGAAGATGTTATGGAATATCTAATTATTATAATTGCCGCAATTTTTGTAAACAATGTGGTTCTTTCCCAGTTCCTTGGTATATGTCCATTCCTCGGGGTTTCAAATAAGATTAGCACTTCAGCAGGGATGGCAGGAGCGGTAACATTCGTTATTGTACTGGCAACCATTGTAACCTTCCTTCTTCAACACTATGTTTTGAACCCGCTAGGAGTGGGTTTCATGCAAACCATTGTCTTTATTCTGGTGATCGCGGCGCTGGTTCAGATGGTGGAGATCATGCTTAAAAAGTTAAGCCCCGCTTTATACCAGGCTTTAGGCATATTCTTGCCCTTAATCACCACTAACTGTGCAGTGCTTGGTGTTGCCATTTTGGTTATCAAGAAGAACTACAACCTACTCGAAGGTGTTGTTTTTGGCGCTTCAACTGCCATTGGATTTGGGCTAGCATTGGTAATCATGGCAGGTATTCGTGAACAACTCGATTTAGCCAATGTTCCCAAGGGCATGAAGGGCGTACCCATCGCCTTGCTCACCGCCGGTATTCTTGCTCTGGCATTTATGGGGTTTGCAGGAATAGTTAAGTAGAGAATACAATGATACGGAAAAAGCCTCTGGAAAGAGGCTTTTTTATTTTATTCCACATGTTATTTGGTGCTGGAGCTTATCTCAGTTTTCTATCCGTTTGCTACATCTATTGTACTGAAGGTGTCCAATGTTGTGTTCTTTCATGCAGATACCCACTAATCATGGTACAGAAAGTTGTAGTCTTCAACGTTGTCCAGGTAGGCTCCATCGAAACCTGCATCAATTATCCTTTTGATGTATGAGCCGTTGTTGCCGTAAATGATGCTTTGCCATTCCGGATCCCAGAACTCAACCCAAAACTCGTCGCTATATACCAGGTAGGGTTTCTTTATCCACTTTGGCTTAT
>CALBBQ010000002.1 GCA_937926785.1 uncultured Bacteroidales bacterium | reverse complement strand
CAATCTTTTTGCCGTCAATGTTCCAGTTCTGATAATGTTTAATTATTTCATTGGCTAAAAAATTTATATTTTTGTCTTTATTTGTAACCTCATAAAACTTTTGCTCAATTTCTTCGGTATTATTAAAGTTTATTATGTCTGATGGACTGTACCAAAACAAACCACCTCTTAAATAATCTTTTCTCCAACCTCGAACTGCATCTCGATATTTTTGAAAATTTCTATTATTCCAAAACTCAACATATATTCCAATAAATGCACTATTGCTAATTTCTCTTTCTAGTGGACCTGCAGTGAAATATACATTTGAGTTTTTAACTTGACACATTAAATATCCCTTTTCATAATTTATACTAGAAAAATTTACTTGATCAGTCTTGTTTAATATATCGATTGTTTCTTGTATGTACTTCTTTTTAAATTCTTTTTGAATAATAAATGGTATTACTTTTCTTTCCAGTTCATTTAATTTTTTCTGCATATCAGGTTCAATCTTACCACCCAACTTAAGTTCTTCAGATAAATAGTTAATTATGTTAAAAATTTCGCTTTGGATTACACCTGAAGATTTTTTATTTAACTCCTCTTTCCCAACAACAGAAGAAATTTTTAGAAGAGAATCTAGTATTTTATCTACGGTTAAATGATTTGTGTAAATAATAATATCTTTTAAAAGGAGGTTAATAAGTTCGTTAAGTTCTTCAAGTGTAACTTTTCTATCATCCCAGATGTCCCATAATTTATCAATAAACTTATTGTAACGTTTGGTTTTTTCTTCGAACACCTTAACATTTCTTTCTTTAGTTTCTTCACTTGCTGTTTGACCTTGTAATAACAGAACTGTAATAATTGCAGTTATCACAACACCAATTAAAGCACCATAAAATTGAGAAGGAAGAATTTCAATAACAAAGATTTTAAAAATTACAGCTGATAAAATGAATAATGCTGTAAATAATATTATCCCAATTATCCAAAGGTTCTTTTTCATAATTTTAGTTTCTTTATCTTGATGGTTGGTGAAATTTTGAAGGACTTTTTGAACACGATATAGACACCAATGTTCTTATGTCATTAAACTGCTGACCACAATATTTGCACGTGTATTTGGCTTTAATACCACCTTCATATGCTTGATGAAATTTTGAAGGACTTTTAGAGCAAGAAATTGACAATAAAGTTCTTAAGTCATTAAATTTTTGCCCACAATGAGTGCAGAAGTATTCCTTTTGTTCTTCACCCTCAAAAAGTTCGTGTTTTTTACTTGGACTTTTTGAGCAACTAATTGATGTAAGAGTTCTTACATCAGAGAATTTTTGCCCACAATGCTTACAATAAAAATTTGCCATAACCATAAGTTTTAAGTAACACTTACTCTAATGTTTTCAGTTTCCCAGTTTTGATGTTAAACAATTCGTTTAAAAGACAGATAGTTTCACTATTTCGTCTACAATATCCCATCGGTAGTTTTTACCAAGTCTTAATTGATAATCAGGGTGATATATTCGAAAAGTATTTCTCGGAAGATTTTGGTGTTTTATTATACATTTTTCTCTAATTGGTTTGTTATTAATTTGAATGTATTCATTTTCAATAAAAGTTTTATCAATAAAATAGTCATAATTAGGACCTGTAACAAAAACAATTAAATTTGGCTTTAGTATTTCAATTTCTTTTTTTAATATTTCATTTCCATCAATTTCAAATACTTTCTTTTTCAATTCCCACTTATTTTGACAATCAAATCTTAACAGATTTGACCATAAAACGCCCACTTTATAATTTCTTTCTTCGATTTTCTCCGCAAGTATATCCTTGAATAAAAAAAATGGTTTTTGGTACTTTTTCCCAAGTTCAAATCTCCCATACAAATCGAGTAATGAATTTAAATATTTTTCTTTTTCGAAAATGTCGTTGTTCATCCCATATACATTTCTTTCATTAAAACCGAACCAACCATTATTTTCTTTACCTACATATAAAATTTTCACATCAGATTCGATATAATTATTGCTAGATAAATCAAGATTTATGAATAAAGGAGATGAAATTGTATCATTTAAAATGTAATTTGAAATTTCCTTGTTCGACAAAACTTTTTCAAGATAACTGTCATACAACTCGTTTAATTTTTCTTGAGTCTGATTCATTTTTATTGTATTAAATTTTTTAGCCAAAGTTAGAATGTCGTTGCGACCAAAAGTGTCGTTCTGGTTTTTTTTATGCATTGGCTCTAACTTACTTATATGTGTCACAAAACTATACAAACACATCTAATTTATGTTGTATTTGTATGATAGTGTCATATAAAATATAAGCACTAATATATATTAAATTTTAATTATAAACAAACAAATAAAAATTTTTTTTTACAGGAGAAATATATTAAAAATTACTGTTTTCCGGGATAAAATTTATAGAACCATAAGGCGTTTGTCCTTCAAAGCTCTACAGTAGTTTTGTTTTACCACAAACACCTAGCTACGATGGATAAAAGTACACACTTTTTTGGACAGTCGGTTTTCGGCAGCGTTTACAATAAGCTGCTCCGAAAATACGGCCACCATTTATCGGACAGCTGAATAAGGGATGTTATAGACAGGCAGGTGGAGATAATTGACAGCACCACCATCAGCCTTTTCAAGGATATTCTGAGGCGTGTTGGCCGAAATCCCTAAAACAGGTGCAAGAAAGGCGAGATAAAGGTACATACCGTTATAAACGTCGACGAAACGGTACCCCGGATGGTATGGTTTACCGGGGCGGCTAAGAACGACCACGTACTGCTCGAGAAGCTGAAGCTGGACTCCAGCACCATTTATGTTTTTGACAAGGAGTATAACGATTACAGAGCCTTCAATCGGTTCGGGGAAACCCAAACAGGCTTTGTGACCCGGATAAAGGACAACGCCGTTTACCGGACCTTGGAAACAAACCCTGTTGCCGAAGAAATTCACTCCGGCTTGCTTGAAGACCAAATCATTGAGGTCATCGTCAAGGACGGCTGTAGAAGAGCCAGGTCGAGTTGCGCAGAATCAGGTTTTACGACCGTGCCCTCAAGCGCGAGTTCGAGTTTTTGACCAGCTTGTTCGAGATGAGACCCGATTTGGTGGCCGCCATTTACAAGCTGCGATGGCAAATAGAGCTGCTGTTCAAACAGCTCAAGCAGAACTTCCCGCTGAAGTACTTTCTTGGCGACAACGAAAACGCGATCAAAATACAGATTTATTGCGCCCTAATCGCCAACCTGTTGATGACCGTTGTGCAAAAAAGAGTAAAGAAAGCGTGGCCGTTCTCCAATCTGGTCAGCTTTTGCAAAATCCACTTGTTCAGCTACATCCATTTAATACGGTTTTTAGAAAAACCCGACAGGGACTGGCTCAGGGAGGAGCGCCCGCAAGTGCAATATAGCTTGTTTTGAAGGGGGCTTACTTTCTAAAGATAGCAACAATGAAAATGTAACTGCCTGTATGTCAGGCGAGCCTTTTAAGCAAATCGCTTTTAGAAGTTTTATCGGACAATAGTGATCTTTAATCTGTTCTGCGAAACATGGGGGTGAAAACACCTGCTGTTACAAAACTCCCTGTATATGAATTGCACTCCTTGTTTAGTTGACAGTTGCAGTAAAGGTTGGTGTACTAGTCCCAATACCATGGCGATTAATATGGAATCAGATGATACACAAATAATCAGCTATTTACGGAGATAAACGAGGGATTTTAATTTTAGCTAATCAAAACTGATTTTAAAATCATTGATAGAATTTACTTTTTCTAAGGTTTAGTTATGGGTTCAGCCTATACACCTTAGCCATATTGTGCATAAAACCTCTGGTGCCATTTCCCTGGGCTATTAGGTTCAGGGTTTCATGGTGGTGTAACGGGAAGATGGAGCCAAAAAGCCCTTTCACTTGTGGGATGGTGAACATCAGGTCGTCCAGAGGGGTGGAGGGGCCAAGCATGAATACCGAGCAGGATTTCGGAATGGAGCTAATAATACCTTCAAACGTAGCATTGCTGAGGCTGGTTGAGGTGAGTATTACGCAATCGGCAAGGTATAGGTGCTCCTGCTGCAGCTCCATGGGAAGAACCGGCGCCTCGTGCTGGTCGAGATCAAAGGTAAAGGGCTTAATACCGATGTTTAGCAGCTTTTGAACCAAGGAGCCAAAATAGCCAATCATCACTATATGATTATATCTTCTAAACTCAACCACTTCAAAAATGTCGCCACTCCCATCAATCGCTGATTTATAGTTTAGTACTGAGTTTACGTAGGCGTTTGCCAACACTCTGTGCTCCTGTTGGCTTAAGTCAATCCCCGTATCGCCAGCTTGCCAGATTTTTTTCCCCAGGGTGGCACATACACCTATTTGTCCGTTCATGCCCAGGGCGGCAACATATTTTTCGCCAATGGTGAATCGCGTGTTGGATATCGGAAAAATGTTATCAGCTTTAACGAAAAGCTGGCATAGTATATCCGAATTCGTTTTCATGGGCTAAATTTGAGGTTTGTTTTAGGTTCATGGATATCGATAGTCTGAGCGAACGGCTAAATTACTCACTTCGTAAAAACGAGGTGCTGCAGCTTGCACAATTTTTTTCTACTCATCCTATGGGTGTTGATACCCTATTTGAAATCAGTTTAAGTGGAAGTGGTGGGCTGGCATTTCATGCTGCTTGGGTTCTGGAAAGCTGTCTGATGGAGAACCCCCATCTTTTAGATAAAAACGCTCACAGGTTGTTGACCCATATCCCTGACCTGAAAAATAACTCGGTTCGACGCCATTTCTGTAAGCTGTTCAAAACCTGGATGGTTAAGCATCATATGGAGACTTGCAGCTGGTTCAGCCCGCAAAGCGCCGATGCGGAAACATTGATAGAGGTTTGTTACGATTGGTTGCTTAGCAGCGATGTCCCGGTAAGTGTTAAGGCTCATTGCCTGGAAATACTGCAGGTTCTGTCTCTATACCACCCATGGATTGCGGAGGAGTTGCCCAACACCATAAGGCTAATTCAAATTGATTCATCGGCAGGTATTAAGGCAATGGTCCGGCGAATTACAAGAGATAAAAATGGATAGGCTCGATATTTACTTGGTACATAAAGGCATTTGCCGTTCTCGTGAGCGGGCAAAAGCCCATATCCTGGCCGGAGAGGTACTGGTAAATGGCACAACCTGTACCAGACCATCCCATGCTGTTTCCGAATCCGATACTGTGGAGCTGATTACCAATCCAAACGACTTTTTTAGCCGCGGTGCACTAAAGCTCCAAAAGGCAATCGATGAGTTTGGGTTGGACTTTACCGGCAAGCTGGTGCTGGATGTGGGTGCGTCAACCGGCGGTTTTACCCACTGCGCCCTGCAACATGGAGCCAGTTTCGTTTGGGCTGTCGACGTTGGTACCAACCAACTCGATTCCTCGTTACGTATCGATCCCAGGGTTTGCTCTTTGGAGCAAACCGATATCAGAACCCTAAGCCCTGATGTTTTAGGAGTAAGGGTTGATATCATTGTTGCCGACCTATCCTTTATCTCTCTGACACGGATTGCTGAAAGCCTGGTTCAGTTCATAAAACCTGATGGGTTTATGGTGCTTCTGATTAAACCCCAGTTTGAGGCTGGGAGAGAGTTTGTTGGAAAGAACGGGGTTGTGAAGGACAGAAAGATTCACGAAATGGTTATCGAAAAGGTGGCTGGCTGCTTTCCCCGCTATAATTTCTACTTGAATAGAATTACTTTTGCCCCGTTAAAAGGGAAAGGCCACAACATTGAGTACCTTGGACTTTTTTCCCGCTCAACCACCCCCCTTGCCGATTTTAAACGGGTAGTTAGCGATGCGTTTAATTCTAATAAAAACAAATAGGGTAGTGATGATGAAAAGAACTGGTTTCGAAAGTTTTTTGGAGTCGATTATTTGGCTTTTGAAAAATATCCTGCTTGGTGTTCTTGTGATGTTCATATCGCGTTTGACCTTTCTTTTGACTTATGCCAATTGGAACGAACTGAATGGGTACTCTGCTGATTTAGTAAGAGCTTTTCTGGTTGGGCTTAAGTTTGACCTGAAAGTGCTCACATTCGCATCGTTGCCATTGATTGTGATTTCGTTTGTGCGGTTAGCTTTCAACAACCGAGTGGGTTGCTTTGTTAAGTTTTTCAAGATTTATTCTTCGGTTTTGATGCTGCTAGTGGTGCTTTTCGAGATTATCAATTTCTACTTCTACAAGTTCTATCACACTAAAATCAGCGTTATCATATTTGGGTTTTTTGAGGATGATACCTGGGCGGTTCTCGCTTCAATATGGAAGGAGTATCCGGTAATCCCAATCCTTTTGCTTCTGGTATTTCTGGTATTCCTCTTTGCCAAGCTTTACGGCAGCCTATATAAGCCTTTAACGAAAGAACCGCATTTATTTGCTAAATCGAAATTGTTAAAAGTTTTATCAATCTGCTTAGTAGTTGGTCTATACTTTATAGGTATGCGGGGAAACTTGGGAGTTGTTCCGCTCGATGGAAGGCATGCTACCATTTCGGAGAATGCTTTTGTCAACACCCTGCCGGTAAATGGGCTATTCAGTACAAAAATAGCATGGACTGATAGGATGCGTAGCCGGATTGATATCAGCATTCCCAGAATGCTCAGGGAGTTAAAATTCAGTTCGATAGAGGATGCTGCAAGTTCGTTCTATGGCTTTAGTATAGATAGCGTTGCTCCTGAGATGTTTTACACTCTAACCAACGAAAATGATTTTCTTGAGAAAAATCCACCCCATGTGGTTTTTATTCTAATGGAAAGCATGAGCAATTTTTACATCGATCTGCATTCCGATAGCTGTAACATGTTGGGTTCCCTTGCCGAAGTCCTGGACAGTTGCTACCTGTTCCGAAACTTTTTGCCAGCCTATTCCGGTACGATATATTCCCTCGAGAGTATTATTGTGAATACACCCAAAAGTCCGGTATCCCAGTCGCCATATCAGGGCGTTTCATTCGATGCATCCGCAGCTAAACCATTCTATGAAAAGGGTTACACAAGTATTTTCATTACAGGTGGTAAGATGGGCTGGCGAAATATGGATAAGTTCATTCCCAACCAGTATTTTAGCACTGTTGAGGCAGAACCCACGCTGCGCAAGTACTATCCAAATGGTAGCTCGGGTGAGTGGGGCATGCACGATGAGGTATTGTTTAAAAGGGCTTTCGACCTGCTGGCCAACTCAAATGGCAAACCCTACTTGATTTTTGGAATGACCATTTCGCATCATACACCCTACGATATCCCTGCCGGCTACCATGCCCAACCTATTAGTATCCCGGATTGGGCACGAAAACGCATGAAATTCAGTGAGGAGGTTGTACTGAAAGGGTTGAAGGCTTACCAGTATGCAAATAGCTGTTTAGGTAATTTTATTAAGCAGATTATTAGTTCACCACTCGGCCAGAGCACAATTATTGTTGCTACGGGGGATCATAACATCAGGCAAAACTTTGAATATCCCCAGGAAGATTTATTCATGCAGTATTCTGTGCCCTTGCTTATGTACATACCACCTAAGTATCGCCCTAAAAATCAAATCAATATCAATCGTTTTGCATCGCATAAGGATATTTTCCCAACCCTTTACAACCTTTCCCTATCAAGAGCCAGGTATCCCAATTTTGGAAATAACCTATGCCGTGCCAATGGTTCTCACGATTTCGGTTTCTATTGTTATGATGTTGCAGCCGATAGCATTGGATTAGTCGATTTTAGTTCTACCCCCTTGTACTATCGATGGTCCGACAAGCAACATCGGAAGTTAGCCCCAAGCAAATTTTGCCCCGACAGGCATCTGGATTCGCTTATGGTTAAAGCAAAAGCCCTTACTGCCTGTATGAACTACCTTTTAATTAAAGATATTGAGAGGAAAAGGTGATATGTTTAATGATGAGCAGATGTTTTTGTTACTAGTTGACGAGTTTGACTTCAAGCATTAAACAAAATTGAAAAATAACTGTTTGTTTTGTAAAATTTATTCAGATATGTTCCGGAAAACCCTGTTAACTCTACTAACTATCTCTGCAATATATTCTCTTTCCGCACAGGATAAGGGTATAATAAAGGGTAGGGTTTATGAAGCCAAAACCAACGAGCCCATCCCCTTTGCCAGCGTGGTGGTATTTGGAACCACCATTGGAACCACCTCCGATTTCGATGGTAACTTTGTGATAGCAGGGCTTAATCCTGGCTGGGTTGAGCTGAGGGTTACCTCCATAGGATATAAACCCTATGTGTCTGAGGCCATCATGGTTACCCGGTCAAAAAATGTTTTCATTGAAATTCCTTTGGAAACTGAACCCTTTGAGCTGGAAGGGGTTGTGGTTAAGGCTTCGCCATTCCGCCGAAGCGATGATGCGCCTCTTTCTTTACGCAGGATAGGAATAGACGAGATAGAACGCAATCCGGGAGGAAACAGAGATATCAGTCGGGTCATCCAATCGTTGCCGGGGGTTGCTCCCTCGCTTGCTTACCGAAACGATGTTATAGTTAGAGGGGGAGGCCCCAACGAGAACCGCTTTTATCTCGATGGTGTTGAAATCCCCAATCTGAACCACTTTGCCACGCAGGGTGCCTCTGGTGGTCCCGTGGGCATCATCAATGTTGACTTTGTAAGGGAAGTAAACTTTTACTCTGGCGCTTTTCCTGCATCGGCTGGTAATGCTTTGAGCTCAGTGCTCGATTTCCGACAGGTTGATGGCAATAAGGAACGGTTAAAGGTTAAAGCTGCTGTAGGTGCCTCGGACCTGGCATTGACCCTCGATGGCCCGCTTGGGCCAAAATCAACCATGATTTTCTCGGCGCGCCGTTCCTACCTTCAGTTCCTTTTCAGTGCCTTAGGGCTCCCATTCCTTCCTAACTATAACGATTTTCAGTTTAAAACCAAGACACGGCTTGATGCTAAAAACGAAATAACTGTTATTGGACTTGGAGCTATTGATGAGTTTGACCTAAACCTTAGTTTGAAAAATCCCGATGAGTACCAACGTTACATACTTGGATACTTACCAGTGAATACCCAATGGAATTATACCCTTGGTACGGTGTATAAGCACTATGCCAGCAACGGATTTCATACCCTGGTGCTGAGCCGAAACATGCTAAACAATAGGCAGTTCAAGTTTACCAACAATGATGATAACCTTCCCAAGCTGCTCGACTACACATCGTGGGAGGCTGAGAATAAACTACGCTATGAACGTGATTTGCGTTTGAATCCCTTTAACGTCAGTTTTGGTGCGGGCCTTGAGTATGCCCGGTACTATAACTCAACCTTTAGAGCAAGGTTTGTTGGTTCCACATATCAGCCTGATCAGTATGATACTAACATGGATTTGTTCAAGTGGAATCTGTTTGGTCAGGTAAATCGAATCTTTTTTAATAGACTGACTTTGTCGCTGGGCGTTAGAGCCGATGCCAGCAGTTACAATGCCGAGATGAGCAATCTACTCAGGCAATTAAGTCCCAGGGTTTCTTTGTCATACCAGTTAAAACCCGAGGTTTTTCTAAACTTGAATGTGGGTCGTTACTTTCAGCTACCACCCTATACTGCCTTGGGTTATGCAAACCCAGCTGGAGTGCTGGTTAATAAGGCAAACGGGATTACCTACATTAAATCGGACCACTTGATGATGGGTGCCGAGTGGCGGCCTAACGAGTCAAGTCAGTTTACCCTGGAGGGTTTTCTGAAGTTCTACGATAATTACCCTGTATCGCTCAACGATTCCGTGTCCATATCAAGCAAGAGTGCTGATTATGGTACCTTTGGCGATGAACCTTTAGTTTCCAGCGGCAAGGGTAGAACCTACGGCTTGGAATTTTTATACCGTAACAAAAAGTTGCTTGGTTTTAATACACTGATATCGTACACCCTTGTGCGTAGCGAAACCAGCAGGATGGATGGCAACCTGAAGCCTCTAAACGAATGGATTCCTACCTCGTGGGACAATCGTCATCTACTAACCATAACAGGCACCCGCTCATTTGCAAAGGGTTGGGATTTCGGATTCAAGTGGCGCTTTGTAGGAGGACCTCCCTATACCCCATACGATTTAGCTACCTCGTCGTTGATTAGCGTTTGGGATGTTCAACGTCAGCCCTCGTTCGATTACTCTCGATTTAACAGTAACCGCCTGAAATCGTTCCATCAGCTCGATATTCGTGTCGATAAAGCGTACTTCTTCAGCTCGTGGATGCTTAACATTTACATCGACATACAGAATGTTTACAACTTTAAGGGCGATAGGCCTCCGCTCTACACAACTGTTACCGACACAAACGGTAACCCAACGGTTGACCCCGGCGACCCTACCCGTTACCAGCTCAAAAAAATTGAGGGTGCAGGCGGTGGAACCGTTTTACCTACTATTGGAGTAATTGTGGAATTCTAAAAAAAAGTTTATGATGAAAAAATTTGCACTATACATAGCTGCTTTTGTTAGCCTTGGAGTTCTGTACTCGTGCCAAACCACAAATCAGCCCAAAAGTGAAAAAGTTATACAGCAGCTTGCAACATCCCCGTTTACTAACGGTGTGCCGGTAACAATTATGGTAATTGGCGGTAGAGAGTATAGATAC
Source organism: uncultured Bacteroidales bacterium (assembly GCA_937926785.1). GTDB lineage: Bacteria > Bacteroidota > Bacteroidia > Bacteroidales > Tenuifilaceae > Tenuifilum. The sequence continues at coordinate 69,952 of CALBBQ010000002.1, read as the reverse complement.
CCAATCATGGCCATCTGGGTTGAGGATTTAAACGGTAATTTTTTAGGAACGCTGTACGCATCAAAATCTATATCGACAGGAATTTTTCGGTATGGCGTTTACGATAAAGGGAAATGGTTGCCCGGTGAGCGGAATAGGCCTGCTGCGCTACCTCGTTGGAAAAGCTTAACCAGCGTCAATGTGCAAAGTGTTTCTCAGGATGTAGATGCCTTTAGCGGGGCAACTCCTTCGGCCTCGTTCAAAATTTCAACAACTTTGCCTTCGGGAAAGGAAACGCTAAGGGTTTACCTGGAGGTAAACAAACCCTGGGATTTCAACAGCTACTGGCATAATAACCGCTTTCCCGGCGACGAGGAGTATGCCACATCGGGGCAGCCAGCTTTGATATATGAGGCTGTGGTGAATTTCTCCGGGGCTGAAAAGAGGTTTGATTTCAAACCCATAGGGCATAGCCATCCTTCAGGGAAAGATGGTGAAATATCCAAAGATATCACTACATTTACATCAGCATTACAAATAATTGATAGCGCCTGGGTAGAGCTGGCTGATAATGGAAAATAGTAACCCTGAAAAAATTGCTGTAATTGCAGGTGGTTCCGGTTTAATAGGAAGCACCCTTATCCCATTGCTCATTAGCAATGGTTTCAGGGTTAGGCTTTTAACGCGTTACCCCGAGCGTGTAAAAGTTACCGGTAGCGTTGAGATTCTTAAATGGGATGGTAAACCCGGCAGTCATTTGAAAGATATGCTGGATGGCACTCAGGTAGTGATTAACCTTGCCGGATACAACATTGCTACTTTATGGACAAAACGAAACCGAAGGCGAATTACCGATAGCAGGGTTTTACCTACCAGAGCCATTGCTAAAGCAATAAATGAGTGTGCAAATCCTCCCAAGGTTCTAATTCAGGCCTCAGCAGTAGGTATATACCCTTACAACAGCGATATCCCGCTGAACGAAAGTTCCCCCATGGGTAAAGGTTTTCTTGCCAGTTTGGTTGAAATCTGGGAAAACGAGGCTTTAACATGCTCTAATGCTACAAGGGTTGTGCTAATCAGGACCGGAATTGTGCTATCCGACAGGGGCGGATTCTTACCAAAAATTCTGAAACCCATTAAGCTATACCTTGGTGCTGTTTTTGGCAAAGGTACCCAGGTGGTTCCCTGGATTCACATCGATGACCACGTTCGGGCCATCATGTTTCTTATAGAGCATCCCTCTGCAAGTGGTGCATATAATCTTACCGCACCGGCAAGAAATACACTATCCGAAATTGCTGAGAGGATTGCGGAGATCCTAAAAAGGCCCTTATTGTTTGGCATCCCTGCAGTAATCCTTAGGCTTCTACCCGGGAATATGGCTGCCGAAACCCTGCTTGCCAACCAGCAGGTTGTGCCACAACGCCTCTTGGAGTTGGGTTTTAAGTGGCATTTCGGTGAACTTGATTCAGCTTTAAGCAATTTGTTAAATAGGAACACTGACAATAAATTTTTACCTTAGCATGCTGAATTCCCATCACAATGCTATGGACGATTTAATTGTTGATATTCACTCTGCCAATATTTTTCAGGAGGATAATCTGGTACTTTCCGATGTTAACTTCACATTGCGTAAAGGCGATTTTGCCTACATAATCGGGCGGGTTGGCAGTGGAAAAACCAGTCTCATCAAAACCATTACTGCCGAAATTGCTTTGAAAGAAGGGGAGGGAATGGTGTGTGGTTTTGACCTCAAAAAGTTAAAACGGAACCAAATACCAAAGCTCCGTAGAAAAATCGGAATAGTATTTCAGGATTTCCAGCTACTTACGGACAGAAGCGTTTATGATAACCTCCTGTTTGTTCTTAAGGCCACCGGTTGGAAGGATAAAGCTGCAATTAAGCAGAGAATTGCTGAGGTGCTCGACCTGGTAGAGCTGAAGTTCAAAGACTACAAAATGCCCCATCAGCTCTCTGGTGGAGAACAGCAACGTGTGGTAATTGCCAGGGCTTTACTCAATAAACCTGAGCTGATTTTGGCCGATGAGCCAACCGGTAACCTGGATATGGAAACATCCGAAGGTATCATGCAAATCCTGCATGGCCTCAGCGCCTCAGGCATTTCGGTTATTATGGCTACTCACAATACACAACTCATGAAGAAGTTTCCGGCTCGTACCCTGAAATGTGAAAAAGGGAAGTTGGTTGAGTCAGAGCAAATGAGCGAGATTGATTTTGAAAGTTTGATGGATTAAATAAATGCGCTGTCGCCATCCCCATCCATCAGTTTAAAATTCGGGGGTAGCAGATCGGCCAGGGAGTCGGCTGCCAAGTACTGGCGGTTTCTCATCACGCTGTAGTAGTAGAAATTTCTTAGCTTGCGCATGGCATTTCTCAGCTCATCATTGTAGAGATTGATAAATGAGGCTCCACACTTGCTTGCATGCAGCAGAATGATTTTAGCTATTACCTTTTCCATGCCCTTCTCGTACCAGAAGTATGGGACGGTGAATCGTGTGTTGCTGTGTTGCATTAAAAGTACGCCTGCTAACTCGCTATCTTTGTACACTTTAACCAGATACTGGTTAAATTTTGGAATAACCGATGCAAAAAAGAATTTGGCGGCAGCCTTGTCGGGCAAAACCCCATTGATTAGCCAGGGATACCTGATAATCCAGTTCAGTTCCTGGTTCCCTCGACGGGTCAGAGTGTCATGGGTCCATTGAGATAAGGTTTCGATTATCTCCTCATCGGGACGGGAGTAGTACTCAACCTCAACTCCCTTGGGTAGGTCCAGAAAAAGTCTGGTGAACCGGGAATAGTTGAATAGGTTTATTGCTTTTTCGGCCAAAAGGGGTAACACGTCGGTGTGTTTACAGCAGTTGTAGGTTTTAAGCGTGGTTTTCATGAGGTAGAATCTTCTGCCGGCTATTACCTTTACCTGCCTGAACGTTTTTGATTTTTCAAAAACGGCCATTGCTAGGGGGGAGAAATTTGCGGCCATCAGCATACCCTTCCAGTCGGCAACTACAGCATCTATTAACCTTATTGCAATACCCTGTCTTCGGTAAGCCGGGTGAACCCATGCCCCACCAATCCATGCGAATTTTAGCGCTTGGTTGTCAATATAGGCTGTATCAGGTAAAACCGTGAGATACCCAACTAGGTTATCGTTCATATGGGCTTGGTAAAGTACGTTATCATTTGTATCGGCACGGGGGTTGGTCATGAACGATAGCGCTCTAACCCTACTGAGAGGTAGAGTGTTCCGTTCCGCCATCCGGGCATCGTTTGTATACAGGGTGAGTTCCTTCAGGTTGACCTTTGAAATGGTAATCATAGCTTAAAACAGTTTCATTTCTCTTTTAATCTTGACTATTAGCTCACCCGCCGGAAGGGTGTTCCTGTGGTAAGTTAGAAAGTTACATGGTTTAGCACCAAAGCCCTTAAAAAAGTTGGCAATGGACGTTATGGTTGATCCTTCAAAGTCTAGCACTTTGTTTTGCTCTGCATTGTTCCGAATAATCGTATCTAGTAGGAAAAACAGGCTTCCCTGAACCCTCGAGACGGGTTCCGCTGCTCCAAAGAGGTAGTAGATTGTGTTGTGGCTTTCGGCAAATAGGGCAACCCCCCCCAGGCTCATCGAGTTATTCGCTGCACCATAAATGTTGGCGCGTTGGTTCGCTTTGAGTGTATGTGCGAGCTGGCTAATTGTGTTAATGTCTTTTCTGGAATCTAACATATAGCCCCACCTTTTATAGAATCTGCTAAATTCTTCAGGGTCGATATGGTAAGCCTTGGTATCATATGCGGTGGCTTTAAAAATGTTACGGCGGGTATTCTGGTTGTACCTTCTAAAAAGCTGATCGTTGTAGTTCAGTAGATCCAGCATGTAGGTTACCTTTTTCTCAACGCTACTCTTATGTTTATTGGTTTTATTGTGGATGTTAAGGTTGATGTTAACGTACCTAAAGTTTGAGGGTATGCTGTCGATAAACCGATCAACGATTTCGGGGGAGATCTGCCGGGTTGAGAACAACCCGAGCTGTTGGCAAAACAGCGGTTGTACAACATAGCTCACCCCGTATTTCTTTTTAACAGGTAACGGGAACAGGTAAGTGTAATCTGAAGATGCTAGAGCAGCCCAGCCGGGCGAAACGATGTCCAGATACCAGGTATATGCATAAATATTTCCGTTAAAGGCTTCGTCAATGCTCTTATTCCAAAGGGCATCGTTTATCTCTTCGCGTTTTAGGAACTGTATGTTAATGTTTTGGGTTTCCATTTGTTCTCTCCAGAACATACTTTAGCAAGTACAGCAACGATGGTTTAGTGTTGAAGTCAGCCAGGTAATCGACGTGCCACACGCTGATAAAAGTCCCGTTAACTCTTTTTGCGCTATCAATCAAACGCTTTACAATCTCTACGGCCTCGTCGGGGGTTTGCCAGGCTATACGCCTTAGGGTGGAGTCCATAATCGGAAACGGAAAAATCTTCAGGTTCTTTGTGGAGTTGTCGTACAAATCGAAAAATGGGTACGGAGTGCATGTTCCCGCTCTGAAACCGGGTTTTTCAGGAAACCCCATAGAGTACTCCTGTGTGATTCCTGCTCGTATTAGCGGGTAGTAAGAGTTCGGAATGGTGAAGCGCAGGTAGTGAAACCTCGATGAGGTTACCGATTGGCCTATTGCATCTACTAACCTGGATAACTCTTTCCTGAAAACCGAGTCGTTCAGGTACGTGCGGTACGATGGGTGAATACCAATGGGGTAGCGTGATACTAACCTGTTTATCAGGGTAATCATAGATGATTTGTCAACCTTGATGGGTTTGTCAAACTTGCCCCAGTCGCCAACGTGTACAAACCATTTAGTACCCTCCTCGGGCGGAAGCAGCTGAAATAGTTCTTCGTATATCTCAAACGGGTCCTTCTGCTTGTTGGTAATCACTCTGAAGCGTTGTGCCACCCTTTTTAAGTTGAGAGTGGCAAGCGAGTTTGCAAACCCAAGGGCTGTCCGTAAAAATCCTTTCCCCCGGTAGGCATAGGCACAGTCCAGGTCGATGGTTACCTGGCTGCTGAACTGCCTTGTTTTGTAGCTGATATGCGGATATTTTTCTTTTAATGCATTTAAGAGTTCAAATGCCCAAAGATCAACTACTGGTAGTTCCAAAAAACCATGTCTGAATGCGAAGCTGCTCGATGCACGGAAACGGTTATGCCGGTCGCTGTTATGGGGTAAGTATTCTTCGTATCTCGAAATCAGGAAAAAGGTTCCAGCAAGCATGTCGAAGGGTATATCCGCTTTCTGATGCGAGTTTCCCATGGGAAAGGCAGGTAAGTTCTTCCATTGCCCCACGGAAAATGAAATGGGTTTGATGTCGGTTTCAAAGAGTATTTGCGAGGGATGCATGGTGAGGGAACCCGGAATTGCCTGTTTGTCGTAGCAGAGTATAGGGCCAGAATAGTTTGAAACTTCTGAAAATGAACACGATAATCTAAAGGGCATGCGGAGTATGTCCTTGAAAATGAACCTGCAGGTGTACTCCAGTCTTGGGCTAAGTTGCCGGCAATATATTAGCAGCTCCACGGTTGGCAAAATTTAGTGGCAATATACAAAATGCCACTTAATTTTCAACTCATTGGTTGCTAAATGTCAAGGTCAACCACAGTAATTCCTGCGCCTCCCAACTCCACATGTTCGTCGCTAAATCCTTTCACCCCGGGTGTGGTTTTCAGGAAGTCCCTGATAACCTGTTTCAGAATACCATTCCCTTTTCCATGAAGTATGCGTATTCTGCCGAAACCCAGCATCAGTGCATCATCTACTAAGTCTTGAACCGCCTCAATGGCTTCTTCGGCTCGGTAGCCCCGTACGTCGATATCCGATTTAAAGTTTAACCGACGTTTATAAACGTCGAATCCGGTACTGACGGTTACTTTTTGTTTCGCAGCTTCGCGGAATTCGCCCGACGAAATCCGTTTTAGTTTATCAATTTTTACAACCGTTATCATGCCACCAATGGCAACCGATGCGCTTTTGTCGGTTATGCTGATAACCTCACCCACCATATCACTGCCTTCCACTTTAACCTTATCGCCGGCCTCAATGGCTTTTTCTTCTTCGGCTCTGGCTGGTTTGCTATCATTAACACTTTTTTGCTGGCTCTTTTGTGCTTTCCGTTCCTGCCGCTGTTTTATGAGCTCCATCTTACGTTCGATGAGTGCATCGGTGCTACCGGCTTCATCAACCTGTTTTTTCAGTTCCTCCAGTTTTTTTCTAACCTCCCGGGTCTGTTCCTTCTCGGCGTTGGTTTCCTTAATGGTGCGGATTGTGTATTCAATTTGCTTGTTCACATTGGCTAACAGCTCCTGCGCTTCTTTTCTGGCCAACGCTATAATCTCCTTCCTTTTTTTCTCCAGTTCCTCCAGCTCCTTTTGGAGCTTTTCTTCGGCTTCCTCGGCGCGTTTGTTTGCCAGCCTGATACTTTCGCGTTTCTTCTCCCAGTAGCGCTTATCGCGCGATATTTCGCGCAGGTGTTTTTCAAAGGTGATATAGTCGGAGCCCACTTTTTTTAAAGCTTCGTTAAGCACGCCTTCTGGTAAGCCAATTTTTCGTGCAATTTCAAAAGCAAAGCTGCTGCCGGGTTTTCCCATTTCAAGTTTAAATAGGGATTCTATCTTTTCGTTGTCGAAAAGCATTGCCCCATTCACAATTCCTGGGGTGTTGGCTGCAAAGTGCTTTAGGTTGGAATAGTGGGTGGTGATAACTCCAAATGTTCCTTTATTACAGAGTTCCTGCAGAATTGCTTCGGCAATTGCTCCTCCGGCTGTAGGCTCGGTTCCAGCGCCAAACTCATCGATAAGCACAAGGCTTTCAGCATCTGCATACCTGAGCATCTGCTTCATGTTGATGAGGTGCGAGCTGTAGGTGCTTAAATCGTTTTCCAGCGATTGCTCATCGCCTATGTCGATGAATATCTTCGAGAATATCCCCATCTCGGAGTTCTCCAGCGTGCTTGGCAGAAACCCGCATTGCAGCATGTACTGGAGTAGCCCTACGGTTTTTAGGCATACCGATTTCCCTCCCGCGTTGGGACCTGAAATGAGTAGAATCCTACCATTGGGATTCAGCTCAATATCTAAGGGTACAATCTTTTTCCCTTCTCTTTTTAGGCTTTGCTGAAGGATAGGGTGTCGGGCTTGTCGCAGGTAAATCCCCGTTGCTGTAGTGTTTAGGATTGGCTTACTCCCTTCAAAATCAATGGAAAAAAGGGCTTTAGCCCTTATGAAGTCAATCTCGCCCATAAAATCGTAAGCGGTGAGTAGTTCGGGCAGGTAAGGCCTAATGCTGTCAGCCAGCTCAATGAGTATGCGGATTACCTCCCTGTGTTCTTCGTACTCCAGCTCCCGGATTTCGTTGTTCAGCTCAACAACCTCAACGGGCTCAATGAATACTGTTTTCCCGGTAGCCGATTCGTCGTGAACTATCCCCTTCAGCTTTCGCTTGTTGGCTGCAGCAACTGGTATTACCACACGCCCTTCGCGAACAGTGGGTTGTGCGTCGGTTTCCACTATTCCCTGGTCGCGTGCACTCCGAAGTATGCCTTGCACAAGCTTGGTAACGGCCGATTCTTTTGCCCTAATCGTAGCCCTGATCTCGGCAAGTTTGGGTGATGCATTATCCTTTATCCTGCCATATCGATCCAGTATGCTATCGATCTTATCGATTACGTAAGGGTAGTAGTTAACCCCCGTTGCCAGCTTGGCTATGGCAGGATACTTCTCCGATACCCGTTTTACGAAAGCCAGCAGCTGCTTAATGGTTTCCAACGAGCGGCGTAGTTGCTGCAGCTCATTCTCATCGAGCCACTGCCCCTGAACTTGAAGTTTTCGAAGCGCGGGGGTTATGTCAATGAACCCATCGGTAGGGAAGCCATCCTCTAGCAGGCAAATGGCTTTCATCTCATGGGTTTGTTCAACCCATTCCGAAACGGTGGAGGGGTCAGGGCAAAATTTTACTTCTCTCACTCTTTGCTCACCCAACGTGCACAAGCAATACGTTAGCGTTAGCTCTCTAACCTTATCGAATCCAACCTTTTGCTCAAAGGTATCGGGGTAAATCATTTTCTGTGTTGTTTGTTGCAAAGGTAATGAGAAGAATTAAGTTGGCGCATGGATGTTATAGATGTAAGTGTCAATTCAGTTTGATATCTAAATAAAATATTGTAAATTACGGCAACTGTTTGGTTTAGTATAGTTTGATAAAGCGCTCTTTTATTAAAAACAGAAAATTTAATACCAACTCTATATGGACTTTGTGGTTAGCTTGTTAACCAGTACCTTGGTCGCAGGAATTGCCGCAGCAATACTCCTTACAAGGGTTTACCGCAAAAGCATTTTCATGAAGGTGGGCATCGTATGGTTAATCAATCTCCTTTTCATAATGATAACCGTTAGTGTTCGCATAAAATTTTTTGACGGAAATGCTCTAATACGTTACGTTTTTCTGGGAATAAACGTGATGTTCAGCGTCTTATGCTTCTACTATGCCACCATAACCGTTGTAAGGCCTCTGGCTAAGGCCATTGACCGTCTATATCGCTTGGCCGAGGGCGATTTCAACATACCTGACGATGATTCCAGTGTTAATCCCAAAACCGATTTGGGTCAGCTAATAAAGGCCACTCAGATAATCAGGGATAATTTTGGCAGGGTGGTGCTGCAGATACAGGCTAATGTGAGCAAGCTAGAGGAAATGAGTGCCGAACTGAATGCCATTTCCGGCCAGCTGGCCGAGGGTGCAGCAGAGGAATCCTCGTCAATCGAAGAGATATCTTCGTCGATGGAGCAGATTGCTGCTCACATCGAAAAGAATGCCGATAACTCAAAACAAACAGATGGCTATTCCCGTAAGGTATTCGAGGGTGTTAAAATCCTGAACAAATCTGCCGAGGAGAATCTTGATGCTATTCATAACATTGCTCAAAGAATCAATGTGATTACCGATATCGCCTTTCAAACCAATATCTTAGCCCTTAATGCAGCCGTTGAGGCTGCCCGAGCCGGAGCTCATGGCAAAGGATTCGCCGTGGTGGCCTCGGAGGTGCGTAAGCTTGCCGAAACCAGCAAACTTGCTGCCGACGAGATAGTTCAGCTGGCATCGCGAAGTGTAAACGCTGCTGAGCATATCCAAATCATGCTAAATGAGCTTTTGCCCGATATCACCAGAACCACAGAGTTAATCCAGGAGATTACCGCAGCCAGCATTGAGCAACATGTAGGGGTTGAGCAGGTAAACAATGCCATTCAGCAGCAGAATCTGGTTGCCCAGCAAAATGTTGCGGTTAGCGAGGAGGTTGTTGGTTGCAGCACTCGCATCAATGAGTTTGCAGTTCAATTCATGGAGCTGGTTTCGTACTTCAAAGTTCAGCGAAGAAAATAGCTTTGGGCAAACGGGGGGTAGGGTTTAAAATTCTGGTAATTGTCCCTATTACCCGTGCTCTACTGCTCCACTTCCTTCATTGAGAGTTGAATTCGCTTGCGGGCGGTATCTACCTCTAACACCTTAACCTTTACATGCTGGTGTAGCTTAACCACGTCAAGTGGATTTGAAACGTAGCGGTTGGCCAGCTGCGAAATATGTACGAGCCCATCCTGCTTTACTCCAATATCCACAAATACACCGAAATTGGTAATGTTGGTAACAATTCCTGGGAGTACCATTCCGGGCTTTAGGTCATCCATGCTGTATATGCCTTCGGCAAATTCGAACACTTTTATTCCTTCCCGGGGATCGCGGCCGGGTTTGGCTAGCTCCTGCATGATATCGGTTAGCGTGGGTAAACCCACCGTGTCGGTCACATACCTTTCCAGTACTACTTTAGAGCGCAGCTCTTCGCTTTTGATCAGGTCGGAAACCAAGCAGCCCAAGTCGGCTGCCATTTTTTGAACGATGTGGTAGCTTTCGGGGTGAACTGCGGTATTGTCAAGAGGATTCTCTGCCCCGGCAATTCTAAGGAAACCGGCACACTGCTCAAAGGCTTTTTCGCCCAGTCGGGGTACCTTTTTCAGCTCATTCCGGCTTTTAAATGCTCCATTCTTTGCACGGTATTCAACAATGTTTTTAGCGAGCTGCGGGCCCAGCCCTGATACGTAGGTGAGCAGGTGCTTGCTGGCAGTATTCAGATGAACCCCAACGTGGTTCACGCAGCTTTCCACCACCTGGTCAAGCCCTTTTTTTAGCTTTGTTTGATCTACATCGTGCTGGTACTGGCCTACTCCAATCGATTTCGGATCAATTTTAACCAGTTCGGCCAGTGGGTCCATCAAACGGCGGCCAATCGATACAGCACCCCTAACGGTAACATCGTACTCTGGAAACTCCTCACGAGCAACTGTTGAGGCTGAGTAAACCGAGGCGCCATCCTCGCTTACCACAAACACCCTTACATCGCGATTGAAACGAATGCGTTTGATGAGGGCTTCGGTTTCGCGGCTGGCCGTGCCATTCCCAATGGCTATGGCATCAATCTTATATGTATCTACTAAAGCCGATATTTTGCTCATGGCTTTGCCATGCTCGCTTTGTGGGGGGTGAGGGAAAATGGTTTCGTTGTGAAGTAGGTTCCCTTGTGGGTCGAGGCAAACCACCTTGCAGCCCGTACGGTAACCGGGGTCAATGGCAAGCACGCTTTTTTGTCCGAGTGGTGGCGAGAGAAGGAGTTGACGTAAGTTTTCCGCAAATACTCTTATGGCCTCATCGTCAGCCTTTTCTTTCAGCTCAGCGGTAAACTCATTCTCAATGGAGGGTTCAATCAGCCTTTTATAGCTGTCGGCAATGGCAAGCTGAAGCTGTTCGGCCGCCTCGCCTTTGGATCGGATGAAAATTCGCTCCAACTCTTCAATCACAGGCTCAGAAGGAGGAGTAATGCTGACCCGCAGAAAACCTTCCTCCTGACCTCTTCGCATGGCCAGAAACCTGTGCGAAGCGCATCGTCTGATCTCTTCCTCCCAGCTAAAGTAGTCGGAATACTTAATGCCTTCGGTTTCCTTGCCCTTCACCACTTTCGATCTTATTATGGCCGATTTTCTAAAGTGCCGGCGCGCTGTGTTTCTGGCCCTTTCATCCTCGCTAACCCATTCGGCTATAATATCGCGTGCTCCGGCAAGGGCTTCTTCCGCATCGTTTACCTGGTCGTTTACAAAGCTTTCGGCTCTGCTGTAGATTTTCCTTTCCTGTTGTTTAAATATTAGTTCCGCCAGTGGCTCAAGGCCTTTCTCTTTAGCAATAGTGGCTTTTGTTCTCCGCTTGGGTTTGTATGGTAGGTAGATATCCTCAAGTTCTGTTGGGTTATAGCATGAAACGATCCTTGTGCGCAGTTCGTCGGTAAGCTTACCTTGCTCTTCAATGGTCGAAAGTATGGTTTCCTTTCGTTTATCCAGCTCAACGTATTTTATAGAGAGATCGCGAATGGATGTTATCTGGGTTTCATCGAGGTTGCCTGTCATCTCCTTACGGTATCGGCTAATAAAGGGTATTGTTGCTCCCTCATCGAGCAGCTTGATGGTGTTGGCAACACCTCGGCTGGAAATGTTTAGCTCTGCCGATATGAGTTCAACGTGTTTGGCTCTATTTACAATCTCCATAACTACCAATTTTCATGGCAAAAAAACGAAATAATAGCGATGCTTGCAAATGAAAAACGACCACCCATTCAGTGGCCGTTCATCAACCTGTCAACAGTGATTTACTCGCCGCAACGGGCATTGGTCATGTAGGGGTAGCGGTAATCGGTTGGCGGGTTCAGGTTTTCTTTGATGGTACGCGGGCTTGTCCAACGTATCAGGTTGAATGGGCCGCCGGCTTTATCGTTTGTCCCACTGGCGCGTGATCCGCCAAAGGGCTGCTGGCCAACCACCGCACCTGTGGGTTTGTCGTTAAAGTAAATGTTACCCGCTGAGTATCGTAAAACACGACATGCCTTATTCATAGCTACCCGATCTGTTGAAAAAATCGCACCCGTTAAGGCATATGGCGATGTTTGGTCGCACAGTTCAAGGGTCTCTTCAAATTTTTCGTCGGGGTAAACATAAATGGTGAGTACTGGTCCGAAAATTTCTTCCTCCATGGTAACAAAGTGGGGGTCGGTAGTAACAATAATTGTGGGTTCTACAAAGTAACCCTTACTCTTATCTCCTTTGCCTCCTGCAATGATTTCGGCCACAGCCGACTGTTTTGCTTTATCAATATAGCTCATGATGTTGTCGAACGATGCCTCGTCGATAACAGCATTTACGAAAGTTTCGTAGTCGGTGGGGTCGCCCAGATTTATCTCGTGCATTATGCCAAGTATCCTCGTTTTGAATTCAGGCCACAACGATTGGGGAATATAAGCCCTGGAGGCAGCGGAGCACTTCTGACCCTGATACTCAAAGGCGCCCCTTACCGCAGCAATTACTGCCTCGTTCACGTTTGCACTGGGATGTAGGAAGATGAAATCTTTTCCACCCGTTTCACCAACCAGTTTTGGATATGAGCGGTACTTCCCAATGTTATTACTTACCGCTTTCCAGAATGTATTAAAGGTAACTGTTGAACCGGTAAAATGAATACCTGCCAGCATGGGATGATTGAACACTACATTGCCAATAGCCGATCCTTTCCCGGGTATGAAGTTGATAACACCATCGGGAACACCAGCCTCTTTGTATATCTGCATCAGTATGTAGTTCGAGAGCAGGGCAGTGGAGGCAGGTTTCCAAACAACGGAATTACCCATTAAAACAGGTGCCATGTTGAGGTTGGATGCAATTGCAGTAAAGTTGAAGGGACTTACAGTAAATATGAATCCTTCCAAAGGACGGTACTCTAACCTGTTAATGGTTCCCGTTTCGGAGATGGGTTGCTGGTTGTATATTTCAGAGATGTAGTGTGCATTAAACCTCAGAAAATCAACGGTTTCGCAAGCTGCATCAATTTCGGCCTGATACACATTCTTGCCTTGCCCCAACATGGTTGCGGCATTAAGGGTGGCCCGGTACTTTTTCGAGATCAGTTCGGCCACCTTTAGCGTTATGCTTAATCGCTCCACCCACGATACCTGCGACCAGTACTCATGAGCTTTTAGCGCTGCATCTATAGCCATTCGGGTTTCCTCTTCGCCGGCTATGTGGTAGTGAGCCAGCACATGGTTGTGGTTATGAGGCATAACCACTCTGCCTGTATTGGCAGTTCGAACCTCTTTCCCTCCAATGACTAAGGGTATTTCCATCACCTCGGCTGATAGCCTTTTTATCTCCTTTTCAAGAGCCTCTCGTTCCGGTGAACAGGGCAAGTAGCTTAACACTTGCTCATTTTTTGGCAAATCATACTTAAAAATGGCATTATTCATGGTTAGCGCATTATTTAGAAATATTATAAATAGATAACAAAACAGTAAATTAAATGTTTTAGCTTGTCATTTGTTATCAAATTTGTTTTTCTGATTTTAATCATTTCGTTCAACGATTCATTTAGCTATTTTTGAAAAAAAACTAAAGCTATGTTTAAAACGAACGAATATTTCGATGGCAAGGTTAAATCCATAGCCTTTGAGACCGCCGAGGGTAGGGCAACTGTTGGTGTCATGGCTCAGGGGGAGTACGAGTTTGGTACATCTACCGTTGAGTACATGACAGTTGTATCGGGTCAAATGGAAGTTATGCTACCCGGCGAAACTTCCTGGAAAACCTACAAGGAATTCGAAACTTACATTGTACCCAAGGATGTGAAGTTTAGGGTTCGGGTGAATGGCGATACAGCTTACCGTTGCCTTTACAAGTAATTCAGAATTTTGGGGGAGGAATCTCCCCCTTTTGTATATTTGCCGATAGGAAAAACTTTGCATATCTGAACAATGGCGGGTCCCAAAGGGTCTAAATATTACGATGTTTATTTGGATTACTCCATATTGCTGCGTCATCGCAGTACCAATGAGCCAATACTTACGCAGGAGCAGCTGTGCCTGCTTTTAAGCATTGCGGAGCTTGAGTCTATTGCGGCATCGGCTAAAAAGATGAACATCAGCTATCGTAAGGCATGGGAGTTGGTCCGAAGAGCTGAAGAAGATCTTGGCTTCTCGCTTGTCGCTAAATCCCGTGGGGGCAGCGAAGGCGGAAAGTCGGAACTTACAGTTGAAGGAACTCTTCTTGTAGATGCTTACCGGCAGCTCCGCGATGAATTCGACGAATCGGTAAAGCGTGTGGTTCAAAAATTCTTTCAAACCATAAACAGGTAGCTTCCATGCGTAGTTGGTTTATTTCCATTGTTTTTGGATCTCTCATTATCGGCTGTAAACAGCCCGATTCCCATACATTAACCATCTTTCATGCCGGTTCTCTGGCTTTACCCCTAAAGGCAACTGCCGATAGCTTTAAACGTTACTATCCCAATGTTACCATAAAGCTTGAGGCTGCTGGTAGTGTTGAGAGTGCACGTAAAATAGTAGAGCTGAATAGGCAGTGCGATCTGTTCTTTTCATCCGATTTAGAAGTGATAAAGCGATTGCTTATCCCAAAATATGCCGATTCTTTAATTCCTTTCGCTACAAATACTATGGTAATTGCATATACACCTGAATCTAAATTTGCTAGTACCGTTGATTCTATAAATTGGCCTTCCATACTGTTGCACCCCGAAGTTTCCTATGGCCGGAGTAACCCCAATTCCGATCCCTGTGGCTATCGGACTGTGTTCATTTTTCAACTTGCCGAAAAGTATTTTGGCAGAATCGGTCTGGCCGACTCGCTTTTAGCAAAGAAAAACCAGTTCATGCGGCCCAAGGAGATTGATTTGCTTGCCTTACTCGAGACTTCAACTATCGACTACCTATTTATTTATGAGTCGGTAGCTAAGCAGTATGGCTTACCATACATATCCCTGCCCGATTCCATTAACCTTGGAAGTCCATCTTTAGCAAAATATTACCAGTTCGCACAGCTTTTTATAAAGGGTAAAAGTCCGGGTGATTCCATTCTTGTTGTCGGTGAGCCAATAGCTTACGCATTTACTATTCCTAGGAATGCACCCAACACCCAACTTGCTATTTCGTTTGCTAAGTACTTTTTATCCGACTCAGGTGGCAAGAGGATAGCTGATAAAATAGTTTGGCAATTGCCTTATTCCTCTATATCTTCAAGTTACTATGCCATTCCTGAGGTTTTAACAAACGATTCACCCGGAATAGTAAACAAATGAACCAAATGAGCAATCAAAGTTCAACTCAATTTCGTTTGGCATTCATTATTCTGAGTGCTTTTGTTCTCCTTTTTATTGTAGCTCCTTTGCTAGGCATGTTTATCAGAACTCCCTTCAAGGATATCGCAACGTCTGCTGCTGATGCTGAGGTGGTACAAGCCATTTGGCTTTCGATTTCCGTTGCCATGGTTACTTCACTGTTGTTTGCAGTTCCTGCAATTCCTTTAGCCTATCTTCTTGCCAGGTACGATTTTCCCCTTAAAAGTGTAGCTAACGGAATTATCGATTTGCCCGTGGTAGTTCCCCACTCGGTGGTTGGCATTGCATTACTTGGTTTTATTGCCGGAGATGGTTTAATTGGTAGATCGTTCAGTGCAATTGGTTTCAAGGTTCTGGGAACACCCTTTGCCATTTCATTAGCCATGGCCTTTGTGAGCCTGCCTTTTCTTATTAATGCTGCGCGAGATGGATTCCTTCAAGTCCCCGTCAGGTTGGAGCAAGCCGCGTTAACCCTGGGAGCTAGCCCTTTCCAGGTTTTCTTTACCATATCCATTCCTTTAGCTTGGCAAAATATAGCTTCCGGAATTGTTATGATGTTTGCCAGGGGAATGAGCGAGTTTGGCGCGGTGATTATAGTTGCTTACCATCCCATGGTGGCCTCGGTGATGATTTATGACCGATACACAACCTTTGGGCTCAAATATGCCCAACCGGCTGCTATTATTTTTCTTATGGTCAGTCTTATCGTTTTTATTTCGCTCCGTCTGCTATCACATAAAAGGTAAGCGATGCTGGTTGTGGATCAAATATCAAAACGATTACCAAATTTTTCGCTTAGCGAGATAACCTTTAAGGTTTCCAAAGGCGACTACTTTATGCTTCTTGGCCCATCGGGTTCAGGAAAATCGCTGTTGCTTCAAATCCTCAGTGGACTTGTAAACCCCGATAGTGGTAAAATTTTACTGGATGGGAAAGATATTACGAGAACTCCTGCCGGTAAACGCAACATAGGAATACTTTTTCAGGATCTTGCACTTTTCCCCCATTTAAACGCATACAGCAACATTGCTTACCCAATGAAACTGAAAGGGTTAAGCAGCCGGAACTTAAAGCAAAAAGTTTATGAGCTGGCTGAAAGATTTTCCATTGGTCATTTGCTGCATCAACGGGTAACACACCTCTCGGGTGGCGAGAGGCAAAGGGTTGCTTTAGCCAGAACGGTAGCATTGAATCCTACTTTACTTCTCCTCGATGAGCCTTTAACAGCGGTTGATGCCCGGCTTCACATAGATCTTAGCATGCTGTTGAGAGAGATAAACCGTTTCGGAACAACAGTGATCCATGTTACCCATGCCTATGAGGAAGCCATTTCGTTGGCCAATAGGGTAGGCGTTATAACCAATGGGAGAATCGTTCAGCTGGGCGCAACCCTCGATGTTTTTCAAAACCCCCGTTCAGAATTTGTGGCGCAGTTCACGGGGGCTAAAAATTTCTTTAAAGTTCGGGTAAACTCCTATTCCCCCCAAGGTTTGTCTAGCGGAGCATTGGTTAACGGTTCCCAAATAGCTTTCTACTCGATTAATCCATGTAATTTGGGTTTTGTTTTCTTCCCAGAGAGCAGCGTGGTGTTATCGCTCCAATCCGATGCGCAAAGCGCAGTGAACGTTTTCAGGGGACGGGTGATCGACATATTTGCTCAACGTTTCGGCTATGAGGTGATCATCGATTGCGGTTTACGCGTGTTCGCCCTGGTAACTCATGAATCGCTGGTTAAGCTGGGTATTAAACCCGGCATTGAAATATTTGCCACGGTAAAGGCAAATGCTGTAAGGTTTATACCTGCCTTCTAACGGGTCATACTCGTTTAACCCGTTTGCTGATTTGGTTAACCATATGAATGTAGCGACTGGTAAAGAAAACTACCATGAAAACAATAGCGTAAAAGTTTAGGGCAATTGTTAGGAAGAAGGTAACGATGAATATGAACACCCCCATTAGGGTGTCAGCTATGGTCAGTAGCGTTCCAAATCGAATCCCTGTTTTAAATATTGATCCCAGGAAGTCTATTAGAATGCCGAGCAAAACCAGCGATAGCTGTATCCAAAGAGCAATGGTGATGATGTCTGCTTCGGCATTCTTTGTGTTTAGCCCCCTGAACAGGCTTTCTATAAAGTAATCTTTCCAGTAGATGTAAACTATTCCAGAGAGTATTGCCGTTACGAAAAAGGTTACGTGTATTAGAAGTATTTCTTTTATGTTCAGTCCTTTCTGTTTTCTTAGGAAGGTTTTGAGTTTTATTATCGTTTCCTCAATTAATATCCATAAGGTAAGTAAAGCAATGGCTATCAACCAAAATGGCCAGTTCCTCCAGTTTGACAGTTTTTCCAGAAATGCAAGCAGGGTGGGTGTTGGTGGAAAATCAATTTTTTTGAGGTAATCTGTGGATATGTAGCCGGTGAACGCTCCATCTCGCAGCATCACCCAATATTTATCCGAAGCTGTTGCAATAATGGTGTCACCCAGTTTCAGTGTACCGGCTATTTCCGATACAGTAGAGGGAGAAGTTCTGATGTAGAGAATTTTTGTGGTTACTACGTAGCGTTCGCGCGTACGGTACTTGCCTGGTTCCACGCACGAAGCCATAAGCGTCAGAATTGAAATGATGAGCAGTATCCCGGTTCGACGAAGCATCTTGTCCCAAACCAAATTTGAAACAAAGGTATTAAATTGAGCCATTCTTTTTAAGTTAAAATTTTTAAAATAGTTCGACGTTTTGCCGAAACAGGCAAATTCTTCAGTTTACATAGCGCTGTTGCATAGGTAAGTTAATATTCACATAATCAACATCTGGAATGATTTTAGCTAACGGTTTTCACTTTCTTACTTTGAATGGTTCTAAATTTCAAATTTAAAGGTCATTTTGCGAAAAAAATGATAAAAGTCAGATTTGTGTTTTGCTAATGTTATTATATTTAACCAAGAAAATCAATATTTTAAGAAAAATGTTGTTGTTATAACAATAACAATGTTAATAAAATAACAAAACTAAATTTTTAAATTTTTTGGTTATGACGGAAACTAAAGAGTTAGTTAAAAAACTTGCCGACAAGTATGGACGGACAAGGGAAAGCCTGATACCGATTCTCCAGGGGGTGGTTCAGGAAGAGCGTTACATATCGAGCGAAGCGATGACCGAAATTGCACGCGAACTCGATATGTCTGCCGCTAAAGTGTATGGAACGGCAACTTTTTATTCATTTCTCGACACGCAGCCAAGAGGGAAATACGTTATTCGCGTTTGCCGGACAATTTCTTGCTCCATGAAAGGCAAAAACCTCATTGTTCAGGAGTTGGAGGACATGCTAAAAATTAAGGTAGGCGAAACTACCTCGAACCGCAAATTCTCATTGCTCGAAACCAATTGCCTGGGGTGGTGCCATAAAGGTCCTGCCATGCTCATAAATGATGAGGCTTACACCGAACTTACACCCGAAAAGGTGCGAGAGATTATTAACGATTACATGAAAAAGTAAAGAAAAGGAGATTCTGCTATGTCAAATAACTTCTTACGTCGCGTCGACCTGATTTTTGACAAGGATTGCGATTTTAAACAGGTTTTACAGTCGGCCTATAAACGCAACAACGACGAAATCATTAACGAACTTCTTGAGTCCGGGCTTAAAGGTAGAGGAGGCGCTGGTTTCCCAACTGCCTTAAAGTGGAAATTCACCAGCGAGCAACCCGATCCTGAAAAGTATGTGGTATGCAATGCCGACGAGGGCGAACCCGGTACGTTTAAGGATCGCGAAATACTTTTCCAGGTGCCTCTCAAGGTTTTTGGTGGTATGGCCATATGTGCCAAAGTTATTGGCGCCAAGGAGGGATTCATTTACCTCCGTGGCGAGTACCGATTCCTGCTCAAAGAGTTGGAAAACCAGCTTGAAATTTTCCATGCCATACTGGATGACCTTAAAATCCCATTCCGCATAAAGATAGTTATGGGAAGCGGAGCATACATCTGTGGCGAGGAAAGCGCTCTCTTTGAATCAATGGAAGGTGACCGTGGTGAGCCCCGGAATAAACCCCCATACCCCACAGTTTCCGGTTTTCGCAAAAAACCCACTGTTATTAACAATGTTGAAACATTGGTGTATGCCTTCATGATTTTCCGATACGGTGCACGTAAGTTTAAAGAGCTTGGAACAGCCGATTCCCGCGGTTCAAAGGTGTTCTCAATCTCCGGCGATACTCCCAAACCCGGTATCTATGAGCTGGAGCTGGGTATGACCGTTGATCAGTTTGTTCAGGAGTTTGGCGATGGCGATACTAAGGCTGTACAGGTTGGTGGTGCTTCAGGTTTCTGCGTTCCTCGCAAAAAGTTTAAAGACACTATCATCGGTTTCGAAGGCGTACCAACCGGTGGCTCCATGATGCTTTTCAACAGCTCACGTTCTATGTACAACGTTCTGCATAACTATCTGGAGTTTTTTGAGGAGGAATCATGCGGTCAGTGTACCCCATGCCGGGTGGGCTGCCAACAGCTTAAGTTGGGTATCGAAGCCGTTAAGCGTGGCGAAAAGCATGCAACCTACCTGGAACAGCTACAGAAGCTGGCTCAAACCATGAAAATAACTGCTAAGTGTGGATTAGGCCAGAGCGTGGCCAACTCTTTCTTCTCTATTGTTGAAAACTTCAAGGAAGAGATGATTTACTAACTAATTAACTACTGAAGATTATGGCTAAACAGATAAATCTCACCATAGATGGCATGCCGGTTACCGTTGATGAGGGTACAACTATCCTTCAGGCTGCCAAAAAGTTAAATATACACATACCTACCCTTTGCTATCACGATGACCTTTGCGTAGCAGGTAACTGTCGCGTGTGTGTTGTTGAAATGAAAGGTTCTCGCACCTTGCCTGCCTCATGCGCAATGCCGGTAGCAGAGGGAATGGAAATCATGACCAATACCATTAAGGTTCGCACAGCCCGTAAACATATCATCGACCTGCTACTTTCCGAGCACAACGCCAAATGTACAACCTGCTACAAGAACGGCAATTGCGAGCTGCAAGAACTTGCTGCCGAGTACAAAATCTCTGAACCCATGTTCATCGATTTGGTACCCCATAAGAACTACCAGATGGATGCCTATTCCCCTTCTATTATTAAGGACGATAGCAAATGCATCCGTTGCCAGCGCTGCGTTCGTACATGTGAGGAACTCCAGCATGTAAGCGCACTTGGCGTTGCATACAAGGGCGATAAGATGAAGATCTCCACCTTCTTCGAGAACCCCATGTTTGAGGTGGTTTGTACAAACTGCGGTCAGTGTGTGAACCGCTGCCCAACCGGAGCACTGGTTGAACGCAACTACGTGGACGAGGTATGGCAGGCTATCTTCGATCCCGATAAGCATGTTGTGGTTCAAACTGCCCCTGCTGTTAGGGTTGCCCTTGGCGAAGCTCTGGGTATGAAACCAGGCGAAATAGTTACCGGTAAAATGGTAACCGCACTTAAGCGTTTAGGTTTTGATTCGGTTTTGGATACCGATTTTAGTGCCGACCTAACCATCATGGAGGAAGGTTTTGAACTGCTTGGCCGGTTAAAGAAAGCGTTGGTTGATAAGGACCCCTCCGTAAAACTGCCCATGGCCACCAGCTGCTCGCCAGGATGGATTAAGTTTATTGAACATACCTATCCTGAGTACCTCGATAACCTATCCACTTGCAAGTCGCCCCAGCAAATGTTTGGCGCCTTAGCTAAGACATACTACGCCCAGAAGCGTAATATCGATCCCGCAAAGGTGGTGTCGGTGTCAATTATGCCCTGTACGGCCAAAAAGTTTGAGGCCGATAGACCTGAGATGCGCTCGAGCGGCTACAAGGATGTTGACTTTGTGCTTACCACCCGCGAGCTGGCGATCATGATTAAGCAGGCAGGTATTGAATTTAACGCCTTACCCGAGTCGCACTACGACAGCATCATGGGGGCTTCAACCGGTGCCGCTGTAATTTTCGGCGCTACCGGAGGTGTTATGGAAGCCGCTTTGCGTACCGCTTACGAGGTGGTAACCGGCCGCGAAGTTCCTTTTAATGGGCTGAACATTACCCCGGTGCGCGGAATGGATGGCGTTCGTGAAGCTGCCATCAAGATTGAGGGTACCAAGCCCGAATGGAAATTCCTGGAAGGTGCCGAGCTAAAGACCGTTGTGGCTCACGGCCTAACCAATGCCAAAAAGGTGATGGACGCCGTTCGCGATGGTAGGGCAAGCTGGCACTTCATTGAGATAATGGCATGCCCGGGTGGTTGCATCGGAGGTGGTGGCCAGCCAATTCCAACCAACGAGGAAATCCGAAAGAAACGTGCAGAGGCCATCTACCGTGAGGATGCCGGAATGCCTATCCGTAAATCGCATGAGAACCCTGAGGTAGTTGCCATTTACAAGGAATTCCTGCACGAACCCAATAGCCACAAGTCGCACGAGCTGCTGCATACCCACTACAAACCACGGCAGCGTTACTAATTCTATTCTCTGATATACTTTAAAGCAGGGGGGGAGCCCCCTGTTTTTTTGCGCATTAATGTTCTGACTGTCGCAGGCCATTCAGCTTGGAGGGTAGTGATAAGTTGCAAAGTCAATTTCCCACGACTTTTCCACAAAATCATGAATCTTTTGGCCCAATCGTGGGTAGCCTTAAGTGAAGGAAATGCTGTAGGTAACTCCATGCTTTGGTAATGTCTGTTTGTATTGAGAAAGCATGCCAGCATTAGCTACTTAAAAAAAGTTATCATACTAACTATGCTAAGCGGATGTAATGCAAAACATAAATCCCAACATAAATTCAAAGATTTTCACCCCTTACGCTTGAAATTATTGCCGTAAATGGAGTAACTTGCCTGACAAACTTGATATTTTGTGTTTTTAAACATCTGTTACAAAAATAACAATGTTAAACATATAACGTATATTTGTACGAATGAATTTGCGTGTCAATATCTAAAAACACAAAATAGCAGAGGAATGAAGATAGGGGAACTAGCTGGTTTGGTTAACGGAAACGTGGTTAGTTGTCACGATAAGCTCGACCGGGACATCGAGTATGCTTTTGCTTCGGACCTGATGAGCGATGTGCTCACCGTTCGTGCCGACAAGCTACTGATGATTACCGGTTTGGCAAACATGCAGGCAGTACGGACTGCTGAAATGGCCGACATACAAGCGATCCTCTTTGTCAGAAACAAAACGGTGAGCGAGGATATGATTAGGTTAGCAGAAGATAATGGAATCGTGCTGATTGAGAGCCCTTATACCATGTTTAGGGCATCCGGGTTGTTGTATTCCAATGGGGTAAAGCCAGTTTACTAGAAGCTATGCATTTTGAGTACAGGGTTCAGGGTGGCGATTTCGTCAGAGCAGGCCAGGCTTCGAGCCAGGTGAAAAAAATACTGAAGCAGCTCAACGTTTCGCCGGGCATTATCAAAAGGGTGGTGGTTGCCCTGTACGAGGGAGAGGTTAATATTGTTGCCCATGCCTTTCAGGGAAAGATTTATGTTGATATTGAAACCAATAAGATCAGGGTTGTTTTAGATGATGTGGGACCCGGTATTCCGGATATTGAGATGGCGATGAGGCCTGGCTTTTCAACAGCATCGCCAATTGTCAGGGAAATGGGGTTTGGTGCCGGAATGGGGTTACCCAACATCAAGGCGAACACCGATAAAATGAAAATATCGAGTGTGGTGGGGGTAGGAACCCGCCTTGAGTTTGAAGTGGCGCTGAAGGAGTAATAATCTGAATTGCTGTGGCTAGTTCCGAGTTTTACCATGCACTTAAAATATTGCCCGATGTATGCATCGGTTGCTCCCACTGTATGAGGGTTTGCCCAACCGAAGCCTTAAGGGTTTCGGGTGGGAAAGCCCAGCTGATAAGTAATCGTTGTATTGACTGTGGCGAATGTTACCGTGTGTGTCCTACCCATGCCATTACTGTTGAACAGGACGATTTTTCCAGGATCTTTAGCTATAAGCACAGGATTGCGCTCATCCCATCTGTCATGCTGGGGCAGTTCAACGACGAAATACCGCGCGATGAGATTGCGCAAGCCCTAATGAATCTGGGGTTTACTTCCATTGTTGAGGTTGAGGATTCAGTGGAGTATCTTATTGGACAGCTCAATAGGTACATCGCTTCAAGTTCGACAAAGCCGGTGATTTCATCATTCTGCCCGGCGGTTGTAAGGCTTATTCAGGTAAAATTCCCATCGCTGGTTGAGAATATTGCATTAGTAAGACCACCATTGGATCTTACAGCTTCCTACGTTAAGGCAAATCTGATTGAGCAGGGAATTCCCGAAAGCGAAATCGGGATATTCTATGTAACCCCTTGTGCTGCCAAGATTGTTGCCATAAAACGACCCGAGGGCGAGGATAAGTCGGAGATAGAGGGGGTTATCAACATGGATTTCATTTACAATCGCATTCTGCGCGAGGTGAAACATAGGGTTCAGATTGGCGAGAATGCCTCGTTCAGCTCAGAGCTGAGCCCCCGGAGCTACACGTGGGCGCTTACCAATGGCGAGGCCAGCCATATCGAAGGAAGGAGCCTGGCCATTGATGGGATATGGAATGTGGTTGAGTTTTTGGAAAAGATTGAGAACGATGAAATTTCGGGAATCGATTACCTGGAGCTTAGGGCTTGCGATGAAAGCTGCGCTGGAGGAATTCTACCCCCAGGAAACCGATTCCTGGCCGCTGAACTTATTCGTAAGAACGCCAAAGGAGTTGGATTCTGGAGCGTTCAGCGTTCAATGGACAAGGTGAAAAGCTATGAGCAAAAGGTTGCGGGCCAGACCTCGCTTTTACCGCTACAACCCCGATCCATGCTCAAACTCGATGAGGATATGGCTCGTGCCATGCTTAAAATGCAGCGGGTAAACCGCATCATGTGCTACCTGCCGGGTATCGATTGTGGGGTATGTGGAGCACCATCGTGCTTGTCGCTTGCTGAGGATATAGTGCAGGGGAAGGGTGCAATATCGCATTGTGTGTTTCTTCAAAAAATAATGGAGCAGAACAAGCTCAGCCCAACCCATTCGTTTGAGATTATGAAGCGGATATGGGGTGAGAACCGATTCCTGAAAGATTGTGATAAGCCCATTCGAAATAAGTAAATGAATTGCATATGAATGTAAAGGATCTTGTTGATGCGTTAAACCTTAAGGTTTACTCAGGCCACGAGGGGTTGGATAATATGGTAACAGGAGGTTACACGTCCGATCTGCTGAGCGATGTGATGGGAAATGCACCTGCTGGTGCGGTGTGGATAACTCTGCAAACTCACGTCAACGTTATGGCTGTAGCCACTCTAAAAGATATCTCTGCAGTTATTCTGGTAAAAGGGTTGCAGCCTGAACCTAACACCATAGTGCAGAGTGATAACGAGAAAATCCCTATCCTTGGAACCGACTTACAGGCATTTGAGATTAGCGGAAAGCTTTATCATCTCCTCGGATTAAAATGAAAAGAGTCAGGGCCGACCTACACATACACTCAGTGATTTCGCCTTGTGCCGATCTGGAGATGAGCCCTGCAAATATTGTTGCCCGTGCCGTACAGATGGGTTTGCAGCTCATTGCAGTTACCGATCACAACAGCACCCTTCATGGTCCATTAACCCGTAGGTTAGCACTAAAGAGTGGCATTTACTGCTTGTATGGTGCAGAAATTAACACCAGGGAAGAGATTCAC
Source organism: uncultured Bacteroidales bacterium (assembly GCA_937926785.1). GTDB lineage: Bacteria > Bacteroidota > Bacteroidia > Bacteroidales > Tenuifilaceae > Tenuifilum. The sequence continues at coordinate 44,987 of CALBBQ010000002.1, read as the reverse complement.
TGCCTATGCCTGGTGGATACCGAGGAACAGCGTTTGGCGTTACAGGCATTTCTTGAACAGAATATTATTCATATCCCTAATAACCCAGATATATTTGGTTATCAAGTGGTTGTGAATGAGCAGGAGGAAATTGAACAGGAAATTGATTACCTGTTACATGCCGCAGTTAACAAAAGTATTGACGAAGTGGCAGAGTTTATTAACTCAATTCAAGGATTATTTATTCCTGCTCATGTTGACAGACCGAAATACAGCGTTACCAGCCAGCTTGGGTTTGTACCACCCACGTTACAGTTCGATGCTCTGGAAATTTCCAGAAATACCAGCGTAGATGCTTTCAAAGCAGCAAATCCATTAAAACCTGGCACTGTATTCATCAGAAACTCCGATGCCCACTTCATTAATCAGATTGGAACACAATACACGGATTACTGCTTGGACGAAATTTCATTCAATGGGCTAAAAGCTGCCCTCTCGGGTTGGGGAGGAGCAGGTGTTTACCCCTTTCAGTAATGGCCTTTACTTTTTTGTTTAAAACCGATATAAATTGATGAGCTTTCCATGAAGGATCTATCGCTGCATATCCTTGATATTGTTCAGAACTCAGTGGCTGCCGAAGCCAAGGTGATACAAATCACCCTTGAAATTGATGACCGGAATGATTATATTGGGCTCACTGTCAACGATAATGGTAAAGGAATGGATGGCGATTTCCTGAAGCGGGTTGCTGACCCATTTACAACTACCCGAACCACCCGGAGGGTAGGGTTGGGAATACCATTGTTGAAACAGAATGCTGAGCAGACAGGAGGCTTTTTACGGATCGAATCGGAACCGGGTATGGGTACCAAGCTTAGTGTGCGTTTCGTAAAGTCGCACATCGACTGCGTACCCATGGGTGATGTTGCGGGTACCATTGCCCTGCTGATATGCTCGTATCCGAGCATTGAATTTAGCTTCCACGTTCGGGTCAACTCAGCCGAATTCTCAGTAAGTACAACTGATTTGAATGACGCCCTCGGTGGAATACCCCTAAACGATAGCGCTGTGTTCCCCATGGTTAAGGAATATATAGCCTCGAATTTAGACGAATTACAAATAACGAATTTAGGTTGAAAAACATATTTTTAATTGTTAATGAAGTAACAATAAAAAGTAATTTTGCACAACTATATTACAAAAGTTTAGAAACCAACCAAATATACACAAGGAGAATAGATTATGACAAAAGTTAAATCGCTTGCCGATCTGAAGAAGATGAAGGAGAGCCTGCAGGCTAAAATCGACCTTAGGGAGAAGGGCGATGCTGCAGAGAATCTCATTCAGATTAAGGTTGCCATGGCCACCTGTGGTATTGCTTCAGGAGCCAAGAATGTGATGGAATTTCTGCTTGAGGAATTGGAAAAGCGTGGAATTAACGCTGTTATTACCCAAACCGGCTGCATGGGATACTGCTATGCAGAACCTACCATCGAGGTTAAGCTACCTAATGCCGACCCCGTTGTTTTTGGATACGTTGACACCAAGAAGGCTGACGAGATCATTGAAAAGTATATCAAGAACGGGGAGTTGGTTGATGGAATCATACCCGTGAACTACGAGTCAATTGATAACAAATAATCCACTGGGAGGTATTGTAATGACAAAGTATAAAATGCACCTGCTGATTTGCGGAGGAACCGGATGTAAGGCCTCTGCAAGCGATGCAATAGCAGAAAAGCTTAAAACCGAACTGGAAGGCAATAACCTGCAGAACGAGGTTCAGGTTATCATGACCGGTTGCTTTGGTTTTTGCGAGAAAGGACCTATTGTTAAGGTATTACCCGATAATACTTTTTACACCCAGGTAAAACCCGAGGATGCTTCCGAAATTGTAAAAGAGCATGTAATTAAGGGACGTAAGGTAGAGCGGTTGCTCTATGTTGACCCTGCAAAGAAGGCTACGATTGAGGATTCAAAGCACATGGGCTTTTACCGCAAGCAGATGCGCATTGCGCTTCGTAACTGCGGTTTCATTAACCCCGAGAATATTGATGAATACATTGCTCGCGAGGGATACCAGGCTCTGGGCAAGGTGTTAACCGAATACACTCCCCAGCAAACCATTGACATAATAAAGAAATCGGGTTTACGTGGACGTGGGGGTGGGGGATTCCCGACCGGTCTTAAGTGGGAAATTGCAAGCAAGAACGCCGCTGATCAAAAGTACGTGGTTTGTAATGCCGACGAGGGCGACCCAGGTGCGTTCATGGACAGGTCCATCCTCGAGGGCGATCCCCACTCTGTAATTGAGGCTATGGCCATTTGTGGTTATTGCATTGGTGCAAACAAAGGGCTAGTTTACATTAGGGCAGAGTATCCTCTTGCCATTAAACGACTGAAAATAGCCATTGATCAGGCTCGTGAGTATGGGTTGCTGGGTAACGATATTTTTGGTACCGGTTTCAACTTTGATATCGAACTCCGTTACGGTGCTGGTGCATTTGTTTGCGGCGAGGAAACAGCTCTGATCCACTCCATGGAGGGTTTACGTGGAGAACCCAGCAATAAGCCCCCATTCCCCGCTCAAAGTGGATACATGGGCAAGCCTACCAACGTGAACAACGTTGAAACCTTTGCAAACGTTCCTGCCATTATCCTAAAGGGTGCCGACTGGTATTCATCTATCGGAACCGAGAAGAGCAAGGGTACTAAGGTGTTTGCACTTGCCGGAAAAATCAACAACGTAGGATTGATTGAGGTTCCCATGGGGATCACCCTGCGTGAGGTAATCTTTGAGATTGGCGGTGGTATTAAGAACGGGAAGAAGTTCAAGGCTGTTCAAACCGGTGGTCCATCGGGTGGCTGCTTAACCGAGAAGCACCTCGATACCCCTATCGATTTTGACAACCTGATAGCTGCGGGTTCAATGATGGGTTCGGGTGGCATGATCGTTATGGACGAGGATGACTGTATGGTATCGGTAGCCAAATTCTACTTGGACTTCACCGTTGAGGAGAGCTGCGGAAAGTGCTCACCCTGCCGAATTGGTAACAAGCGCCTGTATGAGCTTCTGGAGCGCATAACCAAGGGCGATGGCACCATGGAGGATCTCGAGCGCCTTCGTAACCTTTCCACTGTGATTAAGGATACATCGCTTTGCGGTTTAGGCCAAACCTCGCCAAACCCTGTTCTATCTACACTTGATAACTTCTATCATGAGTATGTGGCTCACGTGGTGGACAAGAAGTGCCCTTCGGGTCAGTGCAAATCGCTCATGCAGTATGTAATTGACCCTGAAGCCTGCGTGGGATGTACTGCTTGTGCTCGCAACTGTCCGGTTAACGCAATTAGCGGTGAGCGCAAAAAACCACACGAAATTAATCCTGCCATCTGTATCAAGTGTGGAGCATGTATTGAGAAGTGTAAATTCGATGCTATCAGCATTAAATAATTAGGGTGATGACAATGGAAACTATAAAACTTACAATAGATAACAAGCAAGTTGAAGTACCCAAGGGTACTACAATTTACAAAGCTGCCAAGAAGTTAGGCATCGATATCCCTGTGTTGTGTTACATGGACTTGCACGACCTGGGTGTTGAGAATAAGCCTGCAGGCTGCCGTGTTTGCGTAGTAGAGGTTGAAGGAAGACGAAATCTGGCTCCAAGTTGTGCTACAGAGTGCGCTGAGGGCATGGTGGTTAAAACCCACACTACCCGCGTAATAAACGCACGTCGTACCGTAATGGAGCTTATCCTGTCCGACCACCCAAAGGATTGCTTGACCTGTCCAAAGAGTGGTCGTTGCGATTTGCAGAACATGGCTGTTAAACTTGGTATACGTGAAATCCCCGGCCAGGAATACGCTGAAATGTCAACTTATAAGAAGGACTTTTCTCCTTCAATCATTCGCGATGTGGACAAGTGTATCATGTGCCGCCGTTGCGAGACCATGTGTAACACCGTGCAAACCGTAGGCGCGCTGAGCGCAGTAAACCGCGGTTTCATGGCTGTGGTTGCACCTGCCTTTGAGCAGGACCTCGAAAAATCGCCTTGTACCTACTGCGGACAGTGTGTGGCTGTGTGCCCCACCGGTGCATTAACCGAGGTTGACCATACTACAAAAGTTATCAGAGCCATAGCCGATCCCACTAAGACAGTTCTGGTTCAAACCGCACCGGCAGTTCGTGCAGCGTTAGGTGAGGAGTTTGGTATGAAACCCGGAACCCTGGTAACTGGCAAAATGGTGGCTGCCCTGCGTCAAATTGGTTTCGATTACGTATTCGATACCGACTTTGCCGCAGACCTTACCATTATGGAAGAAGGTACAGAACTACTCGACCGCTTAACCCGGTTCCTGAATGGCGACAAGAGCGTGAAGCTGCCAATTCTGACCAGCTGCTGCCCCGGTTGGGTGAACTTCTTTGAGCACAACTTTACCGATATGCTCGATGTTCCGTCGAGTGCCAAGTCGCCACAACAGATGTTTGGTGCGATTGCCAAATCGTACTTTGCCGATAAACTGGGCAAGAAACGTGAGGAGCTGGTAGTGGTTTCGGTAATGCCCTGCTTGGCTAAAAAGTATGAATGCCAGCGCGATGAGTTCAAGCACGATGGCAACCCGGATGTTGATTTCTCAATCTCAACCCGTGAACTGGCTCACCTGATCAAGGAGTTCAACATCAACTTTGAAGATCTGCCCGATGAGGACTTTGACCGCCCACTTGGTGAGTCAACAGGTGCTGGCGTAATATTTGGTGCTACCGGTGGCGTAATTGAGGCTGCCGTGCGTACCGCTTACGAGTTGTATACAGTTAAACCCCTACCAAAAATTGACTTCACTGAGCTCCGTGGTATGGAAGGCATTCGTTCTGCTACCATCGATTTCAATGGATTACCAATCAACATTGGAATAGCGCATGGCCTGGGTAACGCCCGTAAGCTGCTCGAGGACGTTCGTTCGGGTAAGGCAAACTACCATGCCATTGAGGTGATGGCCTGCCCCGGTGGATGTATTGGTGGTGGTGGTCAGCCACTGCATCATGGTAACTCGGCTATTATCAAAGCCCGTATGGAAGCCATTTACCGTGAGGATGCTGGCAAACCCATTCGTAAATCGCATGAGAACCCATACATTGTTAAGCTTTACGAGGAGTTCCTGGGTAAGCCGATGAGCGAGAAGGCCCACCACCTGCTACACACCCACTATTTTAGCAAGAAAAAGGATATCTACATTAAATAGGGAGGATACAGAAATGTCACATATAAAACTTGAGCTCAAACCCGAACAGGTAGCCAAGATCAAGGAAATCTGCAAGTCGTTCAATAACGACCCCGGTGAACTGATTAACGTGCTGCACAAAACTCAGGAAACCTTCGGTTACCTCCCCGCAGAGGTGCAGGAGGTGGTGGCTGCCGAGCTGAACATATCGGTTGCCAAGGTGTATGGGGTTGTTACTTTCTACTCGTTCTTTACCATGATTCCCAAGGGAAAACACCCCATTAGCATTTGCACCGGTACTGCCTGCTATGTTCGTGGAGCCGAAAAAGTACTTGACGAATTCAAGCGCATACTTGACGTAAAAGTTGGTGAAACAACACCCGATGGTAAGTTCTCTCTCAACTGTCTGCGCTGCGTTGGCGCCTGTGGCCTTGCTCCTGTAGTGCTGATTGGCGAAAAGGTTTACGGACGTGTTTCGCCCGATGGGGTTAAGGACATCCTGAAAGAATACGAAGAGCAGTAAATGGCATAATACCTGAATTTCAGGTATTAGTTTAGGTTGGTTAAGTAAAGGGGCTGTCGGATTTTTCCGTAGCCCCTTCTTAATTTTTCACACTTCTTAACGCAAGTTTATTTAAACCAGTGTGTCATATTGATGTTTAAACATAATACCATTGCTTATTTAACTTCTTAAACTGTATGAGAAAAATTTTACTGCTAAGCGTTTTATCTATTATAACATTTGCTGCATACGCTCAGGAACGCTCCCAAGGAAGACCAGCTCAGGGATTTGACATGAGCAACTTTAACGGAATCATTACCGGGAAGATAATCGACTCGCTTGACCGAACTGGAGTAGAGTTTGCCAACATAGCCCTCTACAGGCAGCGTGACTCCTCTTTGGTTACCGGAACCCTGACCGATGGTAGCGGTACCTTTATCCTTGAAAAGCTAATGCCCGGCAGGTACTACATCGATATCAAGTTTATTGGTTACAAGAATAGAAGGATTGAAGGGGTGGCAGTATCGCCGCGCACTCCAAAGGTTGATGTGGGTAGTGTATCCATTCTCGCAGCGTCAGAAAACATTGAGGCTGTTGTGGTGACCGGTGAGAAAAAGATGCTGCTGCATAACCTGGATAAGAAGGTGTTCAACGTGGATAAGGATATTGCCGTAGAAGGCGGAACCGCTGTAGATGTGCTGCAGAATATTCCATCTGTTGAGGTAGATACCGATGGAAACGTTAGTTTGAGAGGCAGCTCAAATGTAAACATTTTGATAGACGGCCGTCCATCGCAGCTAAATAGCATGGAAGAGTTGCCCGCCCAGATGATTGACCGGGTTGAGGTGATTACTAATCCATCGGCCAAGTACGATCCCGATGGTATAACCGGTATCATCAACATCGTTCTAAAAAAGCGCAAAGAGCCCGGTTACAATGGCATGGTAAGTTTGAATGCCGGTACCGGCAACAAGTACAACGCCTCGCTTAACATGAACTGGAGACAGAACAATGTTAACCTATTTGCCAACTACAGCTTCCGCAGGGGGCAAATGAACCGTTACTCCATTGGTGAGCGTGTTACCATGCTCAATAATGGTGTCGATTCAACTTTTTTAGATCAAAACACCGATGGGCAGTCTGTTATGTTGTTCCACAACATTCGTGGAGGTATTGACTACTTTATCGATAGTAAAACTTCGTTATCCTTCACAGGAAACCTGAACTTCCGGTCATTTGATATGGACAACTACATGCTATCCAACAGCTACAACAACTTTAACATAAATACGCTACAAAATATCCGGAAAACCCTCAACGCGAACGATGGATTCGGTAATGAATACTCCATAAACTTTAAACGTACCTACGAGACCCCAGGTAAGGAGTGGACTGCCGATGTATTCTTTTCAAGGAATATTAATGACAACCTGAATAACATTAACCAGCAGGAAGTGCAGAACTCCGTTCCGGTTCCTGACGCTTTTGAGAAGGCTACAACCGACGGTTGGATGAATTCATTTACCGCTCAAACCGATTACGTTGCACCTGTTGGCAATGGTGGTAGAATTGAAACCGGTATAAAGCTTCAGATGAGAAGAACTGATGCTGACTATGTGTACAGTATTTTTAATTCAACGGCCAGTAGCTGGGAGTATGATGCTGCTCGTTCTAACCATTTTGTTTATAACGATGAGATTTACTCCGCCTATGGAATCTATTCTAACACATTTGCAAGTTCCAAGTTCAGCTACCAGTTAGGTTTAAGGGTGGAGGATCAGCATTCCAAATCGGATCAGAGGACTACCAGCCAAATTGCTGATACTAATAGGCTAAACCTCTTCCCAAGCGCTCATATACGGTGGGAACCGAATAGCAAAAATAGCCTTCAGCTTTCCTACAGCAGGCGGGTAAACCGGCCCAATGCCATGGTGTTAAACCCGTTCCTGAATACCTCCAATAAGTTTAACTGGTCGCAGGGTAATCCTTACCTTGAACCGGAATTTACCAGCTCCATTGACCTGAGTCACAACCTGAACTTCCCGAAAACCAAGATCACCACATCGGTTTACTACAGGGACACCCGTAATGGATTTGCCCGCAGAATGACAATAATAGACACGGTTGACATCAAACCTACCCTTACAACCTTCATCAACCTCTCACATTATGAAAATATTGGAGCAGAAGCCGTGGTAACTCAGAACATCACTAAGTGGTGGAGGGTTAATGTCAGCTACAGCTACTACTACTCTAAACTTTTTGGCGATGTGGTCAGTGGGGCTAATGAAGGTTCATCGTGGAATGCCAAGTTTGCATCATTTTTTACCCTAGGGAAAAATATCGATTTACAGCTAACCGGTAATTACCGTGCCCCATCCATTACAGTTGGTGGATCGGGTCGAGGTTTTCATATGGAAGGTGGCACACAAGGTAAAAGCCAGGAGATGTACTGGTTAGACCTTGGTGCTCGAATCAACGTGTTGAACCGCAAAGGTACCATTACCGTTAGGGTTAGTGATATTTTCAACACCCAAAAGATGAAGTATAGCTCATGGGATACCAACTTTTACTCATACAATGAGAGCTGGCGCGATAGCCGGGTTGTGTTTGTGGGATTTTCTTACCGGATAAATAACTTCAGAATGCGTCAGGAGCGCAGAGCGGATATGGATGATTCAATGGATATAATGGAATAGTATAGTTGTTTATGCTGATGGTACCGCCCCAATCAGGCGGTACTTTTTTTTAGTTAAGCGCTACTTGCCCTGAACTTGTTGATTTGAGCCATGTAATCGGGATGAGCTACCTGCTTATTGTGAAATGCCCACGACTCCGATGTGTTGCCCAGGGAGTATATACCCCAGTGAATGAATATACCAAGTTTGGCATCGGCAAACCACTGCATTTTTTCCGAGATGGCCTGCAGAAACCCTTTTGGGTTTATTAATGTCATACTGAGGAAAAAAGAAATGGTTTAGTTCTAAGGCCTATTTTTCTCATGAAACCATATCGTTTTGAAATTGAATGTTATAATAGTTGTTAAATAATTAACAACAAATTAAAACATCTAAATTAATCAATGTATTGAACTTTTTCTTTCTTTTGCGACAAATTTTAAAAAAGCCACATCATGTTTTACCTGATGATCTTGTTTTTTGTTCTGGGCTATGTAGCCATAGCCCTCGAACATAGCATAAAAGTTAATAAAGCTGCTACGGCACTATTATTGGGAGTTGGGCTATGGGTTATGCTAATGATTGATGCTCAGGGAATTCTGGGGAATGGCCTGAACGAAAAGTTCCGGGAATTCCTGGGTTGTAATCCTGATTTACTGAACTCGCAGGGGATAGAGCGGTATGTTAAGTTTGTAGTGGATAGTCAGGTGCTTGAATTCTTAGGCGAGATAGCCGAAATCCTATTTTTCTTGATGGGAGCCATGACTATAGTTGAGATAGTTGACCAACATGGTGGGTTTAAAATCATTACAAACAGGATTAGAACTCGTAGCCGTGTGAAGCTGCTTTGGGTGATTTCAATCATCACTTTTTTCATGTCAGCTATTCTGGATAACCTCACCACATCTATCGTCATGGTTGCTTTGCTTCGTAAGCTAATTGACGACAAGCATGAGCGCTGGCTATACGCTGGAATGGTCATTGTTGCTGCTAACGCAGGAGGGGCGTGGTCGCCCATTGGCGATGTAACTACCATCATGCTCTGGATAAAGGGCAATATCACAACAGGGGGTATAATCCCTAAACTTTTTCTTCCGAGTTTAGTGAGTCTTCTCGTACCACTGTCTTTACTATCCTTTTTCTTAAAGGGTGATTTCCCCGAGAGCGAGAAGCATTTGCTTGAAAAATCGCATTCTGCAGCACCAGCAACCCGAAGGGAGCGACATGTAATTTTTGTGTTAGGTGTTGGTGCCCTGCTCTTCACTCCGGTTTTCAAGGTAGTTACTCATCTTCCGCCGTTCATGGGCATGCTTTTGGGCTTATCGTTGCTGTGGATTTTTACGGAACTTATGTATCACCGGAAACACGAAATGGACGAAAAGGAAAAAAGAACGGTTTCCCGTGTTATTAAGAATGTTGATGTTCCAACAATTCTGTTTTTCCTGGGTATTCTGATGGCCGTAGATGCCCTTCAAACTGCCGGACATTTGACTTTACTATCGCAGTGGCTCGACAAATCGTTCGCAAGCCCATATCCACCTAATATTCTAATTGGAGTACTCTCTTCAATAGTAGATAACGTGCCACTGGTAGCAGGTGCAATGGGGATGCATGAGGCTGTTCCGGTTACTCAGGCTGCTGGTAGCTTAGCCAACTATGCGGTTGATGGTAGTTTCTGGAACCTTCTGGCATACTGTGCAGGCACTGGCGGAAGTATACTCATCATAGGTTCTGCTGCAGGAGTTGCTGTGATGGGGCTCGAGAAAATTGATTTCATGTGGTACGCTAAGCGTATTAGCTTATTAGCGCTTATCGGTTATTTTTCAGGGATTCTAACCTACTTTATTATAGTGGGATAGATTGTAAGGTGTCCCTCTCGGGCTTTTTACTGAAGTAAAACTTGTTTTATTCTATCGGATATGAAAAAAGGGGGTCGGTTACCCCCTTTTTCCAGTTTGTAAGGTTTGTTATTGAAGTAAAGCATTGAACAGCAACTTATAGTTCGATGGCACTGAAGCCCTGAAGACCGGGCTGAAGCCCAGAATCAAAAGTTGGCCCTTCCCTTTCTTAATCCATATGGCGGCCGATTTTCCTTCAATGAGCTCATCACCTTTGAGGTAACCGCTGAGCAGTTTATTACGTTCGGCGAAATACCCAACTATTCTGCGATCCATATCTAACACGGGAACCTGTGTTTCAAAGATATGCCCATCCCGAATAAATACACCCATATCGTCATCATACCCATAAGTAAAAGGAGGTAACGGGTTTAACTTCAGGTTCACGAATGAACCCGGACAGGTAAAGCCACTTTTCTGTAGATCTTTAGCTTTGTTTCTGAAGGGGAACAGGAATTCTTCGGTATCATTGCCTTGTTTCAGGGTCATCGGTCCTTCAAAGAGTTCCGATGCCTGCTCCCAGGCTATGATAGTACCCCCGTTTTGTATGAACTCCATTAGAATTTCCATCCCCTTTGATCCGAGACTTTTTGTATAGGTGTCGGGATAGGTAAGCGGAATGGTTTGCCCATCCCGTTTCATTTTGCCGTCCTTTAGCAGCGATGCGCTGGTGTTGGGGATAACAATCACATCGTACTTGGTAAGCAGATTACCTTCCAGTATTTGAGGAGGGGTAACCAGGGTATAGGGTACTCCGTAGGTATCCAACACATAACGGGTCCAGCCAGCATCCATACTTTGGATTTGAGACTCGAGCAACGCTATGCGAGGAAGTTTAGTGCTGAATGTGGCGGTAGGTTTGCTTTCGGTAAAAGGGTAGCTGAAAACAGCACTGCCAATTATAGGCTTTGAGGTTTTATTTAGTGGTATCAGAAAACTTCCAGCCGGAACTTCCCAATTATCAATAAAAGTATTCTGGCTTGTTCGTTCAACCGGCAACCCCTGCCTTAAGCATTTGAACGCGATTTCGTAGGACTGGTTTATGGTTGATGGTAAAACGGCAAAGCCCTTCTCCGGCAGGCTTGAGCTATTCAGGGTATAGCCCGATGATACCTGCTCAAGCTGGCTAATGTCGATACCGTTAGTGTTTATGGTGTGGCAGCTCAACCCCTTATGCAGCGGTAGCGACCAACTAGTAATATCATAAGGCTCCAGTATATTGCCATCCTTAGCTAATCTTCGTTCAGGAAATTCTTGAGGTTCCATCACTTCCTTAATAAACATTCTGAAGGGTTGTGCAAGTGGAATCACAATATCGCCCTTGCAATAGTTGGTGTTTTGGATGGTTATGTCTTGTTTAAGTTGATAAACAATCACCCCATGCTCCTGGAGCAGGTTCACCAGCGAAACCAGCTCGCTTTCATCTTTTTGTGCTTTGGGTAGGATAAAGAAAAATGGCGCAGACGTTTTACCCAGGTTAACCTGTTTTTTACCGATTTCATTTCTAAATCTGAGAATTCTTTCCTTGTAGAAGCTGGCTGTCTGAATCATGGAGAGGGTGGATTCAATCTCGAGTGCGACAATATCGGAAAGTTTCCACCATCCACCAGGCCAGGGGGAGAGCATGTTGACTCCTTTTTTATATTCAACTAATCCCTTTGAGGTTCCGGTTAATTCGGTGGGCTCAATATAAACGGGTGTGGCAACTCTGGCGCTGGCTCCCTCGGTTAGCATGCTGATAACGTTTTTCCATAGGCAGGTTTCAGTAGAACCGGGCCAGTAGTTGTCGAAAAGATTTTGCTGGCTTACGCCTGTAAAACCTTTCGAGGTAAGATCGTTTAGCATGTTCTGTCCAAACAGGTTTGCCCAAGCGTATAGTTCAGCATCCACGTTTTGGGCAATGGGGTCGTGGTAGGGTGGTACAAAGTACCGTGGGCCTGTGAGGCCCATCTGGTGTTTCTCCACCATAACTTGCGGAAACCATTCCTGGCTGGTTAACCGAGAGATGGCTTTTGTTTCGGGTTGGGTCAGCGTAATAAAATCGCGATTGTTATCGTGACCTACATACTTGTGGTAAAGCTGGGGCATGGGGCCTCCCTCGTACTTTGTTCCCTTGTACTGGTTATAGTAATCAACAATCATGTCCATTCCATCGGGGTTATGGCAAACTACGGCCATGTAAACCACGTTGTTCAGGGCAACATGGGTGGTTTTATCGGTAACAAGTTTATACACAATAGACGGTAAAGCCTGAGTAGGACCCACTTCCGTGGAGTGCATCGATAGGGTTGCCATCACAAAAACTTTCCCTTCCGCTACTTTAGCGTTGAGCTCATCGGGGGTTAGCCGGTAGTTCAAAGCAAGCTCCTTGTTTATCTCCTTAAGCGTGTTAAGCCGGCTAATATTTTGTGGTGTACTTATGAATATGGCGTACATATTCTTGCCGAATGCTGTTTTCCCAATCGTTTCGAGTTTAACCATGGGATTTTGTGCTTCCACCTTTTTGAGATACTCAACAAGTTGATCGTACTTGAACAGCATTCTATCGGCACCGGGTGTAAAGCCAAAGAATTGTTCCGGAGAAGTAACGCTTTGCGCAGCTGTGTTAAATAACCATAGAACCGTAATTGTAATAGTGATGAGCAAAGTTCTCATAAACTTTTTAGTTTAGGTTAGTTATATTATAGATTATTTTGAATGTTAAAGGTTTACTAAAAAATAAAAAAGCCACGAACGTGCGTGGCTTTTTGTGATTTTTAAACTTGCTTGCTAAAAACTTTTCACACAGTCGTCAACGCTATCCCTGATATCAAAAACGGTTTGTAGCTGAAGCAACTTGATGAGTTCCATTACTTCGGGGCTGATGTTACAGAGCTTGAGCGAAGCGTTAGAGTTCTTGCAGTGCCTTAAAATTGAAAGCAACATGCCAAAGCCCGTACTATCAATATAGCTTATCCCGCTAAGGTTTAGCGCAATTTTAGAGTTAGGGGTAATCACCTTAATTATTTCTGTCTTGATCTTTTGGGTAACGGTTACGTTTAACTTGCTATCGTTGTTAAACGAAATCACCATCACATCGTTAATTTTTTCAACATCAATCATATTGTGTATTTTTTAAAGTTTTACTTTACAATGTTTCAAGGATTATTCTAAGCTCATCGCTTGCTTCGGCCGATATGCTTTTAAAACGGTTTACCATGGTTTCAATTTCCTTGAAATTGGGTTTGGTATTGCAAAGGGTTTCAAGGTTCTTCATGTCAATGGTAAGCTCTTCAATACCCATCATGGCCACTGAGTTTTTGATCTTATGGGCTAACTTGGCAAGGGTGCAGTAGTCCTCGTTTTTCAGGTAAGCATCCATCTGTTCGCAGAAGGTGGGAACCTGATTGATGAACATGTTAATAAGATCGCGCATTAAATCGTTGCTACCTTCCGATATTTCTTTCAGAAAGCTGAGGTTTACATGGTGAGTTACCTGATCGGCTGACATTGGAAAACCAGTTTGCGCTTTTCCCAAATGTAATAAAAAATATGTTATGTTAAAAAACATAAGCGCAAAAGTTTATTTCGAAAACGGTTTTGGAAAACAGAAACAAATAAAAATGATAGATTTGCACTACCTAACAATTGTTTAAACAACATTAAAATCATGAAAAATACACCATTTACCAAGTACCATATAGAGCTCGGAGCCCGTATGGCACCCTTTGCCGGATACAACATGCCCATTGAGTATTCCGGTATTAACGATGAACATATTACTGTACGTGAAAAGTTAGGAGTGTTTGATGTATCGCACATGGGCGAGGTTTGGGTTAAAGGTCCCAAAGCCCTTGAGTTTTTACAAACCATTACCAGCAACGATGTGTCTGCGCTATTCGATGGAAAGGTACAGTACAGCTGCTTTCCAAACGATAAGGGCGGAATAGTTGATGATCTTCTGGTTTACCGCGTAAATGCTGAAACCTACCTGCTGGTTATTAATGCTGCAAATATTGAAAAGGACTGGAATTGGATTTGTGAGCAGGGTAAGAAATTTGGTCTTACCGCAGGAAAAGAGCTATACAATGCATCTGATGAGATTGCTCAACTTGCCATTCAAGGGCCTCTGGCTCTTAAAGCCATGCAAAAGTTGACCTCCGAGAACATAGTTGATATGGAGTACTACACTTTCAAGAAAATTCCTTTTGCCGGTATTAAAGAAGTGATTTTCTCTACCACTGGATATACCGGTGCAGGTGGATGCGAAATTTACTGTGCCAACGAGGATGCCGATAAGCTTTGGAAAGCCGTTTTTGAGGCTGGGGCTGAATATGGTATTAAGCCCATTGGCTTGGGGGCTCGTGATACATTAAGGCTTGAGGTTGGTTTCTGTCTTTATGGGAACGATATCAACGATTCTACCTCGGCTATCGAAGCTGGCCTGGGTTGGATAACCAAGTTTGTCCCTGGTAAAAACTTCATAAGCCGCGATATCTGGGAGAAACATAAAAATGAAGGGACCGAGCGCCGATTGAAAGGCTTTGTGATGATTGACCGTGGTATCCCCCGTCAGCATTACCTGATTTACGATGCCCAGGGCAACGAGATCGGCGAGGTAACCTCGGGAACCATGTCGCCTATGAGCAAGCGCGGTATTGGTATGGGGTATATTAAAAAAGGCCATTGGAACGAGGGTAACGAAATTTACATTGGAATTCGCGATAAAAAGCTTAAGGCAAAGATTGTAAAGCCGCCATTTCACCTAGCAAATGTATAGACCGAAAGGGGGCTATGCCCCCTTTTTTTAAATTTTAGTTTGCCATGCCAAGAATTGAAGTAGCATTTTCGCCAACCCTTTTCCAACATTTTGAGAAGGACGGGAAAATAGTAGTAGTCGTCGATATTCTCAGGGCTACAACGGTAATTACTACCATGTTTCACAATGGTGTAAAAGAAATCATTCCGGTTCGAAGTATCGATGAAGCCCAGGAATACAAGCAAAAGGGGTTTTTGGTTGTAGCCGAACGAAACGGACAGAAGCTCGATTTTGCCGATTTTGGCAATTCACCTTTCTACTTCACCCCGCAAACGGTAATGGGGAAAACCATTGTGTATAGCACCACAAACGGAACAAATGCCATTACCATGGGGAAAGATGCACAGGAGGTTATCATTGGTTCTTTTCTAAACATTTCGGCTATACAAAGCTACCTTTATGCGCGTTCGCATGATATTCTCATTATGTGTGCGGGTTGGAAAGGTAAGTTTTGTCTGGAGGATGCCATATTTGCCGGAGCTTTATCGCAACGGCTTTTGGAAAGCGGTCGATTCGAAACCATCTGCGATTCAACCCATGCTGCTATTGACCTTTGGCAGGTAGCAAAAAGTGATTTACCCGGATACCTTGAAAAGGTAGCACAACGCCACCGCCTCAAAAAACTTGGCCTTGACGATGTGATAGAATTTTGCTTTACACCCGATGTATCTGATGTAATTCCGGTTCTAAAGGGCGACAAGCTAGTCGCATTAGTGTAAAAGGTGTACACATCTACTGCAAACGATTGTTAAAAAGCCCCCTTATCAACCTGTTTGATAACATCTATTTAGGAAAATTAAAAAAAAACTTTGAAATTTGACGTATCCATATTTTTAAAGTTGAAAACTTAAACCATTCGACGCCATGAAAAAGCATAACTTTAATGCAGGCCCCTGCATCCTGCCCGATGTAGCACTGGAAAACACAGCCAAGGCTGTGCTCGATCTTGATGGTATAGGCATGTCTATCTTAACCATCTCGCACCGTTCAAAGGAATTTGAAGCCATCATGGAGGAAACCAAAGCTCTTTGGCGCGAGTTGCTTCATATTCCTGATAACTACCATATTCTTTTCCTGGGTGGAGGTGCCAGCCTTCAATTCTGCATGGTACCCTACAATTTACTACAAACAAAGGCAGCCTACCTCGACACCGGAGTATGGGCGAGTAAAGCCCTCAAAGAGGCTAAACTCTTTGGGGAGGTCATAACTGTTGCTTCTTCCTCGGACAAGAACTACACCTACATCCCAAAAGGTTATTCCATTCCAACCGATGTTGACTACTTCCATATCACCACTAACAACACCATTTACGGCACTGAGATCAAGTACGATATGGATTCGCCGGTAACCCTGGTGGCCGATATGAGCTCCGATATCATGAGCCGCCCGGTTGATATTAAGAAGTATGGTCTGATTTACGGTGGCGCACAAAAGAATGTGGGTCCTGCCGGAGTTACCTTTGTGATTATCCGTGAGGATATACTGGGCAAGGTTGAACGCAAAATCCCAACCATGCTCGATTACCGCACTCACATTAAGGATGGTTCAATGTTCAACACTCCTCCTTGCGGAGCCATTTATACCATGCGTGAAACCCTAAAGTGGCTTAAGAGCATTGGCGGTGTTGAGAAGATTAACGAGATAAACAAGAAAAAAGCTCAGCTGCTTTACGATGCAATAGATAACAGCAAGATGTTTGTGGGAACAGCCGAGAAGGATGCGCGCTCCATCATGAATATCTGCTTTGTAATGAAGCCAGAGTATAAGGATAAGGAAGAGGCATTCATGGACTTTGCCAAGAAAGCTGGAATGGTTGGCATAAAGGGACACCGTTCGGTAGGTGGTTTCCGCGCTTCAACCTACAATGCCCTTCCTATTGAAAGCGTTCAGGCACTTGTTGATTGCATGAAGGAATTCGAAAAGCAGAATGCTTAAGTATATCTGTGGGTGGGTTGGATAGGTTACTATCCAGCCCATTTTCTATGTATAAAGGTGCATTCTTGAAGTAATTACTTCCAATTCTGTTAAGGTTTTGAACCCAAAGTCAAATTGCTAAACTTAAATAAAATGACCAAAGTACTTGTAGCCACAGAGAAACCTTTTGCTAAGGTTGCCGTGGATGGAATCCGTAAAATTGTTGAGGATGCCGGTTTTGAACTGGTTCTTCTGGAGAAGTACACCGACCCCAGCGACCTGGTAAAGGCCGTTGCCGACGTTGATGCACTTATCGTGCGTAGCGATAAGGTTACCAAAGAGGTTGTTGATGCCGGAAAGAACCTGAAGATTGTAGTTCGCGCAGGTGCCGGTTATGATAACCTCGATTTAGCAGCATGCACTGCAAAGGGTGTGGTGGCCATGAACACCCCAGGACAAAACTCGAATGCTGTTGCGGAGCTAGCCATTGGTATGATGATTTACATGGCCCGAAACCTGTTCCAGCCTGGTACCGGAACCGAGATTGCCGGTAAAAAACTTGGTATTCACGCCTATGGAAATGTTGGTAAGCTGGTAGCAAAGTACGGTAAGGGTTTTGGAATGGAGGTGTATGCTTTCGATCCGTTTGTCGATAGGACTGCAATGGAGAAAGATGGAATCAAGGTTGTTGATAGCATCGAGGCGCTATATAGCACCTGCAACTACGTTTCGCTCCACATCCCGGCCAACGATAAAACAAAAAAATCCATAGGTTACGACTTGCTGAGCAAAATGCCCAAGGGTGGCACACTCATAAACACTGCCCGCAAGGAGGTGATAGATGAGGAAGGTTTGAAAAAGGTTCTCGCTGAACGTACCGACCTGAAGTATGCCACTGACATCATGGCCGACTGCCATGCCGAACTGGTTGAAAAATTCCCCGGCCGTGTGTTCTCAACCCCCAAGAAAATGGGTGCCGAAACTGCCGAGGCGAACATCAATGCCGGTTTAGCTGCCGCCCGCCAGATTGTGGCCTTCATAAAGAATGGCGATAAAACTTTTCAGGTGAATAAATAGTTTGATAGTGAATAGTGAAAAGTTAAAAGTTAAAGGAGCCATTTTTTGAGATCTATTAATGGTTCACACAAATTTAGAGGTATGGAAAGAGTCTGTGGAACTATCAGTTGATGTTTATGAGTTAACTAAGCATTTCCCCAAGGAAGAACTCTATGCATTAACTTCACAACTTAGAAGGTCTGCAATCTCAATCCCCTCTAATATTGCTGAAGGTTGCGCTAGGAACAAGAATGGTGAAACCATACATTTTCTTTACATCGCGCTTGGATCATTGGCAGAACTTGAAACCCAATTGATAATTGCCAGTAAATTGGGACTTTTGGACTCATCTGACAATATTTTAAAAAAGTCATTTTTGTTAAGCAATTAACTATTGGGCTAATTAAGTATCTCAAGAATGTTTGATCGTTTAACTTTTAACTATTAACCTTTAACTTACAATATGGTCAAAATCAAAGCTTTTAAAGGTATTCGTCCACCTAAGGACATTGTCAAGGAGGTGGCTGCACGCCCATACGACGTGCTTAACTCCCAGGAGGCAAAGGCCGAAGCTGGTGAGAAGTCATTGCTACACATCACCAAGCCCGAGATCGATTTCAACCCCATCATCGATGAGCATTCGCAAGAGGCATACGATAAGGCTGTTGAGAACTTCCGTAAGTGGAAGGAGCGTGGCTGGTTGGTTCAGGATTCCAGGGAGATGTACTACGTTTACGCCCAAACCATGGATGGCCGTACACAGTATGGTCTGGTTGCGGCCTGTCACTTTGAGGATTACATGGAAGGTCGTATCAAGAAACACGAGTTAACCCGTCCGGATAAGGAAGAAGATCGCATGATTCACATTCGTATTCAGAATGCCAACATCGAGCCCGTTTTCTTTGCTTACCCTGCCCATAAGGAGATGGACGAAATCATTTCCAACGTGGTGAAAAACAAAAAGCCCGAGTACGACTTTGTTGCCGACGACGGTTTTGGTCACCATTTCTGGGTAATAGATGACGATGCAACCATTCGTAGGATCACCGAAATTTTCAACTCTATACCTGCTCTTTACGTTGCCGACGGTCACCATCGTACGGCAGCCGCAGCCCGAGTTGGGCTCGAGAAGAAGAATGCGAACCCCAACCATCGTGGCGATGAGGAGTACAACTACTTCCTGGCCGTTATTTTCCCCGATAACCAGCTGAAGATCATTGACTACAACCGCGTGGTTAAGGATTTGAACGGACTTACACCCTTGCAGTTTATCGAAAAGCTGCGCGAAGGCTTTGTGGTTGAGGAAAAGGGCTCGGAAATTTATAAACCACAGCAGCTTCACAACTTCAGCATGTACCTCGAGGGGAAATGGTACTCGTTAACCGCCAAGCCCGGTACCTACAACGATAACGACCCCATTGGGGTGCTTGATGTTACCATTCTTTCGAATCTGGTGCTCGATCCCATCCTCGACATAAAGGACCTGAGAACCTCCAAACGTATCGATTTTGTTGGCGGTATTCGCGGATTAGGGGAGCTAAAAAAGCGTGTGGACAGCGGCGAGATGAAGGTTGCCTTTGCGCTCTACCCCGTTTCCATGAAACAGCTTATCGACATTGCCGATACCGGCAATATCATGCCCCCGAAAACCACCTGGTTCGAACCCAAACTGCGGAGCGGTTTGGTAATTCATGCGTTAGATTAATCTGGATACATTGCTTAAAAGCGCTCTACGGAGCGCTTTTTTGTTTTACCTTCAATTATCTCTTCAACTTTTTTATAAATTTGATTAACTAAAACAATTTGTAAAATGTTTAGAAATGCTGTTGTTTCAATTGCCTGCTTACTCCTGATTACAGTAGTTCGAGGACAGACCGTACCAGAAAAGACCGGTTCAAAAATTTCATGTGCCGATGCTCAAGCACTTCTCGATCATCATAATAAGGTGAGGGAAGACGTAGGCTCGCCTCCGTTGGAGTGGTCAGCAGAGTTAGCCGAGTTTGCTCAAGAGTGGGCAGATTATCTGGCTGCAACCGGCTGTAGTATGAAACATAGACCAAAAGAGGGTAAATGGAAACAAAAGTACGGCGAAAATATTTTTTGGGGTGGCTCTTCAGCCTATTTTACTCCTTTAGATGCATCTAAAAGTTGGTATAGCGAGATAAAAGCTTACCATAACGAAGCAATATCTCATGATAACTATAAGAAATTCGGTCATTATACTCAAATGGTATGGAAAAGCACAACCCATGTTGGAGTGGGAGTAGCTATTTGCCGCAATGGAGCCATTCTTGTTGTGGCAAACTACTACCCACCTGGTAACTATATTGGTCAAAAACCATATTAATTTCATGGTTTGATGACTTTGGATTAAAAATCTTGGGTTTAGGTTTTTAAATGATTTACTTTAGGGAATTATCCCATTCATGATTGTTAACTTTGTGCAATGGAAACAAATGCTATGAGTATTCCAGAAAATATAGCTAAAATTAAAGAAGAACTTCCTCAGGGCGTTAAACTAATTGCAGTTAGCAAAACCCATCCTGTAAGCGTAATAATGGAAGCATACCGTGCTGGCCATAAAATATTTGGCGAAAACAGGGTTCAGGAGTTGGTGGCTAAGTTCGACGAGATGCCCAAGGAAATAGAATGGCACTTGATTGGGCATTTGCAAACAAACAAGGTTAAGTACATTGCGCCATTCGTATCACTTATCCACTCTGTCGACAGTTTAAAGCTGCTTTCGGTTATTAACAAAGAGGCTCAGAAATGTGATCGGGTCATTGACTGCCTGCTACAGGTGTACATTGCATCGGAGGAGACAAAGTTTGGCCTATCGGCCGATGAGCTGCATGAGCTCCTCCAGAGCTCCGAACTTGATCAGATGCAAAACATCAGAATATGCGGGCTTATGGGAATGGCAACCTTTACCGATAACATGCAACAGGTTCGGATGGAATTCAGGTTTTTGAAGAACCTGTTTGATGAGGTGAAACAAAAGTATTTTCAGGGTAAACCCTGGTTCAAGGAGCTTTCTATGGGCATGTCGAGCGATTACCAAATTGCCATAGAGGAAGGAAGCACCATGGTGCGCATAGGTAGCAATATTTTTGGTCACCGAAGCTATACTTAATCCAATAATTTTGTATTTTTCAATCGTATTAAAAACCTTTAACCATGGCTAAGCTGGATACAACCTACTTGGGATTAAACCTGAAATCCCCGCTAATAGTTAGCAGCTCAGGGCTGAACTCATCAGTTGAGCGGATCCAAAAATACCAGGACTTTGGAGCGGGAGCAGTAGTTCTTAAATCCCTTTTTGAAGAACAAATCTTGCATGAGGTAAGCCACCTGGAACAGTATTCCGATTATACTGAGGCCTCGGATTACCTGAAGCACTACGTTTCGTCGAATAACGTTCAGGAGTACATAAACATGATAAAGGCTGCCAAGAGCGCCGTAAATATACCCGTAATTGCCAGTATCAACTGCGTGAGCGATAGCCAATGGTTAACCTTTGCTTCCCGAATTCAGGAAGCCGGTGCCGATGCTCTTGAGGTGAACATCTTTTATCTACCTCTCGATCCGCACCGACAAGCCGGGGAGTACGAGAAGGTTTACGCCAGCATAGCAGAAAAGCTGCATAAGGTTATCTCCATCCCGGTATCCTATAAGCTGGGCGCTCATTTTACTAATCCGTTAAATATTATTGAACAGCTCCGGTACCGCGGGGCTAAAGGGGTTGTGCTGTTTAACCGTTTCTTTGAACCAGATCTGGACATCCACTCCATGAAGGTTGTTCCTGCTACAATCTTCAGCAATCCATCCGATATCCGTTATACGCTTCGTTGGGTTGGAATAGCCAGCCATCTGATTCCCGAAATCGACATCTCTGCATCCACCGGGGTGCACGATGGTGAGGCGCTTATCAAGATGATACTGGCAGGTGCCTCGTCGGTGCAGGTTTGTTCCGCTATCTACCGGAACGGCCCTCAGCACATTCAATCCATGCTACTCACTCTTACTGAATGGATGGGACAAAAGGGATTTAAATCGGTTGCCGATTTCAAAGGTAAGCTGAATCTGGGTGCAATCCCAGATCCCACCCACTACGAGAGGAGCCAGTTCATGAAGTATTTCTCTAACTATGAATAAAACAGAAAAACCGCCTTAGGGCGGTTTTTTGTTGATATGCATCTATTGGTATAGCGTATGGCTCTATTTGCTGGATAGCATGCTAATGAGCTCCTCAATTAAGGGTTTCGTTTCGGTTGCTTTACCAAGAGACTGCTCAGCCCTATGCTTAAGATGATTGATGGTTTCCTTACTCAATGAGTCCATCATGTTTTCAATGGCTGTAAAAGCTTCAAGGCACGATTGGTAATCGCCATTTACCACAAAATCCATTAGCAGGTTCGTATGTGAGCTAAAGTTAAGCCGGCTTTGCCAGCAAACCGACAGGAGCCGATGTACATCCTTTGAACCTTTGTATTCCTCAAGTTTCTGAACGATGATGGAAACAGCCGATTGATTTTTTAAATCTACCAGCAGGTTAACCACTTCGTTCTTAATCCTTTCTGAACGGTTCGAAAAGAGAAGCCCAATAATGGGTTCAACCATGTAATCTTCACCTCCCTCGCGGAGTTCGGTAAGAAGACCTATCAGGTAATCCTCAGGGCTTGACTCGATGGTTTTCTGAAATAGTTCAACCTTGCTGGGTTGCGAATTTTGGGTCATGCTTTAGAATTTGAGCACAAAGTTACAACATTTAAAACAACTGAATTTCTGTTAGGATAACTCCATATTCAAAAATGTGCTAATAAATGTTGATTTTGATAAAATTATAGTATCTTTACTTGTCAATTAGTATTATTAATCGCAAAAATTCTGTCATGATTACAGGATATAAAAAACTGTTGATATTTACGGTTGCCATACTGGTTGCTGTAGGCATAGTTTCCTGCAAATGTAACCGCCAGAGCGACGAGGTAATGAACCTATCGCCCGATGAGATAAAGACAGATAGCTCCCTGGTGAGCAGCATTGAGTCTGTAAAACAGATTTTCTATTCATTACCCTCGCCACTTGAGACAGCAATGATACTTAAGCGTTCCGGTGCAACCTATAACGAGGAGTTGCTCAATTCTATTGACAACGCTTCGAGGTATAATACTACCAAAAGCATGGCGCTAAACCTTGGGATTTACAGCACCGATTTGAGTTATGCCAGTCTGTTCGATCAGACTCAGGCAACCATAAAGTATATGACTGTATCTAAGAAGATGGCCGAAGGTCTGGGGATTCTTAATGCCATTGATAATTCGGTAATTCAGAAGCTTGAAGAAAATATCAACAACAGGGAGGTGATACTGGAAACCATCTCCGAAACCTTTCTCAATACCAATTCAATACTTGAAGAAGATGACCGTGTAGCTGTAGGTTCAGTTATTCTGGTTGGTGGATGGATTGAAGGGCTTTACATAGCTACATCTTTAGTGGGCGATATTTCAAAAGTAGATAACGAAATGGTTGATCGGATTATTGACCAAAAGCTTTCACTTCAAACGGTGCTGAATCTTTTAAAACAGAGCATTAGCAATGCCGATGTGAAGGAACTTTACAATGATATGCTTGAACTTGAAAAGGTTTACAACGATGTAAAAATTTCTGTATCAAATGTTGAAGTAGTTCAGGATGGAAAGTCGAAGGTGGCCACGCTGCGCTCAAAGAATGCAACCTCTATCAGTCCTGATGCCTTCAACAAACTTAAAACAAAAGTTAAGGAATTGCGTACAAAATACACAGCATAATATCTGGTTGGTATGAAATCATCAGCATATATATTCATTACGGCGGTTGCAATGTTTTTTGCTATACCCTTCAAAACCCATGCTCAGTGTAAAAACTTTGCCAAAAAGATTTGCCGCCTGGAACTTTCCCCATACATTCATGACGGTAACTATAATGCAGCCATACTCACTGAGGGTGAGGATGCTGAACTATTCAAAACCTTTTATGCAGGTCAGCAGTACCGCATTGCCGTGTGTGGATCGGAAACACTCACAAAAATAGAATTCATGGTGATGGATGTGGACCGCAAGGTTCTCTACTCCAACGCTAAAAATAACTTTGCCACAACCTGGGATTTTAAGGTGGAAAACACCCAGCAGTTGATCATTCTGGTAAAGGTTCCCGTTACCTCTCCCAAGGACGAGGAGCTTAAAAGCGGCTGTGTGGCAATAATGTTTGGGCTGAAAACCGATTAGCCCATTTCTCCCCAAAAATATAAAAAAGCCGCTTGAAAGCGGCTTTACTTTTTTAGTGTTTCCAGTTTTAACTTTTCTGCCAGGAACTGAGCAGTGTATGATTCTTTTTGATTGACCAATTGTTCCGGGGTCCCGGCGAATACCAAAAAACCTCCATTTTCACCACCTTCAGGACCCAAATCGATTATCCAATCGGCGCTTTTGATAACCTCCAGGTTGTGCTCAACCAGCACAATACTATGACCTTTTGATAGTAATGCATCAAATGCGGCCAAAAGCTTTTTAATATCCTGAAAATGTAAGCCGGTGGTGGGTTCGTCAAAAATGAATAGGATGGGTTGAGTGGAGTTTTCACGAAGCAGGAACGATGCTAGCTTCACCCTCTGGCTCTCTCCTCCGCTGAGCGTGCTCGACGATTGTCCCAGCTTCACATAACCCAATCCAACGTCCTGAAGGGGTTTCAACTTTTCAACGATCTTTTTCTCAAGAGCTCCCTTCCCAACCGAAAAGAAATCGATGGCCTGGTTTACGGTCATCTCAAGAATGTCGTGAACGTTGGCGTTTTTATATCGCACCTCAAGTATATCGTCCTTAAAACGTTTCCCGTGGCATGTTTCACAGGTGAGTGTCAGATCGGCCATGAATTGCATTTCCACATGAATAACTCCTTCGCCCTGGCACTCCTCG
Organism: uncultured Bacteroidales bacterium; assembly: GCA_937926785.1. GTDB lineage: Bacteria > Bacteroidota > Bacteroidia > Bacteroidales > Tenuifilaceae > Tenuifilum. The sequence continues at coordinate 19,986 of CALBBQ010000002.1, read as the reverse complement.
CATCGGCCTCCGTCGATATTGAAAGAAAAGTGCGATGGTCCGTATCCATTGCTTTTGGCATAGGGTTGCTCGGAGAGCAACTTGCGGATTTCATCCCATGCTTTGAGATAGGTTACCGGGTTGCTGCGCGATGATTTACCAATTGGATTCTGATCAACCAGTTCTACCCCTGAAATCAGGTGCAGATCGCCAGTGAGCTCATCGTGTTGCCCGGCTCTTTCGCCAGAACCTGTCAGCTTCTTCAGAAGGGCAGGGTATAGAATGCCCTTTACCAGGCTCGACTTGCCAGATCCGCTTACGCCGGTAACAACAGTAAGGGTGTTGAGAGGAAACTTAATGTCGATGTTTTTCAGGTTATTCTCTCGAGCACCTTTTATTTCGATATAGTTGTTCCATCTGCGTCGGGATATAGGGGTTTCTATCGATTCTGTTCCGTTCAGGTATTTAGCCGTGAGGCTATTGGTTGCGGTTTGAAGCCCAGCAGGTTCTCCGGCAAAAACAATCTCACCACCCAGCCTGCCAGCTTGTGGGCCAATATCGACAATATAATCAGCATTACGCATGATTTCCTCATCATGCTCCACCACTAAAACCGTGTTTCCCTGGTTCCGAAGGTTCTTCAGTACACCAATGAGCAGGTGTGTGTCGCGAGGGTGCAAACCGATACTAGGTTCATCGAGTATGTAAAGCGATCCTACAAGATTGCTGCCTAACGAAGTGGCCAGGTTAATCCGTTGCGATTCACCACCCGACAGGGTAGATGATAACCGGTTAAGGGTAAGGTAGCCTAACCCCACATTCACCATATAGTCAAGGCGGTTGTTAATCTCGGTCAGAAGTCGCTTGGCTATGATGGCATCATGTTCATTTAGTTCAATGTTTTTGAAAATATCGTGCAGTTCTTCAATTTGCATTGCCACCAGTTCTTGAATGGTATAGCCGGCTACCTTGACATACGAGGCCTCGGGGCGAAGGCGGCTTCCCTTGCAGGTTGGGCAGGTGGTTTTACCCATGTAGCGAGAAAGCAGAACTCTGTACTGTATTTTGTAACGTTTCTCCTCAAGTTCCTTAAAAAAGTCATTTATTCCGCTGAAGTGTCGGGTGCCATTCCAGAGCATATCCCTTTGCTCTTTGGATAGTTTGTAGTAGGGTGTGTGAATGGGTAGGTTATACCTGGCTGCATGCTCCATTACCCTTTCTTTGTACCAACCCATCGATTCCCCTCGCCAGCATGCAATGGCATCCTCGTATATAGATAGGCTTTTGTTTGGAACTACAAGGTCCTCGTCGATGCCGATTACTTTACCGTATCCCTCACAGGTTGGACAGGCCCCTATAGGATTATTGAAGTTGAAAAGATGTTCCGTGGGTTGTTCGAACCTTAAGCCGTCAAGCTCAAATAGGTTCGAAAACTGTTCCTCGGCAATTCCATTCTCTGTTTCGATAAGTAAGGTGCAAAATCCTTTTCCTTCGGAAAAAGCCGTTTGGACCGAGTCTGCCGCCCTGCTCAGGAATTCCTCTTCCGAGGATGCTGCGAAACGGTCTATAACGAGTTTTAGCTCGGAGTTGGCCATCCCTGCGAGCTCTCTCACTTTTGGGTCATCAATTCGTACTATCTGGCCTTTTACCTCAACCCGGGTAAATCCCTCACGGCTTAGGGCTTCAAGTTTTGCAACAATATTGCCATTTGCTTGAATTGGGGAAAGAAGCGTCATTCTTGTTCCCGGCACTTGCGCGCTGATAAAGTTAACCACATCGGTAACCGAATGGCGCTTGACTTCCCTTCCCGATATGGGTGAGAAGGTTTTACCTATCCTGGCGAAGAGCAGTTTCAGGTAATCGTAAATTTCGGTTGAGGTGCCAACGGTTGACCTGGGGTTACGGGTATTCACCTTTTGCTCAATGGCTATTGCAGGGGGAATGCCGCTTATGAGGTCAACCTCCGGCTTTGCCATACGCCCCAGGAATTGCCTGGCGTATGCCGAGAGACTTTCAACATACCGCCGTTGCCCTTCTGCGTAAATGGTATCAAAGGCCAACGATGATTTTCCTGAACCCGAAACGCCTGTAACTACAACTAACTTGTTACGCGGAATGTCCACGCTGATGTTCTTCAGGTTATGAACCCTTGCCCCCTTGACCGAAATTACTCTGTTGCTCTTTTGCATCGACTTATGTCATATGTAACCTACAAAGGTAGTATATTGAAACCATAATTATGCAAAGTGGTTCACTCGGTTGCTTTGGTTTTATCAGGGCATCACTAGTTCTGGTATCTTTTTTACTTCTGTTTATACATCTTTAAGATGAAGTAAACTACAATTACCAGCGATAGCAAGGGCAAACCGATAAGGAGAATTGAAATAATTGACGGGTAGATATGGTGTTTATAGAAACTTTGGTAGAAAGTACTTTGTAACCCGAAAAACATCGCTACTACAGTGAGGTTTACAATTCTCAGCATCCTGGTGGAGAGTCCATAAAGCCGATGCGCATTTTGTGAGGTTACTCTAACCGGGTAATTAAACAGGTGTGGCAACCGATTCAGGATATAAAGTAAGCCGCAAATAAAAGTTGCAATTAATGGTACCAGGAAAGCCATGTTTTTGTTCATGGTTGGCTCAATAAGAAGTGGTGCTGTGGCTTTTTGTACGTTCAAGTAGGTTATGATGCTATAAACCCAGAGTCCAAGCAGGAGAAACAGAAGCAGGGAGTCTGAAAATTTATCCAGAAATTTAGGTTCTGGTTGTAATTTGGGCTGATCATTCTTATTCATACGGTAATCCCTTGTTTTAGGTAATTTGTAATAAAGATATGAATTTTGTGTAACATTTTTTTGAGGTTAAGAGTATAAATTAAAGGAAATTTGCAATTCACGAATAATTGCTGTAGTTTTGTTAATTCGTTTTACATCTAAAATCAGGTTGCCTATCGATAGAAGCTCTACACGCTAACCAATTTACGGAGGTTGCTGTGAAAACCACTAATCGTTCCGACTGCGAGCTTCTGTCGGATTTTGTTTCGGGCAATAATTCAGCCCTCGAAGAGCTATACAAAAGGTACGAGCGTAAGTTGTACACATACATCCTGTTGATGGTTCGTAAACCCCACCTGGCTGAGGACTTATTACAGGAAACCTTTATCAAAGCCATAAAATCTGTAAAGGAAGGCAGGTACTCCGAAACAAACCGTTTTGGCTCATGGCTCATGCGCATTGCGCATAACCTGGTAATTGATCAGTTCAGGCAAAACAAGCAGTACCGAGAGGTGTCGAATAGCGATTTTCCCTTGGATATATTCAGCACACCCCGCTTTGCAGAGGCAACTGTTGAGCAAAGGATGGTTTACGAGCGAGTACTGTATGAGGTTCGCATGCTAATTGATTATCTGCCCGAAGACCAGCGCGAGGTGGTGATGCTGAGGTTTTACAGCGATTTAAGTTTTAAGGAGATAGCCGAAGTAACGAATGTAAGCATTAATACTGCGCTAGGTCGAATGCGTTATGCCCTCATCAACCTCCGTAAGATGATAAAACAGAAGAACATAAACCTGGAACTTGATATGGTCTAGAAATCACATATAGTATTTCCATATCTGTTTTTTAACTATTTTGTGGCCTAGCAAAAAACTCTCGGGTTGGTTGATGGCATTGGATTAGGGTTTAACAAGGCGTTCAAATTCCCTACCTTTGTATAAGTATGGGAAAGAACAAGATCAAACCAAAGGAGCTCCATTTCCTCAAATCGGCTGGTGGTATCGATATTGATGGCGTATGCCGTGAAGCCAACACATTAATTCGTACGCAAAGGGCCAGTAAGGCTGAGATTATTACATTTCTTAAGCGTTACGCTACGGAAGGGGGTGGCAATTCGATTGAAAATCGATATGCTAACCTGTTAGCATGTTTGAATAACAAAGGTGCAGAATCGGCAAACCGGCTTGAAAATTCTTTTGATCAAATCCATGTGAATGTTGTGCTGCATCAACCAATCCCTTACTCCGTGTATGGTATTGAGGGTATTGAACCCGGCGCAATTGAACAGATGGATAATGCCATGTCGTTACCGGTTTCAGTAGCCGGTTCGCTAATGGCCGATGCCCATGAGGGCTATGGTTTGCCCATCGGAGGGGTATTGGCCACCACAGCCAATGTGGTTATACCCTATGCTGTGGGGGTTGATATTGCATGCCGGATGTGCATGTCGGTTTTCAATATTTCGCCTGAGATTTTGAGGACTAAAACGGAATGGCTGAAGCAGATTTTACATTCCACCACCGTTTTTGGGGTAGGAAGTAAGAATAAGAATCACATTGACACTTCGTTATTCGATGGAAAAGAGTGGAGTTCAACCAAAGTCATCCGCCAATTCCGCGATTTGGCTTTCAGCCAGTTGGGTACCTCGGGAGGAGGTAACCATTTTGTGGAGTGGGGCGAGCTCAGGGTTTTGCAGTACGATGAGCTGCTAAAGGTTGAGCCGGGTAGCTACCTTGCGTTGCTTTCACATTCCGGTTCCCGCGGTTTTGGAAGTGAAGTGGCTCTCCATTACTCCAAGTTGGCCATGCAAAGGGTGAAGCTTCCCGGAAAGGCCAGGCATCTTGCCTGGCTCGACTTATCGAGCCAAGAGGGCCAGGAGTACTGGTTGGCCATGAACCTGGCCGGTGAGTATGCCTCGGCTAACCATAGGGAGATTCACGACAAGGTGGCGAGGGAGCTAAAGGAAAACCCGGTTAAAAGGGTGGAGAACCACCATAACTTTGCATGGAAAGAGGTTTTGGCCGATGGCCGAAAGGTGATTATTCATCGGAAGGGCGCAACACCTGCACACGCTAACTCGCTGGGAATTATTCCGGGCTCAATGGTTCACCCGGCTTTTGTGGTCAGGGGGAAAGGTAACCCGGAATCGCTTTGCTCTGCTTCGCATGGCGCTGGTAGGCGAATGTCTCGTCACAAGGCTATGCAAACATTTACACCCGATGATTTAAGGTTTATACTCGAAAAGTATGGCGTTGAGCTAATTGGTGGTGGAACGGACGAGGTGCCAATGGCTTACAAGGATATCAACACGGTTATGGAATACCAGGCCGGTCTGGTTGACGTGCTTGCCCGCTTTACCCCAAAAATAGTACGGATGGCAAACCCGGAACGAAAACATAGATGGGAATAATTTTCTGTGGATATCAGCAATACTTTTTGTTAGGTTTACGTTATATGCCTAAAGTTCATCCTTTTTTGCCTATGATAAAAATCTACACCGTGTTTACTAAAAAAAACATTCGAAAAAAAACAGGGTCAACAGCAAATCAATCTGTTGAGCAAAGAGGGCCCTTATCGTTATTGAAATTTTCCGACAATCAATCGGTAATTAAGGAAAAGCTCAAAGAGCTTGAGCTGTTAACGCCTCCTGCCCCTGAAGAGCTCTTTCATCAATTATTAACGAAAGTAAATTGCTAAGGCCGAAAAAAAATCGGCTTTTTTATTGACATTTAAATAAATATATGATATATTAGTGATATCAAAATAATATCAACCAATACCTATAGTTATGGAAAAAGAGTTTCAACCCAAATCGGGCTACCTGATGCTGGTAGCATGGTTTATTTTGCTTGCAGCAACCATCACATCTCTTATTGTTTGGGAAACGCCATGGTTTATACTTGGATTTATACCTGTTGTGCTGATAATGCCTGGATTTATTGTTATAAATCCCAACGAATCGGCTGTGTTAATACTTTTCGGGAAGTACATGGGTACCATTAAGCGCAACGGTTTCTTCTGGACTAACCCATTTTACCTCAAAAAGCGTATCTCGCTCCGTGCACGCAACTTTAACAGTGAGCCCATAAAGGTGAACGACAAGGTAGGTAACCCGATAATGATAGGGCTGGTGCTGGTTTGGCGGGTTAAGAATACCTATAAAGCCTCGTTTGAGGTTGATGAGTATGAGCATTTTGTTGTGGTTCAAAGCGATGCTGCACTTCGGAAGTTAGCAGGAATGTTCCCTTACGACAACTTTGAGCATGAGGAGGAGGAGATTACCCTCAGGGCCGGAGGTGAGGTGGTAAACCATAAGCTGGAGAACGAGCTGATAGAACGGCTTAATATAGCAGGGATAGAGGTTATTGAGGCGCGAATCAACTACATTGCTTATGCTTCGGAAATTGCCGGAGCCATGCTCCGCAGGCAGCAGGCTACAGCAGTGGTTGCAGCCAGAAGTAAGATTGTAGAGGGTGCGGTGGGTATGGTGCAGATGGCCCTTGATCAGCTTTCGCAAAAGCAAATAGTAGATTTTGACGAAGAAAAGAAAGCGGCCATGGTGAGCAACCTGATGGTTGTGCTCTGTTCCGATGAATCGGCCAGGCCTGTGATCAATGCGGGTACTTTGCATCAGTAGTTGGGTATGGCTCAAAAGAAAACCTTTGTCCTACGAATCGATTCCGAAAGGTTTGCTGCCCTTGAAAAGTGGGCTGCCGATGAGTTTCGAAGTACAAATGGGCAAATTGAGTGGATAATTGACCAGGCTCTTCGAAAAGCCGGAAGGATTAAAAAGAAATTGCCTGATGATACTAAAAAAATGAATGAGGATGAAAACCAAGAGGGTTAAAGGCAAGAATCCTTGCCCAAAATGCGGAGGCAAGGATTTTGATTTGGGCGAAGTATTTATTGCCGGAAGTGTACTGAATAAGCTTTTCAATATTCAAAACCGAAAATTTACCTCAACTACCTGTGTGAACTGCAAGTACACAGAGTTTTACCAGGTGCCTGTTAAAAAGGCGCTGAATGTGTTAGATTTTTTTGTAGGCTAATAGCACTAAACCCTGTTGAGCAGGTTAGCGGTATGGCAGGCAACAAGGCCTGCCGTTTCCGTTCTCAAGCGCGATGTACTCAGGCTAACCTCTGTAAAGTGCTTATCAACGGCAGCTTTAACCTCAGCCGCTGAAAAGTCGCCTTCAGGGCCAATGAGTATTAGAACGCTTTTCCCCTTCATGATAAGGTCTTGCATGGGTGTAAGTTCCCAGCTGTTGCAGTGAGCAATCAGCTTAACGGCTTCTGAGTGATTTTTTGATATAAACTGTTGAAAAGGGGTTAGTTCATAAAGAGAAGGCAAGTAGGCTTTCACGGATTGCTTCATGGCCGATATCAATATTTTTTCAAGCCTTTCACGGTTAACGGTTTTACGTTCGGAGCGTTCGCAAAGGAGTGGGGTTATTGCGTCAATACCCATTTCGGTTGCTTTTTCCAGAAACCATTCAAACCTTTCGATGTTTTTGGTGGGTGCAATGGCCACATGAAGGTGGAAGGGGCGTTTGTTAAACTCTCGTTGCGATGATTCGATCTGAACCATGCAGTGTTTAGCATTGTCCGAAATAATGGATGCGGTGTGCATGTTCCCTTTTCCATCGGTAAGCAACAGCTTGTCGCCGGGTTTCATCCGCAGCACACGGATGCAATGTTTCGATTCATCCTCGGGAAGTGTGTATGTTGAACCTTTAATTTCGGGTGCGTAGAAAATTTGCATGTCCAATTTTTTTATCCTACAAATTTAGCAGATAGAGCAAAGCATTTAACTTTGGCTGGCAAATAAATTCAACTTAACCGTATAATGACGAATGTTGGGATACTATCCGATACCCATGGGTTCTGGGATGAAAGTTTGTATGATTTTTTTTCTTCATGCCATGAGATATGGCATGCCGGCGATATTGGTTCACTCGATTTGGCCGATAAAATTTCAGCGTTTAAGCCTCTACGCGCTGTTCACGGTAATATCGATGACTATAAAGTTAGAAGAGAGTACCCTCAATCTTTATACTTCTCGGTTGAAGAGGTAAGCGTTTATATGACCCATATAGGTGGTTATCCGGGAAAGTATGAGCAAAGTGTTAGGGATTTTCTGAAATTCACTAAAGTTTCAGTTCTGGTTTGCGGGCATAGTCACATACTACGCGTAAAATATGACAAACAGAACGAATTGCTGTATGTTAATCCTGGAGCAGCAGGAGATTCGGGCTTTCATCACGTAAAAACTGCATTAAGGCTGAAAATTGACAAAGGTAATATATCTGACTTGGAAGTATGGGAGAAGAAAAGGGGTATTTAGTTTCGTTAGTTGTTTTTCTTTTCCTTTTCCTCTTCGCCATTTTCTGATTCAGGCTCATCGTCGGTAGCATTACCTTTGATACCCCATGCCAGCTCCTTGTATCGCTGTTGAGCAATATTTAGCTCGCGTTTTGAGCCAATCATGTACCGGAAACTCGTGCGGCGCTCCTTACTTTTAAATGTTCGCTCGTTATTTTTTTGCTTATCAATTGGCCCCCAAAATTCTGGGTTAGTAGAACTTACCATTAGCACTTTGGTTGCGTAGTAAAAGGAGTAGTATTCATTGTCGCCAATATGGATGTATAAAATCATCCTATCGCTGTTTCGTCCTTTGTAGAACTCAATGAACCCATTTACGTATCGGTTTATCTGAATGTTGCCAATGGTTCCAATACCAAGCTTGCCAACCGAAACGAAGGATTTTTTTTGTGGATCCCACCTGAGTTTTACATCGGAGAGGGTTATGGTGCTTTGTAAGCTCTTGGGTATTTGGGTGAACGAACCAAAAAGCGATATCTGGTTGAGTGCATCGGGAAGTTCCTGTGGCGTGAGCCAATCGTAAAGCATTTTACGGTAAAGCTTGCGGTTTAAATCTACCTTATCGAGGGTTATAGCGCCGGCTAACTGGTTAGCCATCGCTTCAAGTGCTTTTTGGTTGAAGAAGAAATCGAGCTTAATGATGGCATCAATGGTTGCCTGGTTGGGCTCCAGCTTGTGGATTACGCTACCATAAATTTTAGTTCTCAGCTCATAGAGGTTTACCGGTAAGCGTACATTCCCTTCGCCAAATACCCAGCAGTAATCTTTTTGAATGCTAACGCTGTTCCCGCAAGTGTCAGGGTTTTGCAGTTTATGTAATGGAGCAATGGTGAAACGTCGGTTTTTATTGTTGAAGTTCATGTATCCCCAGGCATGCACGAGCGAGGAGTCGGACCAGAACTTCCTGCTTCGCAGGAAACCTCCGTAAAGTTTAATGGAGTCCTCGGCAATGATAGTACCGCTTATCAAGCGGTGTAGGTTGAGGTTTCGGGGCGATTCATCAATGGGTATGAGAACATCTTTGGGATTGATTTGGGCTTCGAACTTCACCCATTGACCAATGGTTTCCGGGCAGTTGTAAATAGGTTTCGATCCGCCTTTGAAGAATAGGTATTTTTCCGGAGCTGATAGACTTACGTTACCTATGTATGCAAATTGGGGGCTTAGCATGAAGCTGTCGGGTTCGGTGAGGGTTCCTTCGGCATAGGTGTTCATGTTGTTATCGGAGTAAACCTTGGGGAAAAATATGGTTTGGACGGAATCCCTTTCGTCAATGTAATCGTAGTATGCAGAGCCACCATAGCTTTTACGACCGTTTACTTTAATATCGGCAGTGTGCAGGGTGTGATAGGCCGTAGTATTATTTGCCCTAATCCTGGCATTGGTAAACTTGTACATGCGGTTTTTAGCGTCAACCTGAACTTTTTTCTTGGCGGGGAAAAGGGTTGCATCGGCTGTAATAATATACCTTACACTATCGGCAGCTAAATGTACTTGAGCGGTATTGTACACTGCTTTTTGGGAAAAGAAGTATAGTGAGTCCTCACTTGCTTTTGTGGAGTAGAACAGAGAACCGGGCGGTATGCTATCGCGGTCAACCATGTTGCTTACCCTGAACTTTCCAGCCAGCACATCCTCCTGTGCCATTAGGGTTTCCATGTAAACCTTGTTTCCTTTCAAATCCCACTTGAAACGGTCGAGATAGGTATCGTACCGAAGGGCATCGAGCGATGCATGGATGCTTTTGTCAACCCTACTAAACTCGCCTTGCATTTGGGTGAAGTTAACCTGGGCTTTCACTTTTGAGGTTGAAAGCGAAGTGCTGTCGGTTCCGGGCTTCAAGATTGCTAAAGTGGTTTGAGGTGAAACAAATGAATTTGCTGCGTATTCGAACAAGTTGGCAGATAATTTTCCATTAGGAATATCCATGTTGCCCTTTCCGGTTAAACCTAAGGGTTGAAGTAACAGGTTCCCGGTGAATTGCGCCAGGCTGTCGTATATGATAAAGGGTTTTTCGCCTTTGGAAATAAACATCTTATCGGCTTTAGGGAGCCATTTGATTTGATGCTTACCGCCTTTCACGTTGGGAAACTCTATCCCGGTTTCACGCTTGGCAATGGTGAATTGGTTGGAGCGTGTAACCATGGAGTCAGGGAAAAGAAGCATCTTGTCCGATTCGGTGGATGATGTTATGTAGCTGATACTACCGTTAACAATCAGACCCTGGTTGCTGAGGTCAATTTTGTTAAAGGCAGTTCCCTTACCCTTATATATTGCATAACCATCGGGTGGTGTGGTGGTGATAAAGCCCAGCGAATTATCGGGACGGATACGAAGCGTTTCTTCTATTGGTGCGAGTATGTTTCCGGAGTAGAGAATGCCCTTGAAGTTCATGTCGGCTTTTTCGAAGTTATCCATGTTTTCGTACACAAACGGCTGAATCTCAAAGTAGAAAGAGTCGCGTTTGTATACCCCACCATGTATGTAGGGAGCATCGTAGTAAACATACGATTTACTGGTGCAGTTAAAGATTGGATACTGGGGATTATACTCCCTGCCCGATTTGTTGTGGGGTTTATCTATCAGTATATCGCCCGAAATGATATGCAGGGCATTAGCAACGCCTTGAGTGAGTCGCATACCGTAGTTGTCGCGGTAATCGGTTTGGTAATCGAGCAGCAGCGAGTCAACCTTCTGGAGTTCAATCTTGAATTGGGCGTAATCAAATCTGAAGGCCTTGCCGTAGAACGTGAAAAGTCCGGCTCGTACCCTGCCGCCAAACTCAAAATCCCTGTTCTTTTGGAACGTAATGGTGTTTTTGTAGGGCGATATAAAAACATTCTGGGAGTCGCTCACCGATATTCGGTTTACCCCTTCGATGGTGAGGTTAAGGTTGTTCAGGTCGAGTTTTGCGTTGGGTTTTGAACCTTCGGTGGATGAGTTGAACCTGATGACATCAAAATCGGTGCGACCGAAACGAGCCAGAACGTTGTACCTGAGCTTTTCAGTGATGGTAACCTCATCGGTTTCAAAGTTATATAAAACATACCCCAGTTTAGCCAGGCGCATCATCTCTATTTTAACCTCTTCGGGGGCTCTGCGGACGCTTACGGCGAGGTCGATTGCTTTAAAAGAGTTGCTTTTAATCTTTCGGGTATAGTTCCAGATAGTAAGGATGGGATGGAATTCGCTTGCCCCCATCATATTATCGAAAAGTTCCTGGTTGAAAAAATTTTCCGATTCAAATTCTGCTTTCGATAATGCCGCCCCGAATCCTGAACCAAAAAGAATTTCATCCATATCGATGTTCCAGCTTAACTGGTTAGACCACACATAAATTTTGTGGTACGAGCTGTAGAACGGACTCTGCGTGGTAAGCCTATCGGTGGGGGTAATGGTTACGGTTCTTGAATTATTCAGGTACGAAAAGGATAATCCGTTATGGAAAATGGAGTCTTTATCTATGTAGATCACAATTCTGGCTTTATCGGCGCTGAGCCGGGATTGCTCTATGAGCATAATCCTTCCTTCTGCCGTTAAGAAGGGCTTACCATTGCGCCAAATGGTAACCTTAGCCAGGCTGCCATCGGGTCCTATTCCGGTTAACTTTGAACCGTTAATTCTGAAATTCCCTGAATAATCGATATTTTTGAATATATTCTTTACATTAAACCACTTCTGGTAGGGATTGAACTCGGGGTACTCAACCCCAACGGACTGGTAAACAGGTGAAGCTTTATCCTCCATACGTCCAAGTATGGGTTGTTTAAAGTACTCAGGATAGTAAAGCAGAACGGAATCGGCTGCGTAGCCATTTTGCCGGAGATCAATTCTGTAGCGATTAAGTTTTATGAAGATTCTTTGTTCGTCGAATCCAGACCTCGACCAACTTACCGTTCCAAGATTTCCTTCCCACTTCAGATCGGTAAAGCTGTAACTTCCGCTTGTGCCGGATATGTATATGCTATCTTTAGCTGATCTTTTACACACCAGCCTAATGTTCTCAAAGGTGGCTTTCAATCCGTTTTGCAAAATAAGCTTATATGAGTTATGAGGCACAACTTTCCAGTAATGCTGTTGGTTAGTCCAAAATGCAGAACTATCGATTAGTGGGTTGGTTTCGTTTATTAGGCTGTAAAGTAATTCTGCCTTAAGATTACCTGTTTTTATTTGTTCACTTAGGTATTTTTGCCAAACCACGTAATGTTTTTGTGCGTATGGATTGCGATAAAAACTTGCAACCACTTTAATGTAGTTGATAATGTAGGATTTATCAGAGGGCAGGATGTCGAGTATGAGGTTTGCTGTGGCTATGATTGATTCCCGGGTTTGAAAATCTATGGTATCGGATTGCCAGAATGCAGGAAAGCTTTTCAGGAACTTTTCTTCCTTTTTTTGGGTGTCATCGTTGAGTATCGATTGCAGTTCAGCTGGGAACAGAGCAGGTTGACCGGAAAATTTGGAGTCCTGGCTATGGAGATAGGCTAGTAGCGCACCTCCGGTAAGAGTCACCCAGATAGGTAGGGTAATCAGTATTTTTCGCCATTTGCTAACAGGCAACCAACCCATAGTGAGATGTTTTATCCTTTTTTACAGGCAACCATTGCCCAGCTATCTTTGTACTCTACAAATTGAAGAGTTAAGCCATTTTTCCCAATTTCTTGAGTCATGCCCCTAACATCTTTATCTAGAATTCCGCTCATGAACAGAGTTCCGTTAGTTTTCAGGCAGTTAGCATAGTGTTTCATGTCGGCCAGCAGGATGTTAAGGTTGATGTTGGCAAGTATGAGGTCAAACTCCATACCGGCTAAAAGTTGGGCATCGCCTAGCATGGCATTAATTCGCTTGCAGCCATTTATGGCAATGTTTTCCAAAGTGTTGCGATACGCCCACTCATCGTTATCTATGGCAACCACCCGGCTTGCGCCCCGCATTTCGGCCAGAATGGCCAAAACACCGGTGCCACATCCCATATCTAAAACGCTTAGCCCCTCTACATCATATTTGAGCAGGGCCGATATCATCAGGTGGGTTGTTTGGTGGTGGCCAGTACCAAAAGCCATTTTCGGGTCAATAACGATTTCGTAGTCGGTTTTTGGTGTGTTGTGATGAAACGATGCTTTCACCAGGCAGCGGTTGTCAACTATAATGGGCTCAAAGTTGGACTCCCATTCTTCATTCCAGTTTTTCTCCTCTATATTGATGAACTGGTGGGCAATGGATACACCCTGGGGCAGAACCAGCTCTCCGATGAAGCCCGATGGAAGCTTTTCGAGTAGTGCTGTTTTTGTATAGGCTTGAAGTTCAGGTGGGTTTTCCATAAAGCTCTCAAAGCCCAGCTCTGCAAGCTGGGCAATGAGTATTTCGGCGATTTCTTCGGAGTATGGGGTTAATTGTATTTTCAGCTCAGTGTAGCTCATGCTAAAACGATTTGGCTATGGCAATAAAATCGTCGGCTACCAATGAAGCACCACCAATTAAACCGCCATCAACATCGGGTTTTGAGAAAATTTCGCCGGCGTTGCTTGGCTTGCAGCTACCTCCGTAAAGAATGCTGATGGTTTCAGCAGTAGCTTCACCATACTTGTTTGCCAGTAAGTTTCTGATAAATGCGTGCATTTCCTGAGCCTGTTCGGCCGTAGCTGTTTTCCCCGTTCCAATGGCCCAAACCGGTTCGTAGGCTATGACAATATTGCTTATGCTGCTATCATCAAGTGGGAAGAGCGACTCCTCAACCTGTTGCTGAACCACCTGAAAGTGTTCTCCGGCTTCGCGTTCATTTAGCTTTTCGCCACAGCAGAATATGGGTTTAAGCTTACAGTCCAGAGCAATTTTTATTTTTTCAAGAAGCTCAGCATTAGTTTCGCCGAAGTATTCGCGTCGTTCGGAGTGACCAAGAATAACATACTCAACGCCTAAGGATTGCAGCATTGATGCTGACACTTCGCCGGTATAGGCACCCGATTTCCATTGAGCGCAGTTCTGTGCTCCCACCGAAACGCGTGTCCCGCTGGCCAGCTTCACTATCTCGGAAAGGTGGGTAAATGGCGGAATAACAACCAGCTCCACATCATGGTTTACTTGTCCTGACTTTGCTATCACATCCTTGGCTAAGGTCATTCCTTCGGATGGAAGTGTATTCATCTTCCAGTTGCCGGCAACAATCTTTTTTCTCATCACAATCGGTTTAAATTAACAAAAAACTATTACTGTATGTGGGGTAATACGCTATCAAAGTTAAAATAATTCTTCGAATTAAAGCCTTTGGGTCAAGTTTAAAACGTTTATGGTTCGAGGGCTATTTGATGCGAACCCGGGGATCGAGCAGTCCATAAATAATATCAACAATCAGGTTAACAATGCTGAAAATAATGGATATGATAAGCACACAACCTATGACCAGGGGTACATCGTAGCTGCTCAATGCATTCACCATAACAAAACCTAACCCCTTCCAGCTAAAAATGTACTCAACAAAAATTACTCCCGCCATCATTGAGGCAAACCAGCCCGATACCGAGGTAACCACAGGGTTGAGGGAATTGGGCAAAGCGTGTTGAAGTATGATTCTTGTTTTACTTAAGCCTTTGGCTTTGGCCGTTCGGATATAATCCTGGCTTAGCGTTTCGAGCAGAGAGCTCCGCATGAGTTGGGTTATCACCCCAAGGGGACGAAGCCCAAGGGTAAGTGCAGGAAGAATGATGTTCTTAATTTGCAGGTGTATCCCCTCGCCATAGTCGTCCACTTCCCATAGGTTCCCGGTAAGGTTTAATCCGGTAATATCACCCAGGAGAATGGCAAACACCCACCCGATTAGTATGGCAGCAAAGAACGAGGGTAAGGCCATGCCTAACGCCGAGTTGATGAGTAGGAACTTATCGATGAGTGTATCCTTTTTGATGGCCGACACGATCCCCATGGCAATACCGATAATGGTGGCAAAAAGAATGGCAGTTATTGCCAGGTAGAATGTATTGGGTAGGGTTGCAAAAATAATTCTGGTAACGGGTTGGCGGCTTTGGTATGAGCGTCGGAGGTATGGTCTCTTGAAAACCAATACTTTTTGATTGCTGATTTGTATTAGTTTTATGGGATTCCCATAGATTGAAGAGTCCAGATAGATTCTGCTTTTAGGATCAGATGTGTTATGAATGGATAGCGGCGATAAGTCGTTCAGAAACTTAAGGTACTGGAAGCGAATCGGAAGGTCGAGTCCTAAATCGGTTCGGGCGGCGCTTAGTGAAAGGGAATCGGTGCGCTGACCAAGCAGCATGCGGGCTGGGTCGCCGGGAATCAGATTAAAAAGCGCAAAAACCAGGCTGGCTACTCCGAATATCACCAGGCCCGTGTAAAACACTTTTTTAACCAGATAGGCGATCATCTTCTTAGGCTTAGTCGAACTGTTTGGCTTCCTCCCAGATCAGGTTCATCTCATCAAGGGTCATGTCCATAAGCGATCGCCCCTGCTTTATGGTTTTTTGCTCAAGGTAGTGAAATCTTTTGATGAACTTTCGGTTAGTCCGTTCAAGCGCGGTTTCGGGGTCAACACCGTAAAGTCGGGCTGCATTTACCACTGAGAAAAGCAGGTCGCCAAATTCTTTTTCCATTTCATCGGCATTCTGGTTTTCCACCTCATGCCTAAGCTCGTTCAGCTCTTCCTGTACCTTATCCCAAACCTGTGAACGCTCATCCCAATCAAACCCAACGGCTCGTACCTTTTCCTGAATCCTGTTTGCCTTGATGAGTGCTGGTAATGATGTGGGAACGCCGGATAGAACCGTTTTGTTTCCATCCTTCTCTTTCATTTTCAGCTGCTCCCAGTTTTGAACTACCTGATTCGCATTATCTACCTCAACATTTCCATATATGTGCGGATGCCTGTAGATCAATTTTTCGCACAGCGAATTGATAACATCCGTGATGTTGAATTCTCCTTGTTCTTCGGCAATTTTTGAGTAGAAAACGATATGTAAGAGCAAATCGCCCAGCTCCTTCTTAATCAGATTGTAATCCTTATCAAGTATTCCTTCGGAAAGCTCATAGGTTTCCTCAATGGTAAGGGGTCTGATCGACTCAAGGGTTTGCTCTCTATCCCACGGACATTTAGCCCTTAAATCGTTCATTATCTCAAGCAGTCTTAAAAAGGCAGTGCTGGCTGATTGTTTCTGTTCGTCGGTCATAGTGTTAGAAGATTTTCGTCGTTGTGAAAACGAACCATGATACTAGAATTCACCGAAAGGTTGTACATCTGGGCGAGATGCCCGTTTTTTATAGCAATTTCAAGCAAGTCGAGTGAGTTAAATAAAGCAATGAGTTCACCATCTTCCGCCTCCTGGTAGGAACGGCATAACTTGTTAATTCCATTTGAGTAACTTTGTACAAAGATGGTAAATCTTCTCCCTTTACCAAGCTCATCAAATTCGTTTCTGGGAATATTGGTAATGGCGTTTTGGTATGAGTCGATGTATATTACCCTTCCGGTTATGCCATCTTTTTCGGGAACGGGTCGAATCGGAGTAAGCTTTTTTACCGATGTCGCCTCTATGGCGAATTCATCTAACCCATTGTTCAGTAAAAGCATACCGACAGCAAGAGTGACACTTTCAAGCGATGCAAAGCTATTACTGTTATCGGTAGGGATTCCGTAAACCTTACCAGGGATTTCCTCTGCTATCAGCGATATGGTGCCGTTATCGGGGACAACAAAGTAATGTTTGGCATACTCAAAAACCAGCATTTGTTGTCGTTCGGTTGAATCGCTGTTTACCATGCAGATGTGTATTGTACCTTCAGGGAAATGGGTGAATGAATGTTTTAAAACAAAAGCAGCATGTACGTAGTTAAATGTCGGCACGTTATGGCTTAGTTCAACCACCTTCAAATGATCTGCAATGGAGTAAAGCTTTCCGCTGAGCATACCCAGGTAATAATCCTGGTTGCCCCAATCGGTGGTAAGAGTGATGAAACGGGTTGCTTTTTTCTCCATTGCCAAAAATGTGTGTACAAAAGTAAGTTAGAAATTTAATACTTTTTGCTCTATTGCCTTTAAACTTTCCAACGCCTCGCTGTGTTAGTAATTTTTAATATCTCATTTAGCTAAGTTGTCCCATTCAACCAAATTTAAGCTAACTTTGTGCTGATAGATGAAAATGGATGGCCGTAGAAAAAGTAATCATCATTGAGGGAATCGATCCCCTGGTGCTTTTTGGGGTGAATAACACCCGCTTCGATTTAATTTCTAAACATTTTCCCAAGCTAAAAATAATTGGGAGGGGAAACACCCTCAGGGTAATAGGCGATGAGGCCTTAGTTGATGAGCTGGACAGAAAAGTTCATGCCATGATTGATTTCCATATTAGATATGGCTACCTGAGCGAAACAAACATCAAGGATATTCTCCTGGACAACCCTGAATCCATCGAAAAGGCTGAGGAAGATTTAACCGATGTGCTGGTATATGGGAACCATGGAAAGATTGTAAAGGCACGAACTGTTAACCAGCGCAAGCTGGTAGAGATGTACCAGACCAACGACTTACTGTTTACCATTGGCCCTGCAGGATCGGGAAAAACCTACACAGCTATTGCTTTAGCCGTTCGAGCCCTTCGCAATAAGGAGGTAAAGCGAATCATTTTAACCCGCCCTGCGGTTGAGGCCGGTGAGCGATTGGGCTTTCTGCCCGGCGACATGAAGGAAAAGCTCGACCCCTACCTTCAGCCCCTTTACGATGCCCTGCACGATATGATTCCCCCAAAAAAACTTCAGGAATTCATGGAAGACGGAACAGTGCAAATAGCACCACTAGCCTACATGCGCGGACGAACCCTCGACAATGCCTTTGTTATACTTGATGAAGCACAAAACACCACCATTAGCCAGCTAAAAATGTTTCTGACCAGAATGGGTAGCAATGCAAAATTTATAGTTACCGGCGATATTACCCAGATTGATTTACCCAGAAAGGAAGACTCCGGGCTGGTTAAAGCAATCAACCTTTTAAGTGGTATTGATGGGATAGCAGTTATTTACTTCGATACCCGTGATATTATTCGCCACAAGCTGGTTAAATACATTGTAAACGCATTCGAAGGGGCCTCGGAGAACTCCCAGAGGCAAACCGATGCCCCAACCGATGATAACCAAACTAAATAAGCTATCAATGGAAGCAATTACCCGCACCGATTTTAAATTTCCCGGACAGGTTTCCGTTTACCATGGAAAAGTTCGCGATGTGTACAACATCAGTAACCGGTACCTGGTTATGGTAGTAACCGACAGGATTTCGGCCTTCGACGTCATCCTGCCCAAGGGGATTCCCTATAAGGGCCAAGTCCTTAACCAGATTGCCAACAAGTTTCTTGATGCTACCGCTGATATCGTTCCGAACTGGAAAATTGCCTCGCCCGACCCGATGGTTACTATTGGGCACCGTTGCGAACCGTTCAAGGTTGAAATGGTGGTTCGCGGATACCTCACCGGACACGCTTGGCGCGAGTACAAAGCCGGTAAGCGTTCGCTTTGCGGTGTGCCTTTGCCCGAAGGCATGCGCGAACACCAAAAATTCCCTAACCCCATAATTACTCCAACCACCAAGGCCGAAGAGGGGCATGATGAGGACATCTCCCGTGAGGAAATTATTGGCAAGGGGCTTGTAAGCGAGGAGGATTATGCCTTACTCGAAAAGTACACCCTTGCCCTTTTTGAACGGGGCACACAACTGGCCAAAAAAATGGGGCTAATACTGGTTGATACCAAGTACGAGTTCGGCAAAAAGGACGGCAAAATTTTCCTGATCGATGAAATACATACCCCCGACTCCTCGCGGTACTTCTACCTCGATGGGTATAAGGAACGATTCGAAAAGGGCCAGGAGCAGCGCCAGCTATCGAAAGAGTTTGTCCGCGAGTGGCTCATGGCTAATGGTTTCCAGGGTAAAGAGGGACAAAGGGTTCCCGAAATGACACCGGATTTTGTTGAACAGGTATCGAACCGCTACATCGAGCTGTTTGAAAAGATTACCGGCGAAAGGTTTCAAAGAGCCAGCCTCGACCAAATTACTGCCAGAATCGAGAAGAACGTTACCGAATACCTGAAGTCGCTGTAAACAGTAAAAATAAGGGTAAACTTCTTTCACAGCCCGGCACACGTCATTTGACGTGTGCTTTTTTTACCGGTTTCCTCGGCAAGCGGATGGGATGGGAACGGTATTGGGCTATAACACTTAAGCCTCAAAAAAAGATCATTAAAAATTAAATCGCCATTTGATGATTTGTGATTTTTTTTTATTTTATTGACTAAAATAAACCCAACCAAAGGTACGGTTATACACCCAAAATGGTATGTATATATTTACTTTTGGTACGGTTATAAACTAGTTATAAGCCATTTAAAGAGACAGAAAACAAACGATTTGACCTAAATTTTTTGTAAATTTGGAAAGCATTTAAGACGAAAAATGTACAACACAATAGAAATAGACAGAAATAACCTGATCATAATGGGTGTAAAATTTTCAGACTTGAAAACGCTTGAAAGCACCGCAAACGCTTTGGGAAGCAATATGTTTGAAGGATTTAAACCCACACCAAAAGGAATTGAAATCATTAGGGACTATGTAACAGGAAAAATAACGCTAACAGAACTTGTATCATTGGCCAAACAAAAAGCCTATGTCTAATTCCTACAAATACATAGACCCTGACTACACTTACACTGACCCCAAGACAGGACTTTTAAGAAATATACAAGACATTAGCGACCCAGATGTATTGCTCTTTGTTGAGAGCGGTGCTGTAACCAAACGACTACAAGAACTTTACGAAAACCCTATAAAAATCAAAGGTATTGAC
>CALBBQ010000001.1 GCA_937926785.1 uncultured Bacteroidales bacterium | reverse complement strand
GGAGGCGAAGATAGCCACTTAACCCTCAGGAACGACGAGGGGAGGAAGTGTTCTTTCTCTCGCGTTCTTGAAAAATTAGTTTTTTCTTTTACCCCTTAAACTAAAGTCCCCAAAAGTTGCATTTACAATGAAAATCTAAGTTGTTTAAAAGATGAATAGCAAAAGAGGCGATTACCCACCGCCTCTTTTGCTTGCAATACACCATGGGAACTAATGGGTTATGGCAACCTTTAGGGTTTTGCTTCCCATTTTATTGGTTATCCGGATAATGTAAATACCGCTTGGCCAATCGTAAACGTTCACTTCCACATTAGTAAAATGGTCAAAGCCTGTTTGGGCCTGCTTGATGAGCTGTCCAAGGGGTGATATAACCTCAATACTATTGGTGGTTGGCTCGGGTGTCTCAATTTGAAGAGTGAACTTATCCCGGGTAGGATTGGGGAATGCCAATATTCTGGTATAAACATCGGGAATGGTGCCCACTGCCACCGGCCACCAGATTACAACGGTGTCCGAGGCAACGCAGCCGTGTGAGTCGGTTACCCTAAGCCAGTACTTACCCCAGGCTCCTGCGGGAACAGTTATGGAAGGGCTGGTGGCCCCTGTGCTCCATAGGTAGCTTACACCTCCTATTCCTGAAGTCAATTCATAGGGAAGTGATTTTCTTAGCGTATCCTTCCCTTCACCGATATCAACTGTTGGAAGGTTATAAATTTCAACATTAAACTGCTTTGCAGTCCCTGCAACACCGTTCAATCGGGCTACGAAGTTGATGGTATGAGTTCCTTTTTGCAGCGGTAGTTGTTGGGTAAAAGTGTAATCCCTGGTATTGTTGGTTGTAAAAGGGGTGTCAAATGTAACGTTTTCGGTGATGTTTTGCGCAC
Source organism: uncultured Bacteroidales bacterium (assembly GCA_937926785.1). Taxonomy (GTDB): domain Bacteria; phylum Bacteroidota; class Bacteroidia; order Bacteroidales; family Tenuifilaceae; genus Tenuifilum. The sequence goes on along the minus strand of CALBBQ010000001.1, from coordinate 59,350 downwards.
CTGTGCTGAGCGTTAGGGCAATCGTTTCGTTGGTGTTAATGGTTTTTCCTCCCTTGTTGGTGAGGGTAACCTTAACCTCGTCGGCTTTTCCATCGAAGCAGTGATTTGTCGGGCTTAGCAGGCTGGTTACCTGAACATCGAAAATCTCGTTGTATATTATGTAAACCTCATCATACCCCTGGCATCCGTTAGCATCGGTAACGGTGACCGAGTATGTTCCGGTGGCGCTCACAGTATAGAACCTGTTGGTAGAACCGTCGTTCCAAAGGTACGATACAAACTCACCGGGGTCAAGGGTTACAGGTGCGGTAACTGTTCGGTCGGGGCCAAGGTTAACCGTTGGCGAAGGGCTAACAGTAATGGGCTTTGTAGCGCTTGCGCTGCATCCGTGGCTGTCGGTGTAGGTATATGTAATGGAGTGGATTCCGGCTCCGGCCTCAGATGGTTTGAATATGTTTCCAACCACTGTTGGGCCCGTCCATGTTCCACCGGTTGGGTTACCTCCGGTCAGTGTCAGCTCGGATTGGCTGGAGCAAACCGGATCGAAGTTACTGAGCGTTACCGTGGGCAAGTTCAGGAAGGTAACGGTTTTGCTGTCGGTGCTGGAGCATCCGTTGGCATCGGTAACGGTAACAGTATAGGTTCCCGTTTGGGTAACGTTGATGGTTCGGCTTGAAGCCCCAGTGTTCCATTGGTATATTGCTCCGGGGTAGTATCCCGCATCCAGTGTAGCTGAACTACCCTGGCAAAGCTCCACGTCATCGCCTAAATCGATAAGTATATCGGGGTATGCAGTAATCTCCTTTGTTAGGGTATCGTTAGCCGGAACCATATCACCGGGCATCTTTATCCATACCTTTACAGTGTGTTTCTTCCTAATGCTAAAATCCATGGTGTTGCTCAATGTTACATATCTGGTTTGAGCAGGTTGAAGGGATTGGTCAAGCGTGTAGGTTTCGGTCTTTACCTGTTCGTTTTGATGGAAACCAATGGTGATTGGAGTTCCTGAAGGTATAACGGTGCTGCCATTGTTTCGGATTTCAACCTGAACCTGTTCGGTGTTTGACATGTTACAACCCGACGTGGGTTTAATCAGGGCAATGGCTTCGATATCGTCAAGTATAAAGGTAACATGAACTTCGTCGTAGGCTGTGCATCCGTAGTAGTCGGTAACGGTTACGCCATAGGTACCGGTGGCCGTTACAACAATGGTTGAGTCGCTGCTACCGGTTGTCCATAGGTACTTGTCAAAGCCACCTCCTGCTTTGATGGTGTCGGTAAAGGCGTGTACTTCTCTGTCCGGACCAAGGCTAATGCTGGGGTATCCGGTTGATGATACGAACTTTATCAGCTGGTTATTGCTGTAGTTGATTTCATCAATGTCGAGTGATTGAACATAGACTTTGATTTCGGCCTGCTGGTTGATGAAAGCATGGGCACTCAGGGTGATATCGAGTACGTTTTGCGATTTTAGTGTTGCGCTAAGCGTGATGGTTTCAGTTGCAAGAAGATTGCCATTTATCCAAGCCTTAGCTTGCAGCTTACTGCCTGCGGGCATATCGGGACCTAAGTTCTGAATGCGGAAGGTAATGTTGTAATCACCATTCAGGTTACATGCATTTTTGGGTGAGAGTATCTGCAGCAGATTGATATCCGAGGCAATAACCACCATGGTATCGCTTGCTGAGCAGCCAAAGCTATTTGTTGCGGTAACATGATACTTTGGGTATGCGGGATAGCCTGAAATGGTATAGTTGGGTTCGGCACTGTTATCCTGCCAGTTGTAGGTGGTGCAATCGGCGGAGTATGTTGGGGTTATGGTGTACGTGGTGTTTGGAGTAAAGTATTGGCGGAGCGTGTCGGGTGTAATTGATACCGATGGTGCTGGGGTAACGGTAAAGGTAATACTTTTCGAGTCATTATTGGGGTTCAGGTCACCATCCACAGCGGTTGATACAACCAGCGAATGCTCACCGGCTGGGAGTTTCAGGTAATCGTTCATTTCTATGGTAATTCGGTCGCCAGGAGTGAGAGCGCTGGGCAGGGTAAAGGTTTGGAGTTGTTGACCCAGTTCGGTGGTAACTGTGGCCTTAATACTTGTACCTGCGGGGTAAACATCTTGTCCGTAGTTTTGCACCTGGGCTTTAACTTTAAAACCGTTGGGTGTAAAACAGGTGGTGGCCACCGGGCTTTCAATACTGTAGATGCCCAAATCCATTGTGTTTATAAAAATGTTGGTGCTACCGGTTCCGCAACCAAAGTTATCGGTCACCGTAACCCGGTAATGCGCTGAGCGTGTGTTATAGGTTAACCCCATAAGTTTCAGCTCTTCATCGGTATTGCTTAATGTTTCCCAGGTAGTGGTGCCGGCAAATTTACGCTCCCAGGAGTAGGTGTTATACCCCGCATCAACCTTTAATACAACAGTATCAACATTTGTGGTGGAAAGCGTATCGGCCAGGTTGAAGGTTACCTGCGGTATTCCGTAGGTTGCTATGCCGATGCTGGTTGAGTCGTTGCTCTTGTCAATGTCGTCCTGGAATTTGGTGTAGGCTTTGATGAGGTAGTTACCTTTACTGCTTAAATTGATATCGCCGCTAAAGGTGAACTGGTAGGTATCATCGGTTGTCCATCCATTCTGGGGGGTGAACATCTCGGAAAGCACTTCGGTTCCATTAACGCTTACGCCTATGGCAAAGCTCTGTGTGCCATTAAAAGGTGTGTTGCCGAAATGCTTGATGGTAACCGTAGGATGTATGGGATCGCTGTGAAAGCATTCGCTAGTAATGTTGTCGATACTAATCACACCAACGTTCTTGTCGGATTGAATGACCTCAATGGTATCGCGTGCCAAGCAACCCCTACTGTTTGTGACTTCAACTGCATACAAGCCGAAATTTACCTCGCCGGCCGAGTAGCTCTGTGTTGTCTTTCCCGAAGTCCAGGTGGGGGCAGTGGCTGGTATTCTGGTTTTCCACTGGTAGGTGCTATAGCCGCTTCCGGCATCAAGCGTAACAGTATCAACCTTAAGCGTTCCGATATCGGGGCCCAAGGTATAACCGGGCATACCATAAACCTCAATGGTGGTTTTGAGGGTGTCGTTGGCCCTATCTAACTCAGGGGCTGTTGTGGAATAGACAATGAGGTTGTAAACGGCAGCCTTATCAAATTTATGGCTGAATGATGTGGTGAAGTTTACAGTTCCGTTTTGTGGGACTGATAAGGGGAGGGTAAGCGTATCGGAATACTGACTCACATCTACCTTGATTTTGATAGGTATTTTTAAGCCAGTAGGCAGGGGTTTATAACCAACGTTTTTAACTGTGAACGATAGGGGAGAGTTGCCAATCTCGCAGGCATCGTTGGGTGCAACCTTGTTGGTTATTGCAATGTCGTAGGGTAGCTCATAGATTTCAACCATATCGATAGCAACCCCCTCAAAGTTGTTAGTTTGGTTCGATTTGAATACAAACCGAAACTTTACTTTTCCTGCAGCGATAACATCGGAGGGCAGGAGTGTGGCTGCTTTAACGAATGCCGTAGTTTTTTTACTCCAACCGGCCGCAGTGAGTGCTGTTACGGCGGGCGTATCGTACCAGTTTACCGAGTAGCCTGAGTGGGCGGTCAACAGTTGCCAATTTCTGCCCCCGTCGGTGCTGTACTCAAGGTTCATCCCGTCAACACCTTCTTCAATATCCATCATGTAGTAAAAGCTGAATACGGGGTAGCTTAGGTTGCTGATGTTAAAGCAGGGGCTCTCAAGGTACGAAGTTTCGTTGCTGTTGTGTGAGTACTTCAAGTTAGTTACCCAGGCGTTTTGACCTTTGTATGCCCTGTTAAGAACATTGCCCTGAGGAGCGCCCCATACCATGGTGCGGTTTAAACCATGGTTATACCAGTAATCGGTTGAACTCTCAAATGATGTGCTGTAGGGGGTGCTAACAGTAGGGTAAACAAAGAAGTCTTGCGAGTAGGTATCGTTGCTATTATCTTCGTCATTAGGGCAAAATGTTTTTACAACCAGATTTTTAAGTCCGGGTGAACTTAAATCCGCTTTTTGGTTGAAAGTGATTATGGCTTCACTTTCGGGTGCAATGGTTGGATTAAATGTTTCGCGGATGAAAGTGTTACCGCCATCGAGCGAGTATCCTACCTCAAAGGGAGCGTTTATGGTGTTCCCACCATAGTTGCGAACTTTTACCTTTACCTCCTCCTGCGATGTAAGACCGCAGAAGGGGTTTGGAGTAATCAACGCGTTTACGCCAACATCGGTGGCTATATAATCGCCTGTGATGGCAAAGTTATCGATATTCCAGCCGCCGTATTCGGTTTGGTTATCGGAACTGTCAATGCTCACCTTAATCCACACCTGATCTTTTCGGGTTGCTAAACTGGATATGTCATGTGTAGTAGATTTCCAGTTTCCATCGAGGATGATATTGTTGTTATACCATACCGGGTTCCAGCTGGATTGGTTATTGTTGCTTACATACACTCGGGTTCTGTCAAAGTAATCCATGTTGAGCCAACGTTTGTACTGAATTTTAAGGGATTGAAAGTATTTGGCGTTCACAGGCCCGATAACGGCTTCATGAGGTGCGGATGAACTGATAGCTGCCGGATAGTTTCCGTTCAAGTTGGTGGCAAGAACCGAAGCCCCTTCGTATGCAAAAGTAGGATCGTTTATGCCGGCACCGGTAGGGCTACCAACTGCCCAGCTACCTGTCAGCTGCCAGTTTGAACCTCCGTTTTCAAAGTCTTCGGTGAGTAGCGATTCAACCACGGTACAGGCACCTATGGGATTTAGTCCGGTGGATGGATAGGTGCCGCCACTAATGTTAACCATGTTAGGGTTTATGGCAAAGTCAACAGTGTTTCCATGTGATGCTTCTGATTTGATCCCTGCAGTAATCCAGATGAAGTTTTCGCCGGTTTGAAGTTCCTTTGAGAAGTTAGTGAAAGTGATATTATTCCCGTTTATGCTAACAGTGCTTGTTATGGGTTGTTGGGTAACATTTAGCGTATCGGTTGAATAGTACAGCTGGCAGTTGCTCACATCATTAACGTTGGTACCTGTGTATGTGGCTGTAATCTGACTAAGGGTTAGCGAACCCGTTGTTCCTTTTACAAAAATAAGTAGCGCAATCACAGGATTCGATTTTGTTCCCGAAGGGATAAGCTCTTTCCTCTGAATAGCATCCATGCTGTATACAACTCGAGGCACATTGCCACGTTCTACCACTTCCACGTCATCGAGGCAAACACCCCATCCCCAGTTCGACATTCCTTCAAACCCAATTTGGCATTTGGCCGATTTGGCATCCTCCGGTAGTATTATTTCGCGTTTAACCCAACCAACTGTGGCATTAGCATATTCAATCAGGGGAACCCAGGGCGATGCAGGGCTAATGCGGTAGTAAATTTTTAACTTATCGTTTGTTCCCCACGATTCCTGGGCATGCCAGAACTCCAGAACAGGTTTGGTTGAGGCTTGTAGGTTTATTTCGGGTGTGATGAGCTTTGTAGTGGGGCCTACCTGCTCAATCTGAAACAGAGCGTTATAGCTTCCGGTATGAGCGTGAGCCGGATGCCGGTAGGTTGGTGCACTCGACGAGGCGTAGCCTCCATCCTGGTAACGCCAGCTTCGGTTACCCGATACGTTTTCCTCGCTCCATCCGCTTGGTTTAACACCTCCTTCAAATCCCTCGCTAAGATATTTGGTTTGTGCATTCGTTACCAGCGAAATGCAAGCAAATAGAAAAATTGTGAGTAAACGATTCATGATCGGTTAATTTTTGGCATAGCGAATTAACATGCAAAAATTCAAATTTTTTAGCTCTGAGTAAAGAGCATGCTTTAAAAGGTTTCATCAAAAAATATGTTATGCAACATGTTTTGTTTGCCGTTTTAATTTCAAGTGTTACGTTCTGCCTGATTTTTAGGAGTTGCTCATTTTCTCAAATTGGATAAGTATTGATTGGAAATTGGTAAATACATAATTTTGAGTCGTTTTTAACAGATTTTAAAGATGAAGGTTTTAAGGGTTTTAATGCTGATGGCAGCATGCTCAGCATTTTTTTCAGGCATAAATGGGGTTAAGGCACAAACCGATACGGAGTTCTGGTTTAGCGTTCCCGAAATAAACAGGTACCATTGGGGTGGAAACGAGTCAAGCCCCGGAAACAAGGGATATCCGGTTTATCTTAGAATTACTACCGGTACTCTGCCCAGCACGGTTACCATTACCATGCCGGCTAACCCGGCAAATTTTAACGGAGGGAATCCGCTTGTTTTTACCATTCCTGCCAATAAGACCCAAACCATCGATTTAGCTGCCCTAAACCTTATAGGTGATGATAAAACCACACCGCTAACATCAATTGAGAACCGTTTGCGTTGGACTACGTCAAACCCTGCAGCCCCAAAACCATACATCAATAGGAATAATAAGGGTTTACACATTGAGGCTACTGCACCGGTAACTATCTACTACGAGATCAGTGCTATTTACAACATGGAGCTGTTGGCTCTTAAGGGAAAGAATGCATTAGGAAAGACTTTTTACATCCCTTTTGAAACAACCTACAAAATCATCCAATACACTGCAAATAATTCTAACTTTATCTATAGACCGTATAGTTCATTTGAAATTGTAGCCACCGAGGATAATACTGAAATCAGGATAAATCCAACCCGCGATGTGTTTGTCTATCCGGCAGGCTCAAAACCGGCCAATACTCCTTTCACCATCTGGCTGAACAGGGGCGAAACGGCAATAGTTGCGCCATATAAAAACGATAGTGAGGTTAACTATAAAACTGACCCTGATAACACACTTGCAGGAACCAAGGTTGAGGTGGTGAGTGGCGGCTCTATTGCCATTAATACCAGACACGATATGGTTAACCCTGTCGGTGGTGTGGACTTTGTAGGCGATCAGCTTGTTCCCATCGATCATATTGGTTACCATTATGCAGTTGTTCGCGGAGTTCTGGCCAACGATCAGGAACATGTTTACGTTGTGGCTACACAGAATGGAACTAACATTAAGGTGAACGGTGTTAGCGTTACTACCATTAATGAGAGAGGGGTATATCCTGTTCAGATTCCTTCGGGTAATCTAATAACCACAATTGAAGCTGATAAGCCGGTTTACGTTTACCACCTGTCTGGTTTCGGCAATGGAGCTACTACTCAGGTTGCTGGGGCTATAATTCCAACTATAACCACTTGCACCGGCTCGTCAAGGGTCGGCTTTAATCGAACCAAAGCCAATTATGACAATGGTTATGGGGTTAAGTACTATGATTTTTACATGAACATTCTGGTTCGTAAGGGGGCAGAGGATGGCTTTAAACTCTACGATAAGAATGGGAACGATGTAACTGCCATTGTACCTGGTCTCAACAACCCGGCCAGCTACCAGGATGTGGGTACCACCGCCCCCTATAACGAGTGGAGGTACGCAAGGTTTAAAGCCGACAATATTCAGGCCGGTGTCGATGAGGCTTACCTGCTGGAAAACTCCAAAGATGTATTCCACCTGGGTATTTTAAATGGGAATGCTAATGCCGATGCCTTTTATGGGTACTTTTCCGATTTTAACACCTTTAACCCTACCGCTTTCGTTGTAGTTAACGAGGCTGGTGGCAACAAGATATGCTGGGGCGACTCACGGCAGCTCTATGCCAGCGGTGGTACCCGATACCAGTGGACACCCCACGATTTTCTGGATGACCCCTCAAGTCCAACACCCGTTGCTACCAATATTACACAATCGCTAACCTATAATGTAACCGTTAGCGGTGCTTGCGGGCTCTCGGAAACCCGTCAGGTGGTGTTCATGGTATCCGATCCGGTTTTACCCCGATTCACCACCGACCAGTTTGCCGGATGCTCACCATTTGTGCCTACAATTATCAACAACTCAGTGGGTGCAGCTCAAAACTGGTGGGATTTTAATAATGATGGAGACTTTGATGACCCGGGCGAAGGGTTAAATAATAACCCTACATTCCCGGCAACCTTTACAAACACGGGTACCGACACACTCCGCTACACCATATCGCAACTTGTGGTGGATGCTACCGGCATTTGCCAGAAAACCTTCACCAAGGATGTGTTGGTTTACCCGCAAATCAACATAAATCCGGTAATCCTGTCAAAATCCAGCCCTGAAAACTGTCATCCGCTTACTGTCAATTTTCGTGCAAACCCCACCGGTAACAGCGGAACTGCTACATTCCGATGGGACTTTGGCGATGGGGCTACCTCAGCAGCACCCGATCCCTCTCATACTTACTACAACTACGATCCTACTCCCAAAAACCTGAATGCCCAGCTAACCATAACCGACAAGTACAACTACTGCTCAGTAAGCAAGTCGGTTCCCGTTACAATTCAACCCTACATCAGGGCAAGTTTTGCGGTTGATAAGGTTGAGATATGCTCAGGCGAGTCGGTGCCTATTGTCAATAATAGTGTCGGTGGTATTACCAATACGTACTGGGACAAGGATGGCGATGGGGTGTACGAAAGTAGCGACCCCAGTAACTGGACCTTTAGCCGTACTTCAACAACCCCGGTTAGTATAAAAGTTCAAAATGCAGGAGGATGTACCCATGTCTTCACCCAGCCTATCACTGTGAATCCCACCCCAACAGCCGATGTTGCAGTGAATGCCCAAGGCGATATTAGCTGCTCACCACTTACCGTAAACTTGAATGCCAGCAATGTAGTAAATGGTAATACGTTTGAATGGTTACTCACAGAGGGAGCTAATACAAATGTGATATCAACTCAGCAAAGCACTTCTTATAGTATTCAGAACTACGATGCCTTTGCACACAATTACACTATCCGGTTTAGGGCATTAACCGATAAGGGGTGTCAGTATCTCTCAAATCCATACCCTGTTACAGTTCAGCCCTTTATAGATGCCGATTTTTCGGTTGTACCAAGTACGAATTGCTCGCCTGTAGATTTAACTCTAACTGTTCAGAAGTACGGTGGTATTAATGAATTCCTTTGGGATTGGGATAACAATGGAACAACCGATAATACCTACACGCAGGCCTCACAGCAAAGCGTGTTTACCCGTCAGGAGGTAAACCAGACAGGAAATGTAAGGAATTTCCAGCCCAGGTTAACCGTTACAAATCTGGCCGGGTGCAGCCGTTCAAAAGTGTTGCCCATACCAATTCCTGTTTACCCTGAAGTAACCGCTAATTTTAATTTACCAACAAGCCCGTTATGTAATCCTCAAACTGTAACTTTAAGCAATCAGAGTGCTTATACCGGTGGGGGGATACTGAACAATGCCTCGTATAGCTGGAACTTTGGCGATGGCTCTACCTCAATGGAAAAGGATCCTACCCACCTATTTACCAATGTTACGGGAGGAAACTTAACGTTTGATGTTACCCTTACTGCCACATCGGAGCATGGATGCCAGTCGCAGCCGGTTACCAAACAGCTAACACTTTACCCTTACGTAAAATCGGAATTCAGCATTGACAACCTTGCTGGTTGCGCTCCGCACAGCTACAACATCAACCTCACCAAGCATCCGGGTATTGCTTCTTATGAGTTTGATTTTGATGGCGATGGAACCTACGATCAAACTTACACTTCAGCCACAGCACCTTTATCAATTCCCCGAACCCAGGATAACCTGACAGGTGCCGAGAAGCTTTACAATGTTACTCTTAGGGTGCGAAATGTAGGTAACTGCCCCGATGTATCGAGCATTCCGGTTAGGGTTTACCCTGGAGTTACAGCAAACTTTACACCAAATACTGCACAGCAGATTTGCGACTCGAGTACAATAACCTTTAGCAGTACCAGTGTGGTAAACGGCACTACCAACCAGCCCGATTTCCTCACTTGGGACTTTGGCGATGGGTTAACATCGAATTTAGCAACGGTAACCCATCTGTTCCGAAATAACGACACCCAGAATGATCTACCTTTAACCGTTCGGTTGACAGCCTCGAATATTCATGGATGTACCGACAGTAAAACGCTAGGGGTTACCGTTCGGCCAAAACTTACCAATGGGTTTACCATGCAGATGAGCGGTGAGTGTACCCCATTCGACGTTACGTTTACTCCTACCGGAGTTGGTGCTACCAGCTACCAGTGGAATTTTGGCGGGCTATTCCCGAACGAAACCCGAACCAACGGTAATGCTTTCACCTATCAGGCCGATAACGCTGACCCCGATAACATTTCAACCTATACTATTACGCTCACCACTTCCAATTCTGGCGGGAGCTGCGTGAGTCAACCCGTTACAAAAACACTTAGGGTTTACCCCAGAGTTGTTCCTCAGGCTTCGGCTTTAGCACAGTTTGCCTGCCCCGGCACACCTATTACTTTTACTAACACATCCAGCGGTGGCGATTTACTCTACTACTGGGAATTTAAAGATGCTCAAAGCTATGCCACTACTACCCACGACGATATTACCCATGATTTTGACAACCGCGACGCCACGGATAAGGTTTTCAATGTTAGCCTAACAGCAACCAATGCCAACGGGTGTTCAAAATCGGTTAGCGTTCCGGTAACCATTCATCCCAGAGTTGAGGCCAACTTCACCATGGCTTACGATAGCATTTGTGTACCGTTTAACGTAAGGTTTACTAACACCTCGCTTAATGGTACTAATTTTAATTGGGATTATGGTTATTCCCTGAGTGGTGTACCGCAACAGCAGACCACCACGCGCCCCGTGCTACAGCATATCTACCAGTTCAACAATGATCAACCCAACACCATCATAAAGCCTACCATTACCCTTACAGCAACCCAAAGCCACGCCAATAGCGGGTTAACCTGCAGCAGTGTAATTCAAAAGCAGTTCGTAGATGTTTATCCCAAAGTTGTTCCAAGTTTCAGTGTGAGCGCAGATAGGGGTTGTACACCATTAAAGGTTGATTTTACAAATGGTTCAACTGGTTTGGGAGCATACACCTGGAATTTTGGAAATGGAGTTCAGTCCAGTGATGTTGATCCTAAAGGAATAACATTTACGAATGTAAAAAAAGATGCCCTGGCCACCTATAATGTTTGGCTTAAGGCTGTAAACGACATTGGATGTCGCGACAGCATCAGCAGAACCATAACCGTTAACCCTAAGGTCGAAGCAGCATTTACCTGGGACAAAACTGATGGTTGTTCACCCGTTGCAGTTGGTTTAACCAATGCTTCCACATCACCTTTATACACCTATTCATGGAACTTTGGAGATGGGCAGACCAGCCATGCTGAACAACCGATTAATCATGTTTACACTAATGGAACCCTTCTGGTGAATAATCCGGTAATCACCCTAACTACAGCTTATAAGGATGATCCGCTTTGCACCGATGTTAAAACGCTCCCCCTGAAAATATATCCAAGAGTTTACCCTAACTTTGATGCTGTATTGCAGGGGTGTACCCCGCACCTGGTTCAGTTTACTAACCAAACTCAAGCGTACAGCTCAAATAACCAGTACGTTTGGCGTTTTGGGAACGGAGCATTCGGCTATTCTCAAAACCCACAGCATGAATATAAAAATATTTTCACTGATCGAGATACAATCTTTACGGTTAACCTCACCGCAACCAGTGAGCACGGTTGTGTCGATTCGGTGAGAAAGGACATTACAGTTTTCCCTCGCCCCTATGCGGCAATGGAGCTCATGGGTAACTATGTATCGTGCCCACCGTTTGATGTTGAAATCAAGAATAACACCTTGGGGGCAAACCTAACCTTCACCTATACCTTTGGCGATGGCACCTCAACCCAAACCACCTCTACTGCAAATGTTACTCACCAATTCGATAACAGTGAAGCCAATCCGAAATCGTACCAAATTTGGCTTAAAGCCAACACACTGCATAGCTGTGCCGACTCGGTTTCCCAAACCATACAGGTATTTCCAAGGGTTACAGCAGATTATCAGGCATCGCCGGGTTACGCCAGCTGCAGCCCATTTGAGGTGCAGTTTACAAACCTTTCGACCAATGCAAGGCTCTTCACCTGGGATTTCAACGATGGGTTTTACTCCTCTTCAACTAATCCAAGCCAAACATTCCTGAACGATACTGAAAGTGATAAGGTGTACAATGTCCGTCTCACCGCCCGTTCTGAGTTCGACTGTGTTGACGATACGGTGAAGCAGATAACCATTTGGGCAACCCCGCGCGCGCTCATTGGAGTTGAACCCCCGCTCAAGGAGTTCCCCGACAATACATTTACAATCATTAACCAATCTTCCCCTGCAGCCGATAGCTGGAACTATCAGTGGTACTTTGACGATAACACCTTCAGCAACGCTAAAGAACCGGGCTCGCATACCTACACCCGTTGGGGGCATAAGGAGAAAGGATTTACCTACGATGTTTCATTAGTAATCAATAGCCCCCATTGTAAGGATTCTACTTCAAAAGTAGTTTACCTGATGCCTCCCAAACCCGTTGCCGGATTCACACAGAATCAGGCCAATGGTTGTGCGCCCCACGAGGTTCACTTTGTAAACAATTCACTGTATGGCGATGAGTATGAGTGGGATTTCGATGATGGAACACCACCCGTTAAAGAATTCCAGCCCATTCACGTATTCCAGAATCCCGGTTACTACAGGGTTAAACTAAGAGTAGCTGGCGAAGGTGGCGAAAACTTTTCCTACGGAATTTTTCACGTTTACCCAACCCCAAATGCCGATTTTGTCGCCTACCCGTCGCGGGTAATGCTCCCCGACGCAACGGTACGCCTACAGAACCTAACAACCGACTGCGATTCATGCTCTTACGATTGGGATATGGGTGATGGCACCATTTACTATAACAAAAAGGATCCTAACCACACCTACAAGCAAATGGGTGAATTCAGAATATCCCTTTGGGCTGAACGGAAGTACCCCGATGCCATCTGTCGCGATTCTATTTCTAAATACCCCGCTGTTTGGGTTGAAGGTATCGGCTACGTGAAATTCCCCGATGCCTTTAAGCCCAACCCAAGCGGCCCCAATGGCGGAGCCTACGATGATCATGATATGAAGAACGAGGTGTTTCACCCAATTCATTACGGTGTGGTTGAGTATAAGCTGATGATATTCACCCGCTGGGGTGAACAGGTGTTTACCTCCAAAGATGTTAAGATTGGATGGGACGGTTACATAAATGGCCGGCTTGCCGAACAAGGCGTTTACGTTTGGAGGGCAATTGGAACCTTTACCAATGGAAAAGTGTTTGACCAGCGTGGTACTGTAACCCTGTTAAGGTAAAAGTATATGAAACGAATTATTATTATCATTTCGATAGCTAGTGCTGAGATATTCTCTCTTAGAGCGCAGGATTCTCATTTCACCCAATTTTATGCCAATCCTTTGTACCTGGGCCCCTCGTTTGCCGGTGGAGTGGCAGGGCAGCGCGCTGTTGCCAATTACCGTAATCAGTGGTTAGGAGTACCTCATGGATTCAACACCTATGGCATTTCCTGGGATTACAACATGAACGTTTTTAACAGCGGGTTTGGATTGGTCGCCCAGCGCGATCAGGCCGGTGCGGGTAATTATGGAAATACCCGTATTGGTACTCTTTACTCCTATGATTTTACTCCAAATCCTGACATACATATCCGTCCGGGTCTTGGTTTTTACCTTCAGCAGATATCCATAAACTTCTTCGATTTAACCTTTGGCGACCAGCTAGCCCTAGACCCCGCACCACCAACTTCAATCATTTATCCCGGAAAATCAGCAGTTTGGGATATCGACGTATCTTCATCGGTTATGATGTACTCCTACAATACCTGGTTTGGATTTACCTGGGATCACATGCTTAAACCCGTTAACTCCTTCTACAACGAAGAGGCACGAACTCCGTTCAAGTTCTCGTTGTATGGTGGCTACAGGTACATAACCAAGGGTTTCCTGATGAGTAAAATTGAGCAAAGCATTACCGGTGCTTTTAACTTTAGAGTTCAGGGAGAGTATAAGCAACTCGATTTGGGTGTGTATTTCATGAACGAGCCTTTGAGTTTCGGTTTTTGGTGGCGTGGTATGCCAAAGGGTAAGGTAAATAAACGCATTGATGCACTGGCCTTTATGGTGGGTTATAAGTTTAACGACATCAGCGTGGGCTATAGCTATGATTTTACCATTTCCCGGCTCGGCATTGGTTCGGGGGGTTCACACGAAATTTCGGTAGCCATGACTTTTAAAACCGTAGTCCGTAAACGTTGGAAAGCCTTGCCTTGCCCCACCTTTTAGAAGATTAGTTAGATCTCCACTACTTTGGTGGTTCTAATTTCGCCTACTGGTTTAGTCGATTTCAGCTTAAACAAAGGTGGGCATTCGCATCATTTTAAAAAATATTTACTACCTTTGCACCTGACTTTTGGGGGTGCCCTTAGGGCTGAGATCATACCCTTTGAACCTGATCCGGGTAATGCCGGCGAAGGGAAAAAGAGTTTGTCGTCATCTCACAATTTCCCCCTTTGTAGTTATTCAGGAATTTCGGCAGAAAAACCGAGCCTGTTGAATGTTTAACTATTTAAAGGGATTAACACCATGAGAAAATTTGTTTTTGCACTATGCGCAGTTGTGCTTGCAGGGTTTACTTTGCATGCAAATCCAACCGAGAATCTCGGATTTTCAGTTTACGGACGAATCACCGACACTGAGGGTAATCCTTTAGTGGGGGCTGCCGTCACCTTGGAAAATACCTTTTTGGGAACTTACACCGGAGTAAACGGCGGCTATCGTTTATCGCAGATACGGCAGGGTACCTATACCCTTGCTGTTTCTTATCTTGGATTTGAGCCCACTAAGGTGGAGGTTAAAGTAGATGGGGATGTGGAGCTGAACCTGCAGCTCAGTCAGTCGTCCAAGTACTTAGATGCCGTAGTAGTATCATCCACACGTGCCTCGAACCGGATGCCCATAGCACAAACCACCCTTAGTCGTGAACAGCTTAAGCAGGCCAATACCGGTGCCGATACCCCTTACCTGCTCGAGATGCTTCCATCGGTGGTGGTATCATCCGAGAGCGGTATGGGGATTGGGAACACGGCATTCCGCATTCGCGGAACCGATCCAACCCGCATTAACGTTACCATCAATGGTGTTCCGCTTAACGATGCCGAATCGCAGGGAGTTTACTGGGTCGACCTTCCCGACCTTGCGGCATCGGTCGAGAACGTTCAGGTGCAACGAGGCGTTGGAACATCCACAAATGGGGCTGCAGCCTTTGGCGCAACGGTGAACTTCCAAACCAGCGCCACTACCCCTGAACCCTTTGCATCGGTTGATTTGCTTGGTGGCTCATATTATACATGGAAAACCTCCGCAAGGGTTGGAACAGGGTTACTAAAAAACGGGTTTAGCATGGAGGGACGCTTTTCTCAGCTGCACTCCGACGGCTATGTGGAGAGGGCTACTTCGGATCACCGATCGATGTTCGTTTCGGCTGCCTGGCATAGAGAGAACAGCCAGCTGCGTGCAAACATCATTCATGGCGAGGAGCACACCGGAATTACCTGGGAGGGAACTCCAGATTACATGATGGCCACTAACCGGCGTTATAACCCCGCAGGGGAGTATGTCGATGATCAGGGGGTAACCCGTTACTACAGCGATCAGAAGGATAACTACTGGCAAACCCACTACCACCTGATTGGAACACATTCGTTCTCAAGCAATTTAACCGCAAACCTTACCCTGCACCTAACCGATGGACGGGGCTACTATGAGGAGTATAAACCAAACCGGAAGCTATCCAAGTATGGTTTGCCCAACTTTGCCATTCGTGATACCATCATTAAGCGAACCGATTTCATTCAGCAGAAATGGATGGATAATATTTTTTATGGAGGCATAGCATCTATCATTTACCGCTCCGGCAACTACGATATTACCCTGGGTGGCGGTTGGAACCGCTACGATGGCGATCATTTTGGAAAGGTGTTGTGGAGTAAGGTAAACGTTGGGCTTGCCAACAAGTATGAATGGTATCGTAATAGCGGAATAAAAACCGATTGGAATGCCTTTGCCAAAGCTACCTGGCAGCTTGTTGACCCTTTATCTGTTTTTGCAGATATTCAGTACAGGGGAATAACCTATGAGCTGAAAGGAGTTGATTCCGATATTATGCCTCTGCTGCAGAGCCATAGCTGGAACTTTGTTAATCCCAAGGCAGGTGCTACTTTCCGGATTAGTTCCGCTCATGAGCTTTACCTTTCTTTTGCAGTTGCCCACCGCGAACCCGCACGAAGCGATCTGAAGGACGCCCAGAAGGGTTCTTCTGATTTTACTCCGAAACCCGAAAAACTTTACGATTGGGAACTGGGATACAGGATGCGTTTGCAGAACATTTCCGTAGATTTGAACTACTACTTCATGCTTTACAAGGATCAGCTTGTACTTACCGGTGAGCTTACCGATGTGGGGTATGCCCGGATGGCCAATGTGCCAGATAGCTACCGTACCGGAGTTGAGCTGACCGTAGCAGCAAAACCATTCAAATGGTTAAAACTTGATGGGAGCTCAACCCTTAGCAGGAATATCATTAAAAACTACACTAACTTCGTAAACCTTACCGATAATTCTACTGACTGGAACGACTTGTATTCGCCTGTAGCCGAGTATCTGGGTAATACCACCATATCGTTTTCTCCCTCCATAGTTGCAAATGCTCGATTAACTTTTATCCCGATTGCAAATCTCAACTTGTCGTGGGTGAGTAAGTACGTAAGCCGTCAGTACATCGATAATACCGGAAACAATAATCGTAGTCTTGATCCCTACTGGGTGAATAATCTGGTGGGAGAATACCGTATTAACGCAAGCTCGAATAAATCGCTATTCTTCCAGGTAAGTGTAAACAATCTTCTAAACCTCAAGTATTCGGCTAACGCATGGGTTTACCGAACTCTTTTCCAGAGCGGCGATCCTGAATACGTTAGTATAGGTTACTACCCCCAAGCCGAGCGCCATTTTATGGTGAGGTTGGGTTTTGAGTTTTAGTGCGATATTTCAATAAATATAGAAGTGATATGGTTGATAAAAATAAGTTTCACCTCATACCCTGAAAATGATCTGGTTGGCGAATAACTACATTGAACTGATTGGAGCCCTTACCGGGTTAATCTACTTGTACCTGGAAATTAAACAGCGCGTTTGGCTATGGCCTTTGGGTATTGTAACCTCGGCGTTTTACATCTACATTTTTTACGTTTCAAAGTTTTATGCCGATATGGGCTTGCAGTTCTACTACCTATTCATCAGCATATACGGATGGTATCACTGGCTTTTTGGCGGAAATGTGAGAGCAAAGAATACACTGCCCGTAACACACACACCTAAAAGCATCTACTTGCCGCTGTTTGCGGCAAGTATTGCTTTTTTCATTCTAATCCGTTTCATACTTGTAAGGTATACCGACTCACCTGTACCAGTAGGCGATGCCTTTACCACCGCACTCAGCATAACCGCTACCTGGATGCTAGCCCGAAAGTATATTGAACATTGGTGGCTTTGGGTTGTGGTAAATTCGGTATCCCTGGCTCTCTACATCTATAAAGGACTCTACCCAACATCCGTGCTGTTTGTATTTTACACTACCATGTCGGTTGTTGGTTACTACCAGTGGAAGAAGGAAATTGTTGATACGAAATGCGCTACCCTCTAACTAGGAGATGAACAACATGGCACCAGCGAATATTTGTTTAAAAGCAACATGCACCTGGCTATTAACCCAAAATGTTTCATTCTAATCATCTTCACTTTTCATTTCTAACAATTAACTACCAATCCTTTCTATGAAAGCAGTAATCTTAGCCAACGGAGAGTTTCCCTCTCACCCGACCCCCCTCAACGAGTTGCTGCATGCACCGCTCCTGGTATGCTGCGATGGAGCCATTGAGTATCTGGAACAGATGGCCATTACTCCAAACGCCTTGGTGGGCGATTTGGATTCTGTAAAGGAGCACCTGAAACGAAAGTACGAAAGCATTCTTTACTACGACCCCGATCAGAACTCAAACGATCTTACCAAATCCGTACGGTGGTGCCTGAATCAACGCATTACCAACATTGTTGTGTTGGGGGCTACCGGCAAACGCGAGGATCATACCTTGGGCAACATTGGACTGCTCGGCAGCTACGCCCGCATGGGGGCTAACATTGTTATGCTTACCGATACCGGAACATTTCGGCCCTTACTTGCATCAAGCCGGCTAGATAGCTACCCGGGTCAGCAGGTATCAATCTTTTCGCCAAACAACCAAACCGTTGTATTTACAAAAAATCTAAAATACCCAATCGTAAACCAAACATTGCCCGAGCTGTGGATGGGAACGCTGAATGAAAGCCTGGACGATTGGTTTGAGCTTACTTTTTCGCCTGGTCCCCTGATTGTTTACCAGAAATACTAGTTAAAATTTGTTACGGATATAAATTAAAGAATATCAGTATTGTATAATTTTTGCAGACAAAAACATTTTGAATTTACTTACATTTTATTACTTTTACTGCGGGACTAATCAAACGTTTATTGTATTATGAAACACTTAAATTCCGTGATTACCGGAACGGGTAGCTATGTGCCAACCGTTCGGGTTAGTAACCGTGAGTTCGCCCGCCATACCTTCTTTAACAAGGACGAAACCGCAATAGAAACCCTGATTGAGGAGGTTATAGCCAAGTTCAGGGATATTACAGGTATTGAGGAACGCCGCTGGGTTACCGATGATCTCTGTGCCTCGCACATTGGGGTAATTGCGGCTGAGCAAGCTATTGCAGCAGCCGGAATTGATCGGGAAACCATTGATCAGATCATTGTGGCTCACAACTTTGGCGATGTGATGCATGGTACCATACAAACCGATATACTTCCAAGTTTGGCATCTCGAATCAAGCATCACCTGGGGATTAAGAATCCATCGTGCATACCCTATGATATCCTGTTCGGTTGCCCCGGTTGGGTACAGGGGGTAATTCAGGCCGATGCCTACATAAAGTCCGGCTTGGCGAAACGTTGCCTTGTTATAGGAGCTGAAACCCTATCGAGAGTCATTGATAAGCACGACCGCGATTGTATGATTTTTGCCGATGGCGCAGGCGCAACCATAGTTGAGGCGCTTGAGGAGGACGAAAAGCGGGGGGTGATTTCCACGGCCATGATGTCGCACACTGTGGATGAGGTATTTTACCTATACCTCGGGAAATCCTACCATCCCGATTCGGACCCAAAAATCAGATACATTAAAATGGAAGGACGGAAAATATACGAGTACTCACTGGTAAACGTGCCCTCTGCCATGAGAATAGCCATGGAAAGATCCGGAATTGAACCAAAAGAGCTAAAGAAAGTAATTATTCACCAGGCTAATGAAAAGATGGATGAGGCCATTGTTGCTCGTTTTATCCGACAGCTTAAGCTCGAGAAATCAACCGCTGAACTGATGCCAATGAGCATTAAAGCCTTAGGAAACAGTTCGGTAGCTACTGTTCCCACCCTGTACGATTTGATTTTGAGAAAACAGCTGCCTGAACATAGTATCGAAACGGGCGATGTGATTATGTTTGCCTCGGTTGGGGCGGGGATGAACATTAATGCCATTGTTTACAGGCAGTAAGCTAATACGTTGTCATACAGCTACAGAAAGTGATGATTTCATATCTATTTATCCTCTGTGTTCACGGTGTTAGGCTTTTTTAACCACAGAGGGCACAGAGGTTTGTAGGGTTTACATTTTTTGCTTATGGTTTGCTAAAGAACTAACCCTTTAGATTCTATCTTTCGGCTTCCATTAGGTCGATATACACAGGCAGGTGATCGCTGAAGCCCCCATGGTAGCGGTAGCCGATAAAGGTCCGGTAGGGTCGTTTACCGCTGTACTGCTTGTCCGGTTCCAGGAGCTGTTCGCTTTCAAAAACCGCAGCTTTCTGTGGCGAAGTATAAAGCCTGTGCTTGCCGCTGAGCAGGCTTTGCGATACTATTATTTGATCAATAATTCCCCATACACCTTGGTACTTGTAGCTGCCGAACCCTCGGTTTTTAAGAATGGCGGTAATGTTAATAAGACCCGAGGGGCAGGTTGGGCTTTCTTTTTCGCAAGCACCCAATCCTTCAACAACGGGAGCGCTCTCAGGCTCATCGTTAAGGTCGCCCATGATCAGGATTCGGGCATCGGGGTAGAAAACCCTGATGGAATCGACTTTACGCTTTAGGGTTATGGCTGCGGCAAATCTGCCGTTTTCCGATTCCAGCTCGCCACCATACTTCGATGGCCAGTGGTTTACAAATACATGTAGCGTGTCGCCCCCTAGAAAACCTCTAACGTAAAGAATTTCACGCGTTTTCCGGGTTGAATCGTCTGGGAAAATTACAGGAACGAATTTCTTTTCCTGAAGTTGAAACCTATCCGGCCGGTAAAGCAGTGCTACATCGATGCCTCGTGGGTCGGGTGACTCCCGATGTACGACGCGGTACTCAAACTTACTCAGTGGGGTATCGTGAACCAATTTGTGCAGCACAAAGCCGTTTTCAACCTCGCACATGCCTACTATTACTGGAGGGTCGAGCTCGCCAACAGCCATCACTACCTTGTAAATACCGTTTAGCTTTGCCTCCATCTTGCTCCATGTCCAGTGGCGCTGGCCGGTTGGAGTGAACTCCTCATCACGGGTTAGGGAATCGTCAAACGGATCGAACAGGTTCTCCACGTTGTAAAACATAACCCGGTTTCGGGCAGTGGTAGCGCCTTGCGCCTGTAAACTTATGGGTGTGAGTGTAAATACGGTGATCAGAATGAATCCCAGTAAACACTCACGTTTCGATGTTCTACGGAATTTCATTTTTGCAAAATGTTATTCAACACGTTCAAATGCACCCAAGTCGGGTTTGCCATCTGTTAAACGGTTTCTGCCCTTTAAATCGATGGGAAAGCTATTGGCAATTGTAATATCTCCAACATCTTTTGCAGGGCTCAGCGTGTCGAGTTCAAAATTCCATTTGGCAATATCCCTGAACTTGGGATCGTCGCGTTTAACGCGCGTGAAGTGAATAGGATCGTTAAGGTTAAGATTCGATGGAACTTTAAGAATGCAATCGGAAAAGTTGTAGTTAAATTCAGCATTAACGGGTTGTCCGTTGTATCGGTAATCGAGACCAAGCTCGTTGGAGGTACTGCCGTAAACTATTGAGTTATAGAATGAGGCTTCCTCTAAGCTTCGTGGTTCAACCAAAACCGGGCCACCACTAACCAGCTGGTATGTATAGTAGTTGTTGAGCAAAAGGGCTGGGCCTTTTCGGAACATGTAATCTCCCCAGTAGTTTGCAATGGTGGTATGGTAAAACCTGTACCTGCCACCCATTGTTAATGCCACGCACGAGTAAGCTGAATTGTAGAACAAGCAGTTATCCACATCGACCTTTGCACCACGAGCCAAAAAGGCCACATAGCTGGCGTTTCCGATTTTTGAGTGTGAAAGTGTAAGGGTTGGCGCTCCGGGTGTAAAGCAGGTGTCAACCATTAGCCCAATAATGGCATTCTTAATATCGGCCCAGGCAATTGAGTTGTATTTTGAGCCGGCGCTTAACCACACACCACCCCATTGGCCACCCTTGTCGGCATAAAACTTTTCCAACCTATCGCCCTGCATGGTAACCGGTAAATCGGCTGTGCCTTCAACCTTGAGTGTACCAGCTACCACAAGCTGTGCATTGTTGTGAAAAAATAAGCGGCTCCCCGACGGGATGGTTAGTGTGGTATTTGGTTTAACATACAAATAGTCGTAAACCAGATGTGGCTTATTTGTTGGCAGAACCGAGTCGGTCTCTATGGTGAGTGCGTTATGTAGGTAAACATCCTGTCCCCAGGCTATCAACTTCACATCCTGAATGTTGCCGTTGGTGACAAAAACGATAGAATCGGGTACAAGTAGGGGCGCATCGCTCAGGGTAGGGTCAATGGTAACCTCTACAAAAACAAACAGGCTATCGCGCGAACCAAGGGGAATGTCATTAACAATTGGGCCCGGACGACCATCAACATTTATTCTGTAGGCCGATGAAGAGCCACCGGCAAGCTTTACCGAGGTTATACGTATGTCTTTTGTGCTTTTGTTGTAAACTTTAAGGTAACGGGTCGATGATCCAATGGTGGTGAAAACCGTATCGAACACCACGGTATCGGAACTAAATGTGAGCTTTAGTGAAGGCTCGGATGAGAAGCTATCGGGCTCGCAAGCCCAAAAACCGGATGAAAAGAAAACAAAGCACAGTATAGAACCTAACAACCTGTAAGCCATTTATCTTTACAGCTTTAGTTTTGTATGGCAAAAAATGCTTACTTTTGATTTACAAATATAGTTCAGCAAAATGAAGACGCATTCAATAATACTCATTTTTACCACAAGCATGATAGCCATGGCATGTACTAAACGCCAGAATGTCGATATAATTATAACAAACGCAACAGTTTATACGGTCGATTCCGCATTCTCAAAGGCTCAGAGCATAGCTGTTAGGCAGGGAAAAATTGTTGCAGTAGGTTCAAACGAAGAAATTGAGGCGGCGTACCAGTCCGACTCGGTGTTAGACCTCTCAGGAAAATTTGTTTATCCGGGTTTTATCGATGCCCATTGCCACTTTTTAGGCTATGGCCTTAACTTACCAAAGGACTGGTTAGCCGGTGCAGAAACTTGGAATGAGGTGGTAAACCGGTTGGTTGAAAACCAAAAGCAGTATCCCACCGAGTGGGTCGAGGGGCGTGGTTGGAACCAAAACGAATGGGAAAGTAAAGAGTTTCCAACCAATGAGCTGCTGAACAAAATGTTTCCCGATAAGCCCGTATTTATTGTTAGGATCGACGGACATGCGGCCATTGCCAATGCAAAGGCTCTCGAGATAGCAGGTATCACAAAAAACACGAAGGTTTCCGGTGGCGAAATTGTTCTGAGGGATGGTAACCCAACCGGGGTGCTTGTTGATAATGCCATGGAGCTGGTGCGAAAGCATATACCCACTCCGGGTATCGACGAAAAAGCCAGGGTATTGCTCAATGCCCAGAAGAACTGCTTTGCCGTTGGACTCACCGGAGTTCACGATGCAGGGCTCGATGCCGATGAGGTTAAGCTGATAGATTCCTTGCAAATGGCGGGAACCCTTAAAATGCGCATTAACGCAATGCTAAACCCAACCCCGCAAAATTACGAAAACTACATCAGCAAGGGGGTTTACCAAACCGACAGGTTAACGGTTCGTTCCATCAAGATATACGCCGATGGCGCCCTTGGTTCGCGTGGCGCACTTCTGCTGAAACCCTACAGCGATTCTCCTAAAAACTTTGGGATTCAGGTTGAAGCCACTGAAAAACTCGATTCCGTGTGTGCTATGGCATACAAACATGGTTACCAGGTATGTACCCATTGCATAGGCGATGCAGCGGTCAGGCTCATGCTCGACCTTTACAGCAAATACCTGCCCAAAGGGAATGACCTGCGCTGGAGAATTGAGCACTCTCAAGTGGTTGACCCTGCTGATTTACCCCGATACGATGAGTACAATGTTATACCCTCGGTTCAAACCACCCACGCAACCTCGGACATGTTCTGGGCGGGGAATAGGCTGGGTGAACGGATAAAATATGCCTATGCCTATAAAAGCTTGCTAAACCAAAATGGTTGGCTGCCCAATGGTAGTGATTTTCCCATTGAGGATATCAATCCCCTGTATGGTTTTTATGCTGCGGTTGCCCGTAAGAATATCAATGGCGAGCCCCAATCCGGTTTTCAGATGGAAAATGCCCTTACCCGGGAGCAAGCGCTGCGCGCCATGACCATTTGGGCTGCAAAATCGTGTTTTGAGGAGAACGCCAAAGGTAGCATTGAGCCGGGTAAACTTGCCGATTTTGTAGTGCTCGATACTGACCTGGTGAGCTGTGAACCTAGTGAGTCATTTAAGGCACGGGTTTTGCTTACCATTATCAATGGTGAAATAGTGTATAAACAGCCATAGCCATGAACGTTGAAATTGTAAAGGCTCAAAAACATCATCTGCTTGAGGTATTGTATATCATTCGCGAATGCTCAAGGCAGCTGATCAATAAAGGGGTAAAGTACTGGAACAATAGCCTGGCCGACTACTATGAGATTTCAGCCGATATTGCAAAGGGATATGTTTACCTTGCAAAGTTCAACTATGTTCCGGTGGGTACTATTACCCTAAGACCCGATGAAGAAAGCCAAACGTTGAGGATTGAAAGGTTAGCGATATACCCGGCATTTCAAAAGAAAGGTCTTGCGCAAAGGCTTTTGGAATATGCTAAGCAATACGCTGCCAGCCAAAACTTTTCAAAAATTGTAGGAAATATACCGGTTGACGATGTGGGGTTAATCCAACTCCTTGAGCAAAATAGTTTTAGCAGAAAGGAGGAGCAGTCAATGCCATTGAATGAATTCAAAGTAGTAGCTTACGAATTCTCCCGTTAGCTGTAGGCCCATATTGCTCAACTTGGCTCACCCTTTTTACTTTTCACAACTCAAGCGGTCGAATATCTTCATTTGCCCTGCTCCACTAGGGCTCTGTACATACTTAGGTATAGCGAGTTGATGTCTATGGGTTTAGTAATGAAATAGTTACAACCCAATGCCTGAACAATAGCCCTTTCGTTGCTAAAGGCATGAGCAGTTTGAACCAGAATGTGGACGTTGGGATTTATTGACCGTATCCCTTTGATTGCTTCGTAGCCGTTCATTACCGGCATCTTTAGGTCTAGTATGACAAGGGATATATTCGGATTCGCTTGAACCATTTCAACCGCTGACTGGCCGTTGTCGGTATCCAGTATAGTCACGTTGAAGCTCTGAAGGATAGTTTTTAGGTAGTACAAGCTGTTCGGATCATCCTCGGCAATTAGGATGGTTTTATCTTTTAAAAGCTGAGTTAGGGAGTTGTAATCGTAATCCTCTGTGTTATTAGCTCCAGAGTATTGGGTAAGATTAAGGGGCATGGTGAAATAGAAATTTGCCCCCTGATCGGGCTCTGACTCAACCCATATCTTTCCACCCATAAGTTCAACCAACGATTTGCAGATGGCCAGTCCCAATCCGGTGCCGCCATATTGGCTGGTTGTATTGGCATCGGCTTGCCGGAAACGATGAAAGATGATTTCCTGTTTATCCTTGGGAATCCCAATTCCGGTATCCGATACATAGAATTTAAGTACATTCTCAGTGGGTAACAATTCATAGCCAAACTCAATCTTTCCTTTCGGGGTAAACTTAAGGGCGTTACCTACCAGGTTGGTCAATACCTGCCTTAAACGAAGTTTATCGGAGTATATATTTGCTTCAGAGTCGGGCAGGAGGGTATTGTAGGTGAATGATATTCCCCGCTTATGTAAATCGGGGTTAGCGTTGAAGAAAAAGGTATAGATTTCGCTGAGCAGCGAGTTCAGGTTAAAGGGTTCAGGGTTAATGGTAAGCTGTCCTACGTCAATTTTGGAAATGTCTATTATGTCATTAATAAGGGTGAGCAAATGATCGGCACTAGTACTGATTATACCCAAAAATTTATCGCGTTCCTGCGGGGTTGTATCGGGAAAGTTTCGGAGGAACTTCGCAAAGCCAATTACTCCGTTAAGGGGTGTGCGTATCTCGTGGCTCATATTGGCCAGAAAAGCCGATTTTAGCTTATCGCTTTCTTCAGCTTTCTCCAGGGCTTCAATCAGGGCTTTTTCGTAGTGGATCCGTTCGGTCATATCCATGGCAATACCTAAAACCCCGGTTACCTGTCCGGTGGAGGAGAGTAGCCTTTGCTTGAAAATTCTGAGTATATGCTTCTTTCCATCGGTAAAGGTTACCTCTTCATTGGTTTCTATGGGTTGATCTGAGTTTAAAGCCAAATTATCGCTCCGGCGACACTGCTCAATCTCCTCCTGGGTCATCGAGAAGGCGGGGGTTCCATATCCGATATTTTGGGCAAAGTAAGGGTTGATAAGCGGATAGGAGCCATCGGTTCTCACCACCCATATACCAATGGGGGCATTGTCAACTATAGATTTCAGCAGGTTACGTTGCTGTTGAATCTCCTGCTCCCGATTCTTTTTTTCGGTAATATCCTTAGCCGCACTGATTAACCGTATTGTTTTTCCCTGGCTATCGGATTCGGGAAAAACGGAATTTTGTATCCAAAAAATATGTCCATCCTTGGCTTTCACGCGTATTTCTATGGTAACCTTTTGTCCGTTTTTAATTTTTTCAATGCCATCAAGGTATATGGGCAGATCATCGGGATGTACTATAGTCGCCCAATTCTCAAAAGTTTCAATTTCTTCGGGTTTGTAACCCAACGCGCTGAGTAAGCTTATGCTTAGCCAATCCCTTTTGAAACTTCCGTCGGGCTGGATTGTCAGGATAGAAGCAGCATCGGTGGTTAGCGATGAAAGAATGCGAAAATGTTCTTCCTTCTTGGCCAATTCCTGCTGCGCTTTCATCCGTTCGGTTACATCCTCAACAATTCCTAATGCTCCTACAATGCTATTGTCCTTCTGATTATGTATGGGTACGGTTTTGAGCATTATGTAAACATTGGCATTGCTGGTGGTTGCCTGGTATGGGCCCTCATAAAATCCGTGTTTACCACTTAAGGCATCAAGTATTGCTGGCATTACCGATTTATCCCTGATGCTATGCATGTTAAAACCCACAAGAAGCTCTCGTTTTGACATCAGAATCTCAACAAATCGGTCGTTACATTCCGTAATCACGGCATCGGTGTTGTACTGAAAAATACCAATGGGCGATTTTTCAAAAATCAACCGGTACTTAAGTTCACCATCGTATTCAAAATTGCCTACGAATGCCTTATCTGTTGATTTATTAATGCCCATAATGTAAGAATGTTTTTTGGAAATATATGTTAACTCAACCGATATTCCAAATGTATCAATCTAAAAAACGCGTTCAGCAATTTTGGCTATGTTATCGGCTTTTCCCATGGTGTAGAAGTGAATGGCGGGAACACCGGCATTTTTTAATTCCTTGGATTGTTCAACAGCCCACTCAATACCCAGTTGCGCAACCTGGGCGTTGGTTTTGCATTTTTCAACTTCAAGTACAAGGGGTTGCGGGATGTGAACATCGAATACCCGCGGTAAAAGGTTTATGTGTTCCTTTACGCTGATTGGTTTTAAGCCCGGGATTATGGGAACATGTATCCCTGCATTGCGGCACCGTTCCACAAAGTTGAAGTACAGCCTGTTATCGAAGAACATTTGGGTAACGATGTAGCTGGCACCGGCACTCACCTTTTGTTTAAGGTAATGGATGTCCGATTCCTGATTAGGCGATTCCGGGTGCTTTTCCGGATATCCGGCGACACCAATACAAAAACCTGTGGGTTTGGGTTGCTCTATGAGCTTTTCGAGGTATATGCCCCGGTTCAGGTTCTTAACCTGTTTCACTAAATCAACTGCATAGCGGTGCCCACCAGGTTTTGGGTCAAAGCGTCCGGTAATCTTATCGGCATCGCCCCGAACCACCAGTACATTCTGAATACCCAAAAAGTCAAGGTCTATCAAGGCGTCTTCGGTTTCGTGGGCGTCAAAACCCCCGCAAATGATGTGGGGAACCACATCAATGCCGTACCGCTGCTGGATGGCAGCGGCTAGGCCAACCGTACCCGGCCGGCGACGAACCTTTACCGGTGTTTGAACACCATACTCGTTGGTCAGGTAAACCACCTCCTCGCGGTGGTAGGTTATGTTGATGTATGCCGGGTAAAAGGGGATGAGCTTATCGATGGTTGAAAAAATGGTATCGATGTTATGCCCTTTGAGTGGGGGCAGTAACTCAAATGAGAAGAGTGTAGCTTTTGAGCTGTTGAGTATATCAATTACTCTCATGTTCTATACTTTTTTATTACAGGTTCTGCACATAAGTGGGGAATAAGCGTGCCGCTTCAGCAGGGTCGGTACCAATACGTTGGGCATAATCGGTAAGCTGGTCGTTTCCAATTCTACCCACGTTGAAGTATTTGCTTTCAGGATGAGCAAAGTAGAAGCCTGCTACCGATGCCACGGGGTTCATGGCCAGGTTTTCGGTTAGGCTTATATTGATGCTCCCGGGAATCCTCAGAATTTCAAAAATCCACTGTTTACCTCTATGGTCAGGACAGGCCGGATAGCCGGGCGCCGGCCTGATGCCAAGGTATTTCTCCTGAAGCATTTCGGAAACACCAATTTTCTCATCCACTACGTAACCCCAAAAGTCGCGTCGGATTTTCATGTGAAGCCATTCGGCAAAGGCCTCGGCCAAACGGTCGGCTAAAATTTGAAGCATGATGGCTGCAAAATCGTTACCGTTCCTTTTGAACTCATCCACATGGGTTGAAGTGGAAGTGCCGGCGGTTACCGCAAAGCAGCCTATCCAGTCAGGAATATCATACTCATCCGGGGCAACAAAATCGGCAAGGCACAGGTTGGGCTCACCATTCGGCTTTGGCTCCTGGTTCCTGTGAAATGGCAAATGTTTCATGACTTTTGTCCGGGTTTCATCGGTATATATGATTATGTCATCGCCATGAGCAGCTGCAGGAAGTATCGCCCAGGCCCCCTCGGGTTGTATCATGCCTTTACTATCAATTTCGATGAGCATTTTTTCGGCTTCCGCCTTTAGCCTCTGGGCTTCCTGGCCATGAACCGGGTCGGTAAGAATGCTGGGATAGCGTCCTTTCAGGTTCCATGCTCTGAAAAAGAAAGTCCAATCCAGGAAAGGGATAAGCTCGCTAATTGCAATTCCTTTTATCACGTGAATACCTGTTTGTTTTGGCCTGGCGTGGCGGTACTGCTTCCATTCGAGTGCTAACCTGTTTTTTCGGGCCTGTTCGATTGGCACCAGGCTAACCTGTTCCCCTTTGTAGCTTTGCCTCAGCTTCAGGTATCGATGCTTGTATTTGGAATGGGTTTCTGCCCCCTTTCCCTTACTGAGCAGGTTAGCCACAATTCCGCTTGCTTGCGATGCGTCCCTTACATGCACTACTGTACCCGAGTATTCAGGATCGATCTTTAAAGCGGTGTGAAGTTCCGAGGTGGTGGCGCCACCTATGAGAACCGGGATGTTGATACCATTTCGTCTTAGCTCCTTTACCACATGAACCATTTCATCGAGCGATGGCGTAATAAGACCGCTAAGGCCCAGAATATCGGCGTTGCACGCTTTTGCCTCTTCCACAATACGCTCGGCGGGTACCATTACTCCCAGGTCGATAATGCTATACCCGTTGCAGGCAAGAACCAACCCAACTATGTTTTTCCCAATATCGTGAACATCGCCCTTGACGGTTGCCAGAACTATTTTCTTCTGTTCAGCACGGGCATGAGATGCTGACTGTTGGCCAAGGTAGGGCTCCAGGATGTTGACCGCTTGCTTCATAACGCGGGCGCTCTTAACAACCTGAGGCAGGAACATACGGCCAGAGCCGAACAAGTCGCCTACCTGACGCATGCCATCCATCAGGGGCCCTTCGATAACACTAATTGGCGATTTAAGCAGGTGGTATGCCTCTAAAACATCAACCGTGATGTATTCATCTATGCCTTTTACGAGCGCATGTTTTAGTCGCTGCTCAACGGGCAGCAGCCTCCATTCATCTGATTTATGCTGTTGAGTTTCGGTATCAATCATTTTTCCGGCATAGGCTAAGAGCCTTTCGGTGGCATCGCGACGGCGGTTCAGAACCAGATCTTCGGTTAGCTTGAGCAGGTTGGGTTCAATATCGGTGTAAACCATGAGCAGCGATGGGTTAACTATGCCCATATCCATACCGGCCTGAATGGCGTGGTACAGGAATACCGAGTGAATGGCCTCTCGTATCAGGTTGTTTCCGCGAAATGCGAAAGAAAGGTTGCTTACTCCACCGCTTACCTTTGCATGGGGCAGGTTTGCTTTAATCCACCTTGTGGTTTCAATAAAGCTGACTGCCTGAAGGGAATGCTCAACCATTCCTGTTCCAATAGCCAATATGTTGGGGTCTATTATGATATCCTCAGGGGAAAAACCTACCAGCTGCGTAAGAATGTTGTAGCTCCGCTCGGCCACCTTGCAGCGATGCTCGGTGGTAACCGCCTGCCCGGTTTCATCGAACAGCATGACAACAACCGCAGCGCCATAGCGTTTAATCAGCTTTGCTCTGCGTATGAATTCATCTTCACCCTCCTTCAGGCTGATTGAGTTCACAAGGCTTTTGCCCTGGGTGCATTTAAGGCCCGCTTCAATCACATCGAATCGCGATGAGTCGATCATAACCGGTACTCGTGCAATATCGGGCTCGGATGCAATGAGGTTAAGAAACTCCGTCATCGCCTTTGGCGCATCAATCAGGGCATCATCCATGCAGATGTCAATGGCCTGAGCACCGCCCTCGACCTGTTCACGGGCAACAGAAAGGGCTTCGGCATACTTGCCTTCGGCAATCAGTCGGGCAAACTTTTTTGAACCAGCCACATTGGTTCGCTCGCCGATGTTTATAAAGTTACTTTCGGGCCGTATTTCCAGTAGTTCAAGTCCGCTTAACCTTGTGTACTGTTTTACTTCTGGTAATTTACGGGGTTTGTACTTTTGGGCTAATGCAGCAATGAGCTCAATGTGTTTGGGTGTGGTTCCGCAGCAACCACCAATAATATTCACAAGCCCGTTCTTGAGCAGTTGCTCCACGATACTAGCCATTTCCTGTGCCGATTGGTCGTACTGCCCAAGCTGATTTGGTAAGCCTGCATTCGGGTGAGCGCTCACATAGTATGGTGAAAGTTCCGATAGCTCCTCAACAAAGGGGAACATCTGCTCAGCGCCAAAGGCGCAGTTTAGCCCGATGCTGAGTAGTGGATAGTGCGAAACGGAGCATACAAATGCTTCCAGAGTTTGTCCGGTAAGTAACCTTCCGCCGCTATCGGCTATGGTAGCCGAGACCATTACAGGCATTTCGATACTTTTTTGCTCCAGTACTTCGGATATAGCAAAAAGGGCAGCCTTGGCATTCAGTGGGTCGAAAATGGTTTCCACCAGTAGTATGTCCACTCCGCCATCTATCAACGCTTCAACCTGTTCAGCGTAAGCTTTAGCCAGATGGTCAAAGGTCACAGCACGGTAACCTGGCCTTTCCACATCGGGCGACATGCTGGCAGTTCGGTTAGTTGGTCCAATGGAGCCTGCCACAAACCTGGGCTTCGAAGGGTTTCTTTGCGAATACTCATCGGCTATTTTCCGGGCAAGCTGAGCCCCTGCATGGTTAATTTCATATACCATGTGCTCCAAACCATAATCCGATTGCGAAACCCCTGTGGCATTAAAGGTGTTGGTTTCAATAATATCCGCACCGGCTTCAAGGTAAGCTCTATGAATGTCGGCTATCACGTCGGGACGGGTTAGGTTGAGCAGGTCGTTATCGCCCTTGAGATTCGCAGCATGCCCAATAAGAATATTTCCTCTGAAATCGTCCTCCTTTAACCCATAGCGTTGTATCATGGTACCCATGGCACCATCAAGCACCAGAATTCGTTGGTTGAGAATTCCCGCTAAATCTAATATTTTTCTCATCGCCATCTGTTCAAAATACATCAATTATAGGTTGATATGCCTCGTGGCAAGTTACCCCATCCGATATCCCCTTGTCAACACTGTTATACCTAAATCTACCGGTATATGCAATAAAAACATTTAGATTGGGCAGGAGTTCCTTGACACTGACCAGCTGGTTGAGGTTAACCCAGGCAATTTCCCACCGGTAGTCAGTTGCCACATGCTGTTCCGAAATGGTACGATGGCCAAAAACCGATAGGTCAGTAATACTATGGTATCGAATGTAGAGTTCCAGCTCTACATTGGTGCTGTAAGCAGGTGGGTTAAAGTAGTTCTGCTTCTTGTATTCGTAGCGATAGTTGTGAAAGCGAGCGGTAATATCGCTGAGAACGGCAGAACCTGTCGGAAAGCCGCCGGCTCCCTTGCCAAACATGAACTGGCTATCGTAGTATTCGCCCTCAATTATCACGCCGTTAAACTCGTTCTCAACGTTGAAGATGTAATCCGATGGGCTCACAAGCGTTGGAATAACAAACAGGGTGATGTTGCCGGAATCGAGTTTCTGAAGCTGGGCCACCAGCTTTATCTTTTTCCCTTTTTCCATTGCAAACTGGGTATCAAGAGATGAGAGCGTTTTAATTCCATAGCAAAAGGCCTCATTCGGTTCTACATATCTACCAAACCCATGTACTGCCAGAATAATCAACTTGTACAGGGCATCATACCCTAGCACGTCGAAGTCGGGGTTACTTTCGGCAAAACCCAATTCCTGTGCTTTTTTCAGGGCCGAGGCGTAATCGTCGTTATTCTCAAAAATGCGGGTGAGGATGTAGTTTGTCGAACCGTTCAGGATGCCCCGGATCGACTTTAGCAAATCGTTATCGTAGTACTCTTCAAGGTTACGGATAACCGGAATACTGCCACACGCCGATGCATCGTAGAGCAGGGCTGCACCGGTTTCGTGCTGCAAAGCAATTAGTTCGGGCAGGTGATATGCCAGCATGGTTTTGTTCCCGGAAACCACGCTCTTTCCATACTTCAATGCCGATTTTACAATGCGGTAGGCATCGTCGGCGTTGTCGATCAACTCAACCACAAGGTTTATTTCCGGATCATGAATGATGTCGTCAGCGTTAAAGGTTATTAGCCCCGGGGGAACCTCGCGTGTTTTCTGAGGCTGCTTCACACAGATGCGTTTGATGTATGCTTTGCCCTTGGGTAGGTTCGATATTACCCGGTATAGTGCATTACCCACATTGCCAAGCCCAAAAAGGCCGATTACTTGCTGGTTAAGATTATTTATCCGGGGTTTTATGCTTTTATCTGGTTTTGTTAACGTCTCCATTTCTTCAGGTTTTAATGGTTTAGATTGATGAAATTGCTAATGATATCAGTTAGCTGCTGGTATTCAATCAGGAATCCATCGTGGCAGAACTGCGAATGGATTTCGGAGAACACGGCATTAGGAATGTGCCGGGCGAGAAAGCGTTGCTCCTCAACCGGGAACAAGATATCGCTATCTATTCCCACTACAAGCGTATTGGATCTAATCCTTTTTAGGGCCTCCACAGCGCTTATCCTTCCACGTCCCATATTATGGCTATCGAGCATCAGGCTTAACGTGTAGTAGGTGTAAGCATCGAACCGCCTAACCAGCTTCTCGCCCTGGTAATCCTGGTAGGTGCAGGCTTTGTAGTTGAATAGCTGATTCGGATTCGAATCCTGTTGGGTTAGATTGTAGCTGCTGCGGCCGCGGTAGCTGAGTAGCGCAATGCTGCGTGCCGCTTTTAGTCCACACTTGCCGCCATCGGGATTTATCCCGTCAAACGTCTGGTCGGCTAGTATTGCCAATCGTTGCGATTGGCTAAACGCTTTAACCCATGGCGAGGATTCGGCTGCGGTGGCTATAAGAATAAGGTTTTCTGCTGTTCCCGGGTACTCACACTCCCATTCCATGGCCTGGAAACCTCCGATTGAGCCTCCAATTAGCATCCATAGCTTTTGGATGTTCAGGTATTGCTTCAAACGCTGGTGCGCTTCCGCCACATCGCGGAATGTAACCAGCGGAAAATCCCGAAGATAGGGCTTGCCGGTTTGCGGATTAATGCTGGTTGGGCCTGTGGTTCCGTAGCATGAGCCTAAAATGTTGGCACACACTATCGGGTAGATGTCTGGGTCGAACATTCTGCCCGGCCCAACCATTTCGGGCCACCAATCGGACGGATTGCTGTTTGCTGTAAAGGCATGACATATCCAAACTACCCGTTCGGGGTTCTTTTCGATTTCACCAAGCACATGAAAGCGAATGGTTACATTGTGTAACTCTTCGCCACATTCCAGCTTCAGGCTTTCGATTGAATAATTACCCTCACTAACTTTCATAATACCTCAGGTTCATTTGATGTTCTGCCAGAATGAGCTGGCTGTTATTTGATTGCTTGTCTCATTGCCTGTTCAAAGTCGGCTATAATATCATCGATATGCTCAATACCTACCGAAACCCTTAACAGGTTTGGCAGCACACCCGCAGCAATTTGCTCGCGCTCACTTAGCTGCTGGTGGGTTGTGGCTGCTGGTTGTATGATTAGAGTTTTTGCATCACCCACGTTTGCGAGATGGCTGACAAGTTTTAGGTTGTCCACAAACCTTCGGGTTTGGTTCAGGTTTCCTTTCAGGGTAAACGAAAGAACACCCCCAAATCCGTTTCTAAGGTACTTTATGGCTAGCTGGTGGTTAGGATTGGTGGGTAAGCCAGGGTAGCTCACCTGTTCAACCAGCTTATGGTTTTGCAACCACTTTGCCAGCGCCAGTGCATTGTTGCAGTGCCTCTCCATTCGTAGTGAGAGCGTCTCTACTCCCTGAAGAATAAGGAATGCGTTGAAAGGGCTGATTGCCGGGCCAAAGTCGCGCAGGCCTTCAACCCTTGCCCTAATAGTAAAGGCTATGTTACCAAGTGGACTATTGCAACCAAACTCATCCCAAAAAACCAATCCATGGTAACCTTCCGATGGTTTCGAGAATTGAGTGAACTTTCCGTTACCCCAGTTAAAATTCCCTGCATCAACAATGGCTCCCCCCATGCTTGTACCATGACCACCTGCCCATTTGGTTATGGATTCAACCACGATGTTTGCTCCCCATTCAATGGGTTTGCATAGGTAACCCGCTCCGGCAAAGGTGTTATCAACAACCAGGGGGATTTGGTAGTGCGCGGCAAGCTTTGCAAAAGCAATAAAATCGGGGATGCAAAAACTTGGATTGCCAATAGTCTCAAGGTATATGGCCTTTGTTTTACTATCGATAAGCCGTTCAAAATCACCGGGATTTAGCCCCCTGGCAAAACGGGCTTCAATGCCTAAACGCTTTAGCGCCACCTTGAACTGGTTATGGCTTCCGCCATACAGGTAGGGCGAGGTTACAAAGTTGTCGCCAGCTTCCATGATGTTGGTAAGTGCAATAAACTGCGCCGCATGCCCCGATGAAACCACAAGGGCAGCCTTTCCACCTTCAAGTGCTGCTATCCGTTTCTCAAGAACATCGGTGGTTGGGTTGCTCAAACGGCTGTAGATGTGACCCAACTCCTTAAGCGCAAAAAGGTTAGCGCCATGCTCCGAGTTTTTGAACAGGTACGATGTGGTTTGGTAAATGGGTACGGCTCTGGATAGGGTGTTTGTATCCACCCATTGCCCTGCATGCACCTGCAGGGTATCGAAATGGTATTCCTTATTCATTTTTACTGAAAATTTACTGTTTATGAAGCGTAAAGTACACAAAATGTTGCCGTAAGAATGGTAACCGGTAAAGCTGCCGCCAGATGCAGGCAAACTTAACCCCCTTTGGAGTGAAGTAGGATTTAGCGCGCGCAGGGGCGCATTCGCATGGCAAGGTTATGGAAAAGGCTAAACAGATTGCTTTGAAGCGCAAACTTATCATTTACGCTTTGATTCACTTGACTTGAATTTCCGATAAGCATATCATCAAAGTTTAGAGTTATAATTACCCTTTCGGGTCAGGTTTTAGCACCTTGCCCTTGGTTGGCAGGTTGCTAGAGCTTCGCTGAGCCTGTTCTCTCCGCTCTTCTCTATAATTCTAACCTTTCTTTATGTTAAAAGAATGGTAGTTGTTGCTGGCAAATATATCAAAAAAATAAACGAAAGTTTAAAATGATAAAATTATGGTTTCATTTTTTGAAAGGCGGTGGAGTCGTTAATACTTATTTTTTCGTACCTGGGCTTCACTACTTCTTTCCCATCGCTGGAAATAAAGCCCCAAAGACCATCGCGCTCCACCAGTGCCCAACCCCTTTGAACCTGGTCAAATGGCATGATTTGGGTGTATTGTGGTTTAATGATCTCTTTGCCTTCGGAGTTGATAAATCCTAAGTAGTTGTCGCGTTGTACCAGTGCCCAACCCTTCAGGTATTCGTTGAATTGGTTAATTTTTGAGTACTGAGGTTTAACAATTTCGCGTCCTTCGCCATTTATGAAACCCAAAAAGCCATCCTTTTCCACCAAAGCCCAATCCTTTTGGTACTCGCCAAACGGATGAACTTTCTGGTATTGAGGTTTAAGAACCTCACGGCCATCTAGCGATATAAACCCGATTAAGCCATCCTTTTCTACCATGGCCAGGTTCTTGTAGAATTCACCAAATTGATATATCTTATTATAGATGGGCTTAATAATTTCTCGCCCTTCAGCCGATATGAATCCAAACTTTCCGTTTACCTCTACCATTGCCCAACCCCGGTTAACGTCGCCAAATGGATGTACTTTAGTGTATTGTGGTTTAATAATCTCCTTCCCTTCGGACGAGATAAAGCCAACAAATCCATCCTTCTCAACCATTGCCCATCCTCGCTGAAATTCGTCAAACGGATGGATTCGTGTGTATTGGGGTTTGATAATCTCCTTTCCGGTGCTCGAAATAAAGCCATAGAGCCCACCTTTCTCCACCAAAACCCAATCGCTGGGGAAGGGTCCTTTAGGTTGGCGCTTTTTACCTCCGGTCTGCTGCCCGTATGCAAAGCTAAATGCAAGAAATGCTATAAAAGCGAGTAGATATCTTCGCATGGTCAACTTGTTATCGTTATCTCAGTTTTGGTAAAACTTACTGCACTATCATACAAACCTACAAGATTTTTATTAAAAATCATATAGGTTTATGAAAAAAAGAAATTCGAGAGTACTAAACCATGGTAATACCTGTTGTTGTATATGTTAACGGCTAAGAATAAAGAATTGGGAAAGTTATGGCTTAAATTTTGGTTTAAGGCGATGTTTGGTTCCCTGTTCATAGGCAAAGGCTGCCTCAATCAGAGTGGGTTCACTCCACGCTTTCCCTACAAACGAAATTCCAACCGGTAGCCCATCGATATTTCCCATGGGTACAGTTATGCTTGGATAGCCGGCCATGGCAGCATACGATGAGTTCCCTCCGATGTAGTTGTCCCCCAGAATCAGGTCTGTTTTCCATGCCGGCGATCCGGTGGGTAGAATGAGCAGGTCAAGCTTATTCTCATCCATCACCTTGTCGATTCCATTTTCTTTTATCCCTTTTATCATGGTCTCAAGGGCTTTTTTGTATTCCGGGGAGTTCAAATCGCCTTTGGATGCTGCCAGTTCCAGCAGGTGCTGGTCAAAGTAGCGCAGCTCAATACTGTCAGTAAGGTTAAAGGTAATAAGCTCCTCAATGTTTTTAATGGGTGCTTTTTCTCCCAGGCTTGCGAAGTAACGGTTGAGTCCATCCTTGAACTCGTAAAGCAGCACTTCCAGTTCAGCACTATTCACCTGCGGTTCAATGGGGATATTAACTTCAATAATCTCGGCACCTAACCGGCGCAAGTCAGCTATTGCTTTTTTCATTAAAGTATCAACCTTGTGGTGAAAGCCCGCTGCGTTGGCAATAAAACCAATGCGTTTCCCCATTAGACCGTCGATACGCAGAAACTGACTGTAATCGGGGTAAAACTTGGCTTCGGAGACAAGGGTTTTTGGGTCGTTTGTATCGGTACCCACCATTGAACCCAGGCAAACAGCAATGTCCTCTACGGTTCGGCACATCGGCCCGGGGGTATCCTGTGTAAATGAGATGGGTATAATGCCACTACGGCTGATGAGCCCTACTGTGGGCTTTAAGCCCACAATGCCATTGTTGTTCGATGGGCACATGATGGAACCGTCGGTTTCTGTGCCAATTGCAAAAGCACATAAATTGGCCGATACGGCTACTCCAGACCCCGAGCTCGACCCGCAAGGGTTCCGGTTGAGCTCATATGGATTACGTGTTTGTCCACCAACGCCGCTCCACCCGCTCGATGAGCGGCTTGCTCTGAAGTTTGCCCATTCGCTCAGGTTTGCTTTGGCAATGATAACCGCTCCGGCTTGCCGAAGCTTAGCCGCAATCCAGCTATCGCGACCTGCAAGGGAGTTCTTCAAAACGGTAGCGCCAGCAGTTGTGGGCATAGGGTCGCATGTTTCAATATTATCCTTTAGTATCACGGGAATACCATGCAATGGACCACGAAACTTTCCTTCGGCCAGTTCTTTATCTAACTCCCGGGCAACCCTGATTGCATCAGGATTGATGGCTATGACTGAGTTGAGGCATGGCCCGTTTTTATCAAGCAGCTCTATTCGTTTGATGTAATCGCTCACAACCTCCTCAATGGTGAATCGTTTTTCACGGTAACCATCCTGTAGCTGTTTTATCGTTATTTCCTCTAGGTATTGAGTTCTGGAAAGTTCATTAACATCTGTGCGTTGGCACGAAACTACCATCAAAGTAGCAAATGCCAGTAACCTTAGTGTGCGTGTCATGTGCTTGCTAATTTTTTCAGAATAAAGATAGAAAAAAACTCAAAGGCAGTCAATTCGACTGCCTTTAACCAAACTTTCATATCGATTTGTTTACTTGCTGAATAGAACTTTCTCCTCAACTTTTATCACTTTTCCGTACTTTTCCAGCATTTTCATGTCGATGTTCTTTGCATCTCCTACAATCATGTAAACAGCAGGTTTGCTTTTCATGCGGTTGGTGTAAAAGTTTTCGATGGTTTCCCATGTGAGCATGCGGTAAAGCGGCAATTTTATGAGCAGCGGATCAGACTGATATCCCAGCAATCTCCAGCGCTCAACCGTGAAGGCCAGGTTTCGGAAGTTGGGTCGGTTGGTTTGTGCCGACAGCGCAAGATGATTTTTAATCATTTCAACTCGTTCGGGTTTAGCCGGCATTTTTCGGATCAAGGTGTCGAGGGTTTCCATGGCAATCAGTGTTTTATCGGATTGTGTACCCACATAGCCGGTAAAGTTCACCGGATTGCCATTTACCACCGGGTAACGGAACGAGCCGCCTGCAGAGTATGCGAGCGAACGGTATTCACGGATTTCCTGAAGCATCAGTCCCGAAAACCCACCGCCAAAGTAGTCGTTAAAGGCATCAATACTTGCAGCGTCCGAAACCTTGAAAGCTTCACCGTTTATAAACACGAACATTTTACTCTGTCGTGCTTTGGGTTTGTTTACAACCATAATGGTGTTTTCAGAGTACTGTTTGGCAACCCTGTCAAGCGGAGTTGTATCGGTTTTTGGGGTTTCGGCTAATGGTATGTAGCGTTTAACCATACCAGCCAGCTCATTCAAGTTTGTATTCCCACAGTAGCTGATGCTGGCATTGTAGGTCAACGTTTCTTTGAATACATTTACAAGTTGCTGTGCTGTCAGCTTGCTGAGCTGACTCATGGTTGGGCGCTTCAGGTAGTTCGATTCGTTTCCGTAAAGCCCATATTCCATAAGTGCATCGGCAACGTTGTCGGGCTCGCTTCGTTCTATCTTTCGCGATGCTTTCTCGTTGGAGATGATGGTTTTAATCTTACTCTCTTCCAGCTTAGGATCGGTTAACAGAAGGCCAACGAGCTTCAGGGTTGGCTCCAGGTTGCTTTCAATACCATAAATGGTAATGGTGGTGGTGTTGTCCGATGACCATATGCTGTATGAAGAACCTAACTTGGCAAATTCAGCCTTAAGCTTTTTAACGTCGTATTCACCAGCACCGGCCATGGAAATGCCTTGCGTTGTGAAACGCATAATGGGCTTCGATTGATTTCCAACCTTAAACTCGATGGAAAGCGAAAAGATATCGTTTTTGGGGTTCTCTACTTTATAAAGTTTATGCCCGCCACTTAACTCCATAGCCTCAATATCCTTATCAAAATCAATGATTTTAAAGTTAGGCATGCGGACAGGTATAGAATCGAAATGACGCGCATACTCACTTCTTGCAGTGGTGTTTGAAAGCAAAGGTTTAAAATCGGGTTTGGCTATTTTTTCTTTTTTGGGCGAGCCCATCTTTGAGTAAAAGGCCAGGTAGTTGGGCCCGAAAATTTCGTTTGCCATGGCAACCACATCGGCTTTAGTGATAGATTTAACTTTTTCGGGGTAGTTCAGCACTTCGTCATAACTTTTCCCTTGGGTAAAAGCATCGGTTAGGGCTAATGCCCGGTTTTGTATGTTTTCCAATCGGGTAGATGAGTTTCGGTAAATCTCAAGCTTTATGGATTCCAGCAGTTGGTCGTCGAAGTCGCCTTTTTTCAGCTTTTCAATTTCGGCCATCACCAACTTTTCGGCATCTTCAAGTTTCTGTCCAACTATTTTGGGCACAACAAGCAGAATAATTGCTCCATGATCGTAGTAGGGCATCATCATCGATTCGGCAGCCAAAAGTTTACCGTCCAGGCTTAGCCTGTCGAGCATTCCAGTGGAGTAGCTGTTGTTAAGCAAACGGTTAGTAACATCGAGTAGGGGTTTGCGGGGATCGGTTACGTTAGGTGCCCGGAACCCAAGAATGGCTAGCTTAATGGGCGAAAGCCGTGCCTCATGGAATTCCCGGCCAACAAATGGTGCTTCGTCCCATTTTCTGGGTTCGGGTAGTTCTTTTGCCTGCCACTGCCCAAATTTATCCTCAATGATTGGAATCACCTCATCGGAATTGAAATCGCCAGAAAGGATTAGAGCCATATTGTTGGGGACGTAGTAGGTTTTGAAAAACTCATACATTTTGGTGAGCGATGGATTTTTTAAATCCTCAATGCTCCCAATTAGTGTTTGCTGACCATACGGGTGATTCTTAAAGAAATATTTCTGGAACTCTTCAAGCAATCTGGTTTGGAACTGATCGTTGTACAGGTTCTTTTCTTCATACACTACCTCCAGTTCGGCCTGGAAACTACGGAAAACAGGCTCCATAAAACGATGAGCATATAGGTCGAGCCATCGTTCAATCTGGTTCGATGGAAACTTGTTGTAGTACAGCGTGTTATCCGGACCTGTGCCGGCATTGATGTTGGTAGAGCCCATCTCGTTGAGCAGGTTGTTCATCTCGTTGGGAATGACGTACTTATTCGCCTCAACCGATTCCTCGTTAATAGCCTTTTGAATTTCGGCTCTGAGAACCGTGTCTTTGGTTTTTCCCAGTGAATCGTATAATTGGAAAATCTTGTCTATATGTACCTTTTCCTTTTCCCAGTCAGTTGTTCCCAGCTTTGTGGTGCCTTTGAACAGCATGTGTTCCTGGTAGTGCGCCATACCGGTTGCATCGGCTGGGTCATTTTTGCCGCCGGCTTTTACAGCAATTACTCCAAAAACCTCGGGTTGGTCGTGCTGTTCATCGAGTATTACGGTTAAGCCGTTAGGCAGAGTAAATTGCCGGATGGCATTTTGTTTTGTTTAAGCAAATGTTTGCAGGCTCAGTAAGAGCAAAGCAAAAACGATAAATCTTTTTCGATACATGTTGATTTTTTTGGGTTAGTAAACAACAAGCAGATTGTTAAACGATAGTTTATGTGTAAAATTATGAATTCTCACCAATAAAAAAACCTCCCCTGAAAAGGGAAGGCTTTTTTAACAGTCGATAGGTAAAGGTTCATCAGTTCTAAT
Organism: uncultured Bacteroidales bacterium; assembly: GCA_937926785.1. Classification (GTDB taxonomy): domain Bacteria; phylum Bacteroidota; class Bacteroidia; order Bacteroidales; family Tenuifilaceae; genus Tenuifilum. The sequence goes on along the minus strand of CALBBQ010000001.1, from coordinate 17,845 downwards.
TTAGTCATCAAGACCGGACGTCTTTTTTTATCCTTTAATCCGGCAAAGCCTTACAAGCTCTATAACCTTTTCTCTTGTCTACTCAATCACGGTGACCCAACCATGCTTATCCTCAATCTCGCCGTACTGAATTCCCACAAGGGTTTCGTAAAGTTTTGTTGAAATGGGGCCTGGTTTGCCATCCTTGCAGTATTTGTAAATCTTGCCGGTTTCTAGGTCGTTAATTTCGCCAATGGGCGAGATGATGGCAGCAGTACCGCATGCACCAACCTCCTCAAAGGTTTCCAGCTCCTCAACGGGTACAGGACGACGTTCAACTTTTAAACCTAAATCTTCGGCCAGCTGAACGATACTCATGTTTGTGATTGAGCCCAGGATTGAGGTAGATCTTGGCGTGATATAGGTGTTGTTTTTTATCCCGAAGAAGTTGGCTGCTCCAATTTCGTCGATATACTTCTTCTCTTTGGCATCGAGGTACATGGGTGAACTGTAACCAGCCTTACGAGCCTTTTCCACACCGCGTAGGCTGGCGGCATAGTTCCCGCCTACCTTGAAAGTACCTGTACCCAGGGGTGCAGCGCGGTCGCTATCGCGAACAATGGCAATTTTCACTGGGTTAAACCCTTCCCTAAAGTATGGGCCAACCGGAGTAACAAACACCACAAACATGTACTCCTTAGCAGGGCGAACACCCACCTCAGCACCAGAACCGAAAAGCAGTGGCCTGATGTAGAGCGAAGCACCGGTACCGTAGGGTGGGACAAACTCTTCGTTAAGCTTAACGGCTTTTACCACAGCTTCGTAGAACAGTTCCTTAGGAACCGGAGCCATCAAAATGCCCTCAGCGGAATGCAGCAATCGCTTTGCGTTTTCGTCCCACCGGAAAAGGCGGATTTTTCCATCCTTACCACGGTAGGCTTTCATGCCCTCGAAGGCCTCTTGCCCGTAGTGCAGCGCAGTGGCAGCCATGTGTATGTTGATATACTCTGAGTCCGATACCTCAAGGGTGCCCCACTGGCCATCCTTGTAGTGGCATCGAACGTTATACTTGGTTTTTACGTAACCAAACGGAAGGTTCTTCCAGTCTAAGTTTTGCATGATTCCAATGGTTTATGAATTGGACAAAAAGTGTACTGACAAAGTTAAAGTAAATCCCAATTAATTGTTACATATTTTTAGATGTTTTATAGCTAAAAGGTTTAAATGTAAGCAGGCGAGATAATATGATTTCAATTTGAAAGCGAAAAATAGGAGTACGGGATGTTAGTTGCAATATTATGTTTCATCTAGGCGAAACCATTAAAATCGGAAAGGCTTTCCAGGTAAACTTCTGCTCTTTCCAGGTACGATTTCTGTTTGCCAATGTCCATCTTTTCAAAGGTTCTAAGTAGCATATTGAGCCGAGGGTTTCGTTCAAAGAATGAGCGGTGAACCCATAAAAATCTCCAGAATAGAGCATCCCATGTGGTTTGCCATTCGCCCTTTTCAAAATCGCCCATCTTGAGCAGATAGTTGCTGCCACAAATGTATGGCTTGGTAGCCATAATACCACCATCGGCAAACTGGCTCATCCCATATACGTTGGGTACCATCACCCAGTCGTAGGCATCAATAAACATTTCCATAAACCACCGGTAAACCTCGTCGGGGTCAAACTCGCAAAGCAACATGAAATTACCAAGCACCATTAACCGTTCAATATGATGGGCGTAGCAGGTTTTAAGGACTTTCTGAATGGTTATATCAATGGGGGCTATTCCAGTACTCCCCGACCAGAAGGCCGTGGGTAGTTTTCGCTTAAAACCCCAGTAGTTACGGGTTCTTTCTTCACTGCCTTTCCAAACGTAAACACCTCGTACAAATTCCCTCCAGCCCATGATCTGCCTGATAAATCCCTCTAGGGAGTTTAGCGGAATGTGGTTTTTGTTGGCAAATTCCAATGTTCGTTCTACAACCTGTTTTGGGGTTAGCAGTCCAACGTTTAAAAGGGGCGATAAAACGCTGTGGTGCAAAATGTTTTCGTGTTGTACCATTGCGTCTTCGTAGATACCAAAATCGTAAAAGCGTGTTTTGAGAAATTCTTCTAGCCACGCATCCGCTTCATCGTAGGTGGTGGGGTACGTAAATGCTGAGTATGCATCGCCGTAGTTATCCGGAAAGTCCTTGGCAACTGAGTTTCGCGCTTGCTCGATATACTTGTTTTCTCTCGGAAATATTACCGAAGGAGGCTTTTTGCTTTTAGGGAATCTTAAGCGGTTTTCCTGGTCCAAACTCCATTTTCCACCAAGGGGGGTTCCAAAAGCATCCATAAGGATGTTGTACTTTTTACGTTGAAAAATGTAGAAATCGTTTTGTAATAAGCGTTTTCGGCCTGCGAACCATTCGGCAAGTTCATCATGAGTGTTGATGAACATGGGCGAAGGGAAGCCATGCAGCTCGATTCCGTTTCTTCCCGAAACGGCCCGGAGCCGATTTTCCAACCAGTTATCCACCGGATCGGTATAGTAAACATCCGAAACACCCTCGGCTTTTAGCATTGGTAGCAGATTTCGTATATCGGAAAGTGGGTCTTGGGCTTCAATATATTTCACGTCGAACGACTTATCGCTCAGGAAATCTGCATAAAATCTCATTGATGCCCTCTGAAATACCAGTTTTTGCTTATGGAATTTGAACTGTTTAAAGAAAAGGTACTCCTCTACTAGGATAACCTTTCGGTTTTTTTGTAGGCAGGGGTTCTGCCTAAAAAGTTGGTGCGGAAAAATAATGCTTACGCTGCTCAATGTTCAGTGTTTTAGAAAGAGAAAAACCATGAAGGCGATGCTTGGAATCGTTTTCGGTATCTTCGGTGCACACGATTATGAAACATTACATGGTTAATGGGCTAATTTTTTAATCATCCCGTTGAAAATAATGCCGTGAAATAGCATAACAAGGTACCAGTAAACCCTCCCCCATAGCCCATGAGGGCGGAAGGTTGCCGTTTGGTACAGTATCATATCCTTAATCCTGAATTCAAGCCATGCCTCACCTGGTAGTTTCATTTCGGCATATAGGAGTAACCGTTTCTCATCCCGGTTAGCATAGATTACACGCCAAAAGTCGAGCGAATCGCCCGGTGCTATTTGATTTGGGCTCTTTCTTCCACGCCTGAGCCCCACACCCCCGGAAAGTTTATCGATAAACCCACGTATCTCCCAGAGCCAGTTTGCATAGTACCAGCCTTGTTTGCCGCCTATCGACCATATCCTTTCAAGGACTCTTTCCTCGTTTTGAATGGCTATAGTCCGAATATCCTTGTAACATCCATATGAGGGAACTTCAATGAGTTCTGATATTTTTTCGTGCTGAAGCCTTCCCGTAGGGGCATCTGTCCAGCTGGAAAGCACATTATGGTGTGTAATCTGTTCAAAGGCGAGCCTTACGGCTTCCTCGTATGAAAGTAGCTTGATGCCAAGCATTTGTTGTAAGTTGTTTGGGCGAGCGATTACTTCAACCTTCATGCTGTTGACAAGGTTTACCGCTAACCTGTAGGAGGTTGATGTAACAAAGTAAAGCCAGTAGGAGGAAAGCTTTGGGGTCATTACTGGAACAGTTATGATTAATCGCCGGAGCCTGCGTACCTTTGCAAATTTCAACAGCATCTCCTTGTAGGTTAACACCTCCGGACCGCCTATGTCATAGCTTTGGTCAAAGGTTTTATCGTTCATCAGAACACCCTGCAGGTATTCAATCACATTAGTAACGGCTATGGGTTGCGACCTGGTTTCAAGCCAGCGTGGGGCTAACATTAGCGGAAGTTTTTCCACCAAATCGCGAATTATTTCGAACGAAGCACTCCCTTCTCCCACAATGATCCCTGCTCGTAGGGTGGTTAAATGGTAACTACCGCTAGCCAGTATTTCTTCAACCCGTTTACGGGAACTTAGGTGTTTTGAGAGTTTAAGTTCATTGACTATTCCGCTAAGGTATATAACCTGTCTTGCGCTGGTTTGCTGAATATAATTTTTAAAGTTGTAAGCTGAATTGGCCTCTAACTCCTCAAAGTTTCCGGTGGATTCGGCCATAGAGTGTATCAGGTAGTATGCTGCTTCTATGTCCTTGGGTATGTTCTTTAGAGTTTCCTCATTCAGAAAATCAACCTCAACCACTTCGATTTTTGACGTATTGTAGCGCGTAGTGTCGAACCGTTGCTTGTCACGGACACAGCACACCACCTCGTGACCATCTTGTAGTAAGCCAAAAAGCAAGCGTTGGCCAATATAACCGGTTGCTCCAGTAAGCAGAATTTTCATGGGTTACATTCTTATTGCCGACATACCGCCATCAACATGCAGAACTTGACCGGTTACCCATGCCGATTTTTCTGAAAGAAGGAATTCAACAGCATTTGCTATGTCGCTTGGGCTGCCTATGCGTTTTAGCGGATGCCGCTGGTCATTTTGCATGCGTCTTTCCTGGGGGTTGATAAGCTTTTGGGTTAAAGGTGTGTCAGTTAACGATGGGGCCACGCAGTTAACCCTTACTTTGGGCGCGAATTCAGCAGCTAATGCTCGCACTAGACCTTCTATTGCTCCTTTTGACGATGACACCAGTGAGTGAAAGTTGAAGCCCTGCTGCACTGCTACTGTTGAAAATAGCACTACGGATGGGCTTACACATTTCTGTAAATGGGGTAATGCGCGTTGTATCACTTTCACGGCACCAACAACCTGTAACTCGAAATCGTTAGTGAAATCTTCCGGTTTAAGCCGGTTGAATGGTTTTAAGTTCACCGTTCCCGGACAGTAAACCAAGCCATCGACCACCTCTGGCAGAAACGATAAATCTATTTCTTTGTCCATTACGTTTAGGTGGTGGTATGTTAAATTAATTTTTTCGCTAGTAATACTATGTTGGTTGTAGGTTGCAATTACATTGTATCCTTGATCCGATAGCTTATTCGTTAGTTCAAGACCTATACCCGAAGAGCCACCTATGATTAGTACTGTAGCCATAGTTGTTTTACATGGTTAACAAAAAAGCAGCAGTTAGGTTTAATTGGGTTGTTCCCAAATGCACCTAAAAGATAGTGTTTTTTTTAAAATTAACCCTCGTAATGTTTTTTATTTTTGGCCGGATGTATTCTGCTTATTACTCCTCTCTGTGCCCTCTGAGGTTAAAGTTACCACAGAGGACAAAGAGAGTTTTACTATGTGTTTAGATTACCTCATATCCCATGTTGATTGGCCATACCGATTCCTGCACCTGAACTATATGTACCTTTTGGAGCAGGAACATGCACAGTCGCGACTGCCCTATCCCGCCGCCAATGCTCTGAGGCAGCTTGCCATCGAGCAGCAGCCTGTGAAAATGTTGCCTGCTCCGGCTTTCTGCCTTTTGCATTTGCAGCTGTAGTTTCAGGGCTGGGCTATCGACCCGAATGCCCATTGACGAAAGCTCCAGGGCGATTCCCAGCGGTTTGTGCCACACCAGAATATCGCCATTAAGCCCCCTGAACCCATCGGGGCGAAGGGTTGACCAATCGTCGTAGTCGGGTGCCCTACCATCAGAGGGCTTACCATCAGCAAGCGGATAGCCTATTCCTTCTACACATACTGCTCCGTACTGTTTACAAATAGTTTCCTCTCGTTGGCGAGGGGTTAACTTAGGGTACATGGCCTCCAGCTCAGCAGAATGAACGAAGTGAATGTTTGCCGGCAATTCAGGTGTAATACCTTTGATTTGACCGGCTACCAGCATCTCCATTTCACGTATGGCCATGTAAATATCCTTTACCGTTTTGCGGAAGTAATCAACCGTTCGGTCCGATGGTTCAATACATTTTTCCCAGTCCCACTGGTCCACGTAGATGGAGTGGGTGGCATCGGGTACTTCGTCGGGTCGAATGGCATTCATATCGGTGTAAATGCCTTCGCCGGGTTTTAGCACTAAGCGGTGTAGGGTTAGTCGTTTCCATTTAGCCAGCGATTGCACAATCTCTACCTGTTTACCTATACCCTCGGCAAAAAAGCTTATGGGTTTTTCAAACCCGTTCAAATCGTCGTTAATTCCCAAACCTGCCTCTACTATTAATGGTGCGGTAACTCTTCGGAGGTTTAGTCTTTGGCCGAGTAGTTTGGGAAAGGTCTCCTTGATTAGAGTAATTGCGTCTTCGGTTTCAACAGTTCGGTTGATGCTGCCAGTTAACGTTTCAAAATATTTGGTTTCCATGTTTGTGATGTTTAAGATTATTACTGTATTTCGGTTTGAAATAAAAAATGCCCTTCACGGATCACCGGGAAGGGCATATACAATGAGTTCCATTCCCGGTGGGTGGCGGGCGATTATGATTCTGATTATTGATAGTGTTTACTCTTGCCATAAAAAAAAAGAAAAGGCCTCCGTTTTTTGGAAGGCCTTGGTTTTTATACAGTTTGCTTTGCTAATCACACGCCAAAACCTTCCGCCTTCAACAATAAATTATTGTTGAAATTGGAGTTGTTATTGGTGTTGGCTAATCTGTACATTCTCGTGTTCGTTTTCAACTGCAATATGCAAAAATAAAATGAATAATGCAAATGCGTAAAACCGAAAAAGTTGTTTTTCAGTTCATTTAGAAGTCCGGTAAAGGTTTTTCCTTGAACTCTACATATAATGGCCAACTAGCAGATTACACACATATGAATGTAATCATTAATCCTTCAAAACCCAATAATTTCTTGAATCTTGAATCCGGCATAGCCGGACAAGTCTTGAATCTTGAATCTTGAATCTTAAATCTTAAATCTTGAATCTTTACCCTTTATCCTTTAACCTTCCAATCTCCTCAACCATAACATCAATCTCCTCGTCGGCGTATCCCTTTTGGCTTGCCAACTCGTAGAGGGTACCCCAAACCGGTTCACCGCAAATAATGCAAGTTATACCCTTTTGCCTCAGGTACGATACTGATTCAGGTACCTGCTCAACGAGTTCCTCTATGGTTATATACTTGCTTATGGCCATGGCTATTCTTCCTCGTGTATAACTATTTGGTGTGTTAGTTTCATTGCCTTCTTGTAAGCAGCGCTTACTCCACAGTACTTTTCATCGCTGAGTTTAACCGCTTTGTTAACTTTTTCATGGTTAAGGTTTTTGCCCCAGAACTCATAAATGATTTTCATCTCCACGTAGTGTTTTGGATGCTCATCGGTTTGCAGAGCTTCAACGCTCACACGGAACTTCTTCACTTCCTCGCGCATCTTTTTAAGGATTGAAACCACATCCATTCCGGTACATCCGGCAAGGGCGAGCAACATAAGGGGTTTAGGCCGTGGGCCCCGGTTTGTACCACCAACCTTTTCGTCGGCATCAATGATGAGTTTATGGCCGTTTACCTCAGCTTCAAAAGCCATTCCGTCAATCCAATCGGCATTAATAGTAATCTTATCCATAAATGTAGATTTTTTAATATAACATTATGTCAATTTTGTTTGTTCAAAGTTAGGTAGAAAAGTGAAAAGGCTGAAACTGAAATCTGATTAGTTAAAAGTGAGATGATTTAAGTTTTTTATCTGAATATCGTTTAGTTGAGCAAAAAAATAATTGTTTTATCTATTTGTTTATATACAAATGTTTAGCTATTGCTCAGAATGACACCTACAAATTGGCTATACTAAAATAGAGGCCGATTGCCTAGTAATGGCTAACTTTTTGCAGGGTAGATCATTGTTATACTGAACTTCGCCAAGAGGGTTGAAGAGTTATGATATAGTCATTACCCCGAACTAATGAATAGTTAAAAAGAGCTGAGCCGGATTTTTTACCGGCACAGCCCATTTTTTGTTATAGTTTTATCAGTTTCCTATAATTACTTTGTAAATGAATGAGTTACCACCGCCATCGGTTATTCTGATGAAGTAGAGTCCGCGTTGCAGCCTGTTGATATCGAATCTTTGAACCAGTTGCAAGACACGGTCGGTTCGGGTATGTTCTATGGCCATTCCCACAGGTGAGATGAGTTCTATGGTGTAAGCACTGGGCTTATCGCTTTCTAATGCAATAAAGAGTTCATCTTTTGCGGGGTTGGGGTAGATGGATAGCTTGAAGGGTGCTTCAGTGATGGTTTCAGCACTTACCGGCCACCAAATAACTACGGTATCCGATGCCACACAGCCATGGGAGTTGGTTACCCTCAGCCAGTATTTACCCCATGCACCATTTGAGATGGTAATGGTTGGGCTGGTTGCCCCTGTGCTCCACAGGTAGGTTACCCCTCCAATGCCGGAGTTTAGTTCATAGGGTAAGGAATGTTTTATTGTATCGGAACCGAATTCAATGGTGGGAAGTTCCCACACATTTACGGTGTATTCGGTGGAATCACCATTGTCACCGGCAATAGTGGTAAAGCAGGTAAACTTAAACTGACCCGTGCTCAGCGCAATGGGAGTGGTGAAGGTGAACTGAATCTTATCGTTTTTGGCAAAGTTGGCGGTAAAGGTGTGTTGCTGTTTAACTGGGCTTGCATTTCCTATGAAGTAGTTAACATCTATAGTCTCGCCCGGGGTAAAAGTTTTGGTTCCCCTATTCATAAGTTCCACTACTACCTGTGAAGTTTGGTTGTCGTAACACTTATTAACGGGAGAGAGGAGATCGGATACTATCACGTCTAAAGTTTCAAGGAACGTGATGTAAACCTCATCGTTGCCCTGGCAGCCGTTGTTGTCGGTTACTGTTACGGAGTATAAACCGGTTTGTTCAACCAAAAAGGTTTGGTTGGTGGAGTTATCCTGCCATAGGTACGATACAAACCCGCTTCCGGCATCAAGTGTAATGGGAGCTGTTATGGAGCGATTTGGACCTAGGTCAACCGAAGGCAATGGGTGAACGGTAATATCTACATTAGCGGTGTTGCTGCACCCGTTAGCATCGGTGTAGGTGTAGGTGAGGGTGTGGGTGCCAACCCCTGCATTTGCTGCAATGAACGTAGTAACATTTGTACCTGGCCCGCTGTATAGTCCTCCTGATGGATTTCCTCCTGTGATGGTGAACTCCGGTTCATTGGCGCATACCGCATCGAGTGGGGCATGCGTAACGGTAGGCAGAGGGTTAATGCTAATGGAAATGGAATCGCGGAATATACATCCATGTGAGTCAGAAACTTCAGCCCAGTATATTCCCGAGGTTGATACGTTAATGGTACGCGCTGTGGCTGCGGTGTTCCACAGGTAGGAGGAATGTCCAGCTCCGGCATCCAAAGTGATGGAGCTACCCTGGCAGATGGCCGTGTCCGGACCAAGGTTAACGTCAGGTAATCCCCATACCTGAATGGTTTTAGTTGATGAGTTGTTGAAAGGATTGATATCGCCGTTGAAGGTGGTGTAAGCTTTTATGGAATACGAACCCGGAGTGCTAAAGTTGAATGGCTTTGTGAAGTTATGGGTTAACTTATCGCCCGGATTGAATTTGGAGGTCATGGTAATTGCCTCAGTCTGCTGGAGTATGTCATCAACCTCGTACGATACAAAAATGCTTTGACCTGTTAGGATAGTGTCTGTTCCAACATTTTCAATTTCGATCTGAACGGTTTCAGCATTGCCCAGCGTACAAGATGTGTTTGGCGAGAGTATTGCCGATACCCTGTAATCGGGACGAAGTACGGTGATGTGAACCGTGTCCCTATCGAAACAGCCGTTGGGTGCAGAGGTAGTAACCCAGTAGGTTCCGGTGTTCTCTACAAAGTAGAACCGGTCGGTAGAGTTATCCTGCCACAGGTAGGTATAACCTGTCCCTTCACCTCCATCGAGTGTTACACTGCCGCTACGGTCAATTCTGTCGGGACCTAAGTCCACCTCGGGCGATTCGTTTATGGTAAACGAAGTGAAAAGGGTGTCGTTTGAGGGGTTGCTATCACCCGTGTAAATACCATAGGCAATCATGCTACGCGTAACCGGGAGCGACAGGTCGATTTTATCAGCAAAGCTGTAGGTTGTGAATTGTCCCGGGATTAGATTGGCGGTCAGGGTGTATGACTCCTCGGCAAAGTAGCTCTCATTGATCTGGTAGCCAAACCTAACCTGTTGGCCAGCTTTTAGGGTATCGTTTCCAATGTTGGTATATTTAAGGGTAACGGTTTGTTTGACAGGAGTACTACACGATGTAGTAGGATTAACCACCTGAGTAATTGCATAGTCGTGCTTAAGGAAGGTTACATACACCGAGTCGGTGGTTGAGCAAATTCCATTCTCGGTAACTGTAACCCTATACATACCCGATGAGTCAACCGTTATGCTTTGGGTGGTTTGCCCGGTGTTCCACTGGTAGCTGTCACGTCCGGGGCCGGCATCCAGCAGATAGCTGGTGTTTCGGGTAAAAATGGAGTCGCCCAATTCAAGCAACGGGTATCCATAAACCTGAATAACTCTTTTTAGGGTATCGTTTTCGGGTTTGTTGTCGGATGCGTTTTTCGCTGTAAAGGTGAAGCTATATGTACCAGCTGTTTCCATGCTGATTCCCGTACCAAAAATGATTTCTTTGGTTTCATTGGGGTTCCAGTCGGAGTCTAGGGTTAGGGTGGGGGAATCCTTTAAATCGCCGTTAACCCAGTATTTCAAGTCGATATTGTTTCCTGAGTAAATTATAGTAGTTCCTGCATTCCGAATAATGATTTTTGGGAAAACCGTTCCGGTGATCTCACAGGCAGTTTGGGGCACAAGCAGGGTATCAATGGTGATGTCGGAGAATGTAAGGTCAACAAACAGCGAATCGGTTGCAGGGCAGCCATGTGTATCGTACACGGTAACTTTAGCCCATCCGGTTTGGGTTTGAACAAAGGTTTGGTTGGTTGATCCATCGTTGTGCCAGTAGTAGGCATCCCAGCCTGCTCCGGCATCAACGGTATAGGATACTGCAGTAACTTTTACGGTGTCTGGTGTTAGGTCGTACGAAGGGTAACCCCAAACATTCACAGCTACCGCAAGGGTGTCGTTTGTGGCATCGTTATCAAGGTCAACGGTTGCCCAAACTTTAAGGTTGTAAGCACCTATTGCTTGCATATCCAGGCTATCGGCAAACACAAAAATAGTTGAGTCGCCAGGAAGCAGGGTTGTATTCATTGCCCAGGTTGTATCAACCTTGGGTTGTGCATTAAAGATGAAGCCCATTTCCAGGGTGTCGCCAATGGTTAGGGTATCGGTACCAAAATTTTTGATGTATGCCTTGAGAGGTGTTTTGTCCGAAAGTTCACAGGAATTAACAGGGCTATTGAGGGCAGCAATACCCACATCGCGGATGAGCCGATGAACGGTAATGGAATCCCACGCCTGGCAGGGAATGGTGTTTTCAAGTAGCACGTAGTATTTGCCACCATTGGGATCGGTTACCGAATAGGTTGAGGTGGTGGCAATTACGGTTGATTTATCAGGCGCTTTGTACCACTTATAGGTTACCAGCGGGTCGGGGTTAGTGGCATTAAGCACAACCGTGTCGGGTTGGTGTGTCCAGATATCGGCCCCCAGCTCCACGTAGGGTTTTTGTACGGTGACAATAGTGGTGGCCGTATCGTTAGATGTTGAGCTGTAGAAATACGGGTCGGTTTCTATATCAGTGTACGCTGTTAATGTGTAATCGCCGCTGACATTCATGTTGAAATTCTTTACAAATGTGTAATCAACATGATTACCAACAGCCAAGGGGCTGGTTAAGATAATATTCTCATTAGTGGCATCGGGAACCATGCTGTGTGCAAGGTTTAAGCCAACGGAAATGGTGTCACCCGTTTGCAAGTGGCGTATTCCGTAATTTCTGATTCTAATCTGTACGGATTGGCTGGCGCTTAGGTCGCAGGCTGTTGATGGGCTCAGGATGCTCTCTACACCAACATCAAATGGGGCTTCGTATAGTTTAAAATTATCAATAGCTGTGCCGCCGAAATTGTTGTTGGCCTTATCGGCTTTAAATCCTAAACGGAAAATAACCCTATTTTGGTTTGCTAGTATAGCAGGTAATTCATGGCGTGTGCGCTCCCAGGCTGTTCCCAATCCATTCCAGCCATCAACGCCAAGTGCGCTTACCAGACTATCGGTGTACCAGTTAAAGTACTGGTCGTGGGTGGCACTGTTGCCAACGTGTTGCCAGGTTGCACCATTATCGGTGGAGTAGTAAAGGGTAGTTCCGTCAACCTCAGGCTCGGTCCTATTAAAGATACTTAGATCTATTATCGGGTTGGTTACCCCGCTAAAGTCGAAACAGGGGCTTTGCAGCCAGGCCGTTTCGGTATTAAACTGTCTGCCGGTTATCCATATATCATCTAAATTTATTCCCTCAGCCACATTGGCATCGTCATTCGATTTAAGCACATAACGGATGTACAGGGTTCCCGAGTTTGTAAGGCTGTCGGGTATGGGTATGGTGTCAATATCCCAGTTCTCATGATTAATAGCTAAACCATTGGTTGAGTATATGGTTTCCCATGTTGAGCCATTGCTGCTGGCCTGAACCAGGGCCGTATCGCCTTCCATTAGCTTGTGCCAGCGCCATGCGTAAAGGGTTAAACTATTGTAGCTGGTAACATCAATAGCAGGCGATTGCGCATACCAGGTTGCATTGGGCTCGTACATTCCTTTGTGTACCCCCTGTCTGCTCAGGTCAGTTCCCATGCAGTACTGGCCGCTGTATGAGTATGTAGGTATGGTGTCCCATTGCATGGTAATCTGGTTCCGCTCAAATTCACCGGTAAAAGTCCATCCCTTGGATGTTTCAAAATCGTCGAAGAATATGGTATCGGTTGAGCCTGAAAGTAAGGAACCGTAGTTCTGGCTTAAACTGGTAGCCCAGGCTTTTGTGCCGCCAGTCATTCCGGGTTTCGATATCATCCCCCATTCCCAAATCGGGTTACCAAATTGTCGCCAGTAGCCGTTGTTGGCTTCAAAGGTCTCGGTATAGGGTAGGGTATAGGTTGGAACAATGTAGATTTGCCCCGATATGCCATCGTTTGATGGGTCTTCATCACCCGTTAGGCGGGTGCGCGCCCTGATTTGTTTGACGCCCGGTGTTGAAAGGTTTACCTTTGTGCTAAAGGTAAACTCAACGGTATCGCCTGGGGCAATTACCTGGTTAAGGTAGTTGGTAGTCCAGGTAACCCCGTTATTGAATGAGTACTGGACAGGTATTGATGCAGGTGAGGGTTCGGCCCCCAGGTTGGCCACCTTAACTATTACACTATCGGAAGCCGTATGTCCACAGCCCGAGAGTGGATAAACCCATTCCACTACCCCAACATCCTTGGTGATATAATCACCTGTAACGGTAAAATCATCGATGTTCCAGCCCGAGTAAGTGGTGTAATAATCTGTGGGGCCTAACTTATACATGAACCTAAGCTGGCTGGATCGTGAGATGTTTGAGGGGACATCGTGTGAGGTTTTTGTCCAAAGGTTATCGGTAAAGTAGTTGTTGTTGTACCATATATTGTTCCATGTGCTTCCATTGTTCTTACTCACGTCAACTGTGGCTCTATCCCAAACCTCAATGTTCAGGTACCTTCGGTACGAGAGTTTTAAATCTTTGTAGAAGAGCGCATTGATGGTAGGTGATATGGCCTTATACGCAGCAGCCTCGGATAGATTGTTTTCGTAATCGCCTAATGCACTTCCAAGTCCCGTTAGATCAGTTCCCAGCACCTTTATGCCGCTGTAAGCCGATGTTGGGTCAGGGTTGCCAGCAAAGCCTCCAAGACCTTGGGGTGTGTTTACCTCAAATTCTCCGCTAAGAGTCCAGTTGTTGGTGGCATCGAAGTTATCGCGGAAGATGGTTTCATAAATTAGCCTGCTCCCTACGGGGTCTTCATTCAACTTTGGATACAACGAGTCGCTAACCTGAACGCTGAATGCATCGATCATGGCATCGGCGATGTTCCCGTGCTGTGCATCCTGTTTTATATCGTAGGTAACCCACACATACGATTGCCCGTTGGGTAGGTTGTGGTTGATGTTGCTGAATGTTGCCGTTCCGTTCAGAAACGATTTGCCGGTCGATAGCGGGGTAAGGGTATCGAGTATGGCTGTTGTGGTAAAGTAGAGCCTAACACCATTGGTTTCAATATCGTTGTCGTTACTGTTTTTCGATTTAATAACTATGGTGTTCAGGGTTGCGGCTCCCGTATTTCCAAAGATTTTAAAACCCAAGCGGAGGATTGGCTCTTTTTTTGAGCCGCTGGGAATAAAGGTATAGTCGGGGTGTACCACCGTGAATTCGCTCACGTAGCGGGGCTGTATTCCCTTTTCTATCACCTCCACGTCATCAATACAGGTTCCAAATCCCCAGTAGGTTTGCCCCTCAAAGGCTATATAGTATGTACTGCTCGGGTTGGGTAGGTTGATCTTGAACTGTGTCCATTCCGGAATAGGGTCAAGGAACTCCTGAAGAAGTGTCCAGCTATCGGCAATATTTCGCTTGTAGTAAACCCTGAGGTAGTCCCAGTTGGTATTGCCTGAGAAGGTCCAGGGAACCTGGCACAACCAGAAACTCAGTTCCGGTTGCGTGGCTCCTTCAAGATTTATGGCTTTAGTAATAAGTTTTGTACGCTCATGGTTGGTGCTCTGCTTGAAAAAGATTGCGTTGTAGGTGCCGGTGTGGGCACTTGGAGGGTTGCGGGTTATGTCGGTTTGCCAAGCTGGCACGGTCCAGTTGTTGTCGTTTGGGCTATGCCCACCGTTACGGTAGCGCCAGGGTTCGGTACCGGAAACGTATTCCTCTGTCCATCCTGTTGGCTTGGTTCCGCTTTCAAAACCTTCGCTCAGGTAGGTTTGTGCTTTTGCAGCGTTTGTTGTTATTATGCAAAGCGCAATATTCAATATTATATCTTTTACTTTCATATACCCGCCATTTATGGTTTTAATTCGTAAGATAGTCAAAACTTAGTAAACCGCTAAATAATTTTTACGTTATATTTATAAATAGGTTGATGACTGCATTAACAATTTTTTAGGGTATTAGTTTTATAGCTTATTTCTGCTGATTTTGATTAATCTATAACATTTACTGACAAACGAACGTAAAATGTAAACAAAAATAATAAATTTGTCGATGAATGAAATGATCTAAGAAGATGTTTAAGCGCACCATTAAATACTGGATACTGTTTTTCTGCTTAAATTTTGTAGCTCTAAGGGCCCATGCCCAAACCGATACCGAGTTCTGGTTTGTGGTGCCTGAGGTTACCCTTAGCCATTACCATCCCGGTGGAGCTAATGCCTACTTTAAATTTTCCACCGGCCTTTTGCCTGCAACCATAACCATTAGTATGCCGGCCAACCAGTACGATCCTGTTACAAATCCCTCAGGTTTCCCTGATATTGTATTTAGTATGCCTGCCAATAGCTTTTATGTAGAGAATTTAACGTGCTGGATAGTTGATCGAAATAATCTCGGAGTTCCAGATTGCAATGCCATACCAATAAATACGTCATATCCACTAGGTAGTTATGTTGATGTTAATAGGTTGGAGAACAAGCCTTTAAATGCCTCCGGCATTAATAGGTTTGGCATCCGGATAACCTCTACAAATCCCATTACCGCATACTGGGAAATTTCCCGGCAGAATAACAAGGACATATGGGCGCTAAAGGGGCGTAATGCATTAGGTACCGATTTTTTTGCACCTTTTCAAACCCACGGGAATAATACAAGCATAATGGACACCCCAAGCGCTATTGATGTTGTTGCCACAGAGGATAATACGATTGTAACATTTCAGTTACCAGCAGGAATTCAGGCTTCTTATGGTAACCCTATGACCAATGTCCCTGCTGGAGGAACATTCAATAAAACCCTAAACCGGGGTGAAACCTTTTCGCTATTTCCCAGGGGGAAAAACACCACAACTGCTTTTAAGATTAGAGGAACCAGGATAACCTCAACAAAACCTATAGCCATAACTCTCAAGGATGACTCATTCTACCACACATCCGGTGGATGTTACGATATTGCCGGCGACCAGATAGTTCCTACTACCATTATCGGAAAGGAGTATGCAGTAATCCGTACTTTTTTAGATAATCATGACCATATATACATCTTAGGCACCCAGAACGGAACAAATGTTACTGTGTATAATACAGCGGGAGGAGTGGTTGCATCAACATCCATTAATGCCAGTCAGCAGCTATACTACCAAATCCCTGCAACTGAAGCATACTACCGAATTGTATCCGATAAGCCCGTTTACGTTTGGCATATTGGTGGTTTTGGGTGTGAGCAAGGGGGAGCAATACTCCCGCCCATTGATATTTGTACCGGAAGCACACAGGTAGCCTTTGCCCGTACCTCAGCGGAAAACTTTTATATGATACTCATGGTTCGTAAGGGAGCAGAATCAAATTTTTTATTTGATGGTGTCCCTCGTAACGACTTGTTCCCCCCTGCATCGTTCATTGGCATTCCCGGTTCACAATGGAGCGTAGCACGCTTTGGTCCCTTTAGTACTGCCCAAATTGCAATAGGCAGCCATTTCATAGAGAATACCAACGATATTTTCCACGTGGGTATAGTAAATGGCGGCTCCATTTCTGGATGTTTCTACGGCTACTTCTCCGATTACAATGAGCTTGATGTTCAGGCCGTAGTAGCCGGAACTAACTCCGAGGTGCTAAAAACCTGCTACGGTAATCCCGTTCGGCTATACGCTTATGGGGGCACCGATTACCTTTGGAGCCCCGATAGCACCTTGAGCGATCCTAACGCGCAGCTACCTTGGGCTACCCCCAAGGTGAATACCAAGTATAAGGTGGTGGTTTCGGGTGCTTGCGATATGACCGATAGCGCATTCATCGATGTGCTGGTTTCCACACCACTCAGCGCCAGCTTTACCACCGATAAGGTGGAGGGCTGCGCCCCACTTACGGTTAACTTCGAGGATAAATCGACCGGAATTACCTATTGGCGTTACGACTTTGGCGATGGTACTGCCTACCTGAAATACGACACCGACCCCGCAACTCCTGATCCCTCTCCGCCAAGCCCGTTTACCTTTGCCCATACATTTCAGAACAATACCGACTCGGCCATCACCTATAGGGTTGTTCTTTTGGCTAAGAATGCCGATTATTGTTCCGAGGTCTATGAAAAGTACATTACCGTTTACCCAAGTATAAACGCTAACTTTACTCCTGCAACACACCAGGGGTGTAACCCTCAAACGGTAACCTTTACCAATAATTCTTCGAGTAATACTGCCGATTCCTACCTGTGGGAGTTTGGCGATGGCATGAATCAGGTTACCAGTAACCCCACTGGTTCCGTGGTGCATACTTTCACCAACACCTTGCCGCGCGATACCACCTACAGCATGCGGATGATTGCAACATCGCCCTTTATGTGTCGCGATACCGCAACAGCTGCCATTACCATTTACTCTTTCTTTGAGGCAAACTTTGCCGTTAATGTCTCCAATGGCTGCTCGCCTGTTACCGTAAATATTGATAATCTGAGCGTGGGCGATACTGCCCGTTACGAGTGGCGTTTAAATGGCACGCTATTCAAAACCACCGGCCGCGACACCACTTTGATACTCACTAATACCACCAATACCTATATTGACTATAATATCGAACTTAAGGTGTTCAACAGCGGCAACCGCTGCAGCCAAACCGTTTCCAAAACGATTCGTGTATTTCCTGAAGTAAATGCGGCCTTTACCACTCCACAGGCACAGTACTGCAACCTGAGCAGTGTCATTTTCACTAACAGCACTTCGCCTGCGTCAACCAACCCAGGAGGGGTGGTTAACACCTACAGCTGGGATTTTGGCGATGGTGCCAGTTCCGCCCTGGTAAACCCTACCCATGTGTACGATAATCAAACCAATAATTTCAGAGATTACACCGTA